>NZ_QKYZ01000003.1:0-485841 GCF_003253625.1 Pseudomonas sp. URMO17WK12:I6
ATCATTAATTGGAACGAAAGCGGGGACAGACCACATTTATCGAGGGGCTGGATAATGCTCCTTCAATTTAATCGTGGTCTGTCCCCGTTTTCCCAAACAAAATTCCTGATGGTCAGCATGGATTTAATGACATTATTGATAATTATGCTGGTGATGCTACTAAATTTGTAATACCCACCAAAGGCCCTGGTGGTGTGGTGATTAGAGAGTCTGAACTCAGTCAAATTGAAGGTAGTAATAATGGTGTTGAAGGGGTTTTCGAATGGATTGTTGATGAAGGAGATGTCACTCATCGACGTTTTATTCCGGGCGGAAAAGTCACTGGATTTCCTAACCAAATTCCGAAGAAGTAGGAGGGGATAATGAATCCATTAAAGTGCTTGATCAGTTTAGGTTTGATGGAGTGGTCAACCATTTTGTTAGGGTTTGGTAAAGGTTGGGTTGGGCGAGAAGATATTATTGAATATGCTTTCAGTCAGCTTCTGAACGGTAGTGAGAGTGAGGATGTTGCTGTTCTCGCAGGAGGAAGGTATCTAAGTGATGATGAGTTGCTTGGGGTTGTCTCAAAACAAATAAAAATATCAGATGATGTCGCTGATATGGATAAGTGGCGTTTGGCTTTTTTACTGTGTATTGATTTGTCAGGCGATAGTGATGAGCGCAAGATTGATAGACTTCAGGAGGTTTATGCGGATTTTGGTTATCCAGAAGATATGGCTTTATGTAGCATCTATTCTCAAGGTAGTGCTTGTCCGCTTGTCGTTATGCGTGAAGTTGTAGGGAAGTTGAAGGCGGAATTTTTTATTGATTAGTTTGCAGAGGTTGTAAAAAAGGGGGCACCCATTAGCCTTGAGTCGAGATCGGCTAGTGGACGTCCCCTTTTTTGTTCTGGCTCCTTTTTTGTTCCTATGAGTTCTCAAAGTGGTCGTGAAGTAAACTATATGATCTACAAAACATCCGAGGCGGCGATGAGTCGCGCACCAAGCATGGTGATTCCAAAATGACTAGTGTTTACGATTTATATGGTACAGAGACTCTAGATCTAAAATTTCTTAGGAGTAGGTTGGAGGTGGCTATAGTGGAAAACGTGGTCTGTCCCCGTTTATAAAAGAAAGCGGAGTTAGAATGGTTTGATAGTATTAAATGGGACTGATGAGATGATTGACTCAAAAACTGGTGAGCGAATTTTGGTCCAGTTGGATGAGATTTATGGTCCATATATTCGCGTGTCAACATTTCAAGATGGCGGCGCCTTGGAAGAAGTTTTGGATGATGTTTATTATGTGCTTTATTGGAAGGGAATTTCCGAGGACCTCAAGGGTTTTGGCGGTAATGAATACTACTTTGGTGGTGCTGCTGATCCGGTGAAGTTGCAAGTTATTCTGGATGCCATTGAACTTCGTTGGCGGTAGTGAGAAAAAAGGGTGGATATATTTATTTCCAAGAGAAAAGGAGGCGGATTTATTTGTCTGGTTTGTCCCATCCTGAACAAGGTTCACACCTTCCGATCTATTTTTCAGGGGAGCGTACTGGAATCAGGACCAGACACACTTGTGTGGCCGCAGTATGGCCTTGCCAGCCTGGACGTTGCATGAGCCTGTGTGAGGGTTTTTCGATGATTTCGGTGCCGTAATATTCCGGATTGCCACGATTGACAGTCCTCACAACTTGTAGGAATTTAGCCGCCCGCAGGTAAGGGATATCTGCTGATGGCCAAAAGATGGCCGTTGTTCACCACACAAAGGATTGTCTATGCAAGGTTCAAACACCGTTGCTCAACAGGTGTGCGGTCAGCTGGTGCACGAGCATCAGAACACCCCACACATGAACATTGCCGAGCAAATCCTTGAATGCCTGTTTCGCCGTCGTAGCCTCGCCCCGGGGCAGGATCACGAACTGTCGTCGCAGGTGCTGGAACCCCATCTGACCAAGGTCATGCAGGCGGTCGAGAGCGGTCGCAAGATTGAAATGGTCTTGCCAGCCTTTCCCGGCAAGTCGCCCAGCCGCAAGAAAACCCTCAGCCATCTGCCTGATCTTGCGGAACATCATGCCATCGACGAGTTACATCGCCTGTGCAAGGAGATCCAGGAGATCTACGCACCGGGCGCGCTGATTCATATCTGCTCCGATGGCTATGTGTTCTCTGACTTGGTGCATGTTCCCGATGCGGACGTTAAGGCCTACACCGACGCTATCCAGGACTACGCCGAACAGCACTATCCCGGCACGTTCGCCCATTTCGACCTCCAGGATGCCTACCCACAGCTGGATTGTCTGGACGCCATGCGTGAAGAGATGATGATCGAGCACGGTCAGTCATTGATCTTGTTGCAGCAGCGCTTCAAGGATGATCCGCACATGATGTTGATGTACTGCGGCATCCATCGCTTTCTTTCCGAGGATTACTCGGGACTGAAAGTATTCGCTGGCATGAGCCTCAACGCGGTGAAGAAGGTCGCCAAACCGGCCTCGCAGCGGGTGATCCAGCGCAGTGAAGCCTGGGGGGCGCTGTTGCAGGCGCGTTACCCGCATTGCCTGCGCTTGTCGATTCACCCGCAGTTGGCGGTCTCGACGAAGATCGGTATCCGGTTGGTGCCAACCAGTGACCTGTGGCGTACGCCCTGGCATTCGGTGGCCATCAAGCGACGGGGTGTGGTCACCCTCGAAAAACGCAGCAATGTCGATGAGCGCTATCACCGCCTGGTGTTCCGCAAGGGGCGTCCTTGTCACTACGCCAGTGCTCAATGATGACGTCTCGGTTACGGGTCGAAGCCGTACTCTTCGATTTGGACGGGACTCTGGTCGACACCTTGCCCGACATCACCTGGTGCTTGAACCAAGTGCTGCTCGAACACGGTTGCCCGGCGCTGACCACGGAAATAGTGTGCGGGTATATCGGCGGCGGCACCACGGCGATGATCGAGCGAGTTGCCACGCAGTTTGGTGTCGCTGATGCGCTCGCCATGCACCAGCGCTATGTAGCGCTCTACCAAAACAACCTGGTTCAATTTTCCCGGCCATTCAGCGGCGTATTGGAATTGCTCGAAGGCTGTCGCCGGTTGGAAGTGCCGCTAGCTATCGTCACCAACAAGGCTGACAAAATGGCCCGGCAAGTCGCCGATGCACTGCTTCCACAGAATACCTTCGGGACGATTCTGGGGCATCGCGCGGGCAGGGCGCTCAAGCCTCAGCCGGATGTGGCATGGGAAGCCGCCCGGCGGTTGTCGGTTGATCCGCACCACTGCTTGTTCGTCGGTGACACGGAGATCGATCTGCAAACCGCGCGTGCCGCAGGCATGCACTCGGCGGCGGTCACTTGGGGCTATGGCCTGACACCTGACTTGCAGGCCCAGGCCCCGAACCTGTGCTGTGAACACCCGGCCGAATTGCTGCGCAGTTTGCGGCAAGCCTGCGGGGCTGCGCATGCGTTCACCGAGCATGGCGACACCGTCAAATCCTATTGATACACACACCCTCAAGGAAGTTGTTCTATGGAACATAGAGACGTCTGGATCGCTGCCGTCAGCGATTTGCTGGCCGGTTATCTGCTCAAAGGCACGGATGATTGTTTCGACACACAAGGCAGGGCACACCTGGCGCTTCGATTGGGGCACTGCTTCGATCAGGGCTTGCCAGTGCGTCTGGTTTTGCCAGGCTTTCCCTGCAAGTCGCCAAACGCCAGCGACCAGACTTTCGGCGTGCTGCCGGACTACGGCGAGGTCATGGCCATCGAGCGCCTCGACCAACTCGGCCAAGCCATCGCCGCGTTGCACGCACCGGGCTGCGTGGTGTCGATCCTCAGCGACGGCACGACCTTCAATGACATCGTCGGCGTGGCCGACGACGTTCGCGCCGCCTACAACCGGGCGTTGCGTGAACTGTGCACCACCCACACGATTGAGTGGGTCAGCATGGAAGACCTGTTTCCCCAGGCCCAAAGTGCCGAGTCGGTTCGCGCCAGCCTGATCAAGCAGGCCCGTTTGCCGTGGAAAAACCTTGGCGAACTGATCGAGCAGAGCCGCGACGATGAATCCCTCAGCCGGGCGCATGACGACCTCTGCAGTCACCTCTACAACGACCTGCGTCTGTGCCGCGAAGAAGGGCAGAGCGAGGACGAGTACCTGCAACAAATCAACTTCAAAGCCTATCAAATGATGTATCGCGGGCAGGCATTGAACGCGGCAGTGGACCGTTTCTTCGGCGATGACATTCGCTTGTCGGTCCATCAATATAACAATGCCGGCCCCAAATTCACCTTCGGCCTGGCCGAAGGGCTGACCCGCGCGGACAGCCCTTGGCATGCCGTGCCGGTGTGCAACCTGGATGGCGGCCAAACCCTTCGCGCCCGCGCTCAGGTCGACCTCGACCACCATGTGCTGGTCACCTATGAGGGGCGGCCATGGCTCTACCATCAAGCAGAAAACCTGCAGGCCCAAGGCTTCGAGTACGAACTGCAAAAACTTCCGCTGTTTGGCCTGGTGGTGCGAGACCCGTTGGGGCTGGGTTTTGAACGACTGTCCACCGGCCTGCTGGAAGCCCTGGTGGAAACCTTCGGTTTCGTCTGCCTCAAAGGTTGCCGTTTCGACGACCAGGATAGCTTTGCTCGCAGCTGCGAACGCTTCGGCACGCTCTACGAATGGGCCTTCGGTGCCGTCCACGTGGTCAAGCCTGCGGACAAACCCCAAGGCGTGGTGCATTCGCTGGAGAAAACACCGTTGCACTGGGACCTGAACATGCTGCCCGACAGCGACGCACAAGTTCAACGCAACCCGAAATTCTGCGCCAGCAAATTCATGCTGTACTGCAAGACCGCGCCGCAGCCGGGCGAGGGCCAGACCACCATCGTCGACAGCCGCAACGTACTGCGCAAAGTCGGGCAGCAAGTCGCCCGACAATGGCAGGGCGTGAACATCACCTACTACACCAAAATGACCTACTTCGGCGGCTCGCCGCGCATGTACAGCCTGGTGGACCACCACCCCCGCAGCGGCGAGCTCATCCTGCGCTACCAAGAGGGCACCGACTCGACATTGCAGACCTTGAGCCAGTCAGTGCAGGACCATGACGAGCAGGCTCAACAGGCGTTGCTGGAACAGGTCAATGCGCTGGTTTATGACCCGGAGTGTTTGATTGCTCATCAATGGAGTGAGGGGGATCTGGTGCTGATTGATAACTATCGGACGTTGCATGGGCGGCTGCCGATGTCGGCGGGTTCTTCGTCGCGGGAGTTGTGGCGGGTACAGGTTTACTGATTGTTGTTGTCAGAGTCGGAGCAGGAAGCAGAAAAACCGCAGTAATGCGGTTTTTCTACGACTGAAATTTAATCACTGCCCCTTGGGCGTATCGAACCCACGCTGCTCAATCACCCGAAACACATCACTCACATCCTGGACCATGATCCGCGCGATGTTGGTGACGGTGTTGATGTCGTGTTCGGCGTAGTCGGGGAGGCTGGTGCAGGCCATGAGGTTGAGGTATTTGAGGACGGCGTTGAGGCGTTCGCTGAGGCAACTGTGGAGTTCGCGTATCGGAGCGTCGGCGTCGATGAGGAGGACGGGGTGGTCGGTGGCGAAGTGGGACATTGGGCTGTAGTGGCGGAGCGGGTTTTGCGTCGTCATGGTGTTAATCCTAATAAAAGTAGAATTGCCACCGTTCTGCTGCGAAACAAAATGGGTGGCAGCTATGCGCGGGTTCGCAGACCGGAGGATTAACACCAGGACCCGGCAGACCCGAAGGTCTCCCACGCACAACCGCCATAAAACGATACGCAGCCGGGAGTCGGCCGTGCCTGACGGAACAAGGTGTCAATCTTAAGGGCTGCGAAACCCTATCGCCAACTGATGTCAGCGACAGCCCCACTCTAGGCAGCGATTTTGGTAGCCGCAACCGGAGTGTAGGACGCTCGGACGGTCATTTCGCAAAGTGGTTTTCCCCCACTCTATGGCGCAAACGCAGTAAAGCCGGGTGGTGTGGTGTGTCTGAGGAAACGGGCTATCAGGGTTTGGGGTTGCTTCGCAGCCCAGCGGGAGCAAGCTCCCTCGCCACAAAGGGCAGATTCCTACATATTTTGCAGACTTCAAAATCCTGGCCGCGCCGTTACGGCATTTAACCCGAGGAGAATCCCATGAGTCAGTCACTGGAACGCGCCATTGCCATCGCCGCCGCGGCGCATGAAGGGCAGGTGGACAAGGGCGGGGCGCCTTACATCCTGCATCCGCTGAAAGTCATGCTGCGGGTGAACACGCTGGAAGAGCGCATCGTCGCGGTACTGCATGACGTGGTCGAGGACTGCGGCGTCAGCCTTGACGATCTGCGCAAGGAAGGCTTCAGCGAAGCGGTGCTGACGGCGATTGCGTCGGTGACCAAGGTGCCGGGCGAGTCCTACGAGGCGTTCGTCGAGCGCGCGGCGAAGAACCCGATCGGGCGGGTGGTGAAGCTGGCTGATCTGGAAGAGAACAGCGACTTGTCGCGGATTGCGCAGCCGTCCTGGGACGATCTGGAGCGCGTGGAGAAGTATCGGCGGGCGATGGGGGTGTTGCGTTCGTAGTGAATGCCGACCATTCCGGGACTTGGCGACAGGATCAAAAGATCGCAGCCATCGGCAGCTCCTACGCGGATCGAGTTTGCATTTGAATTTTGGACAGTCCACGATTTTTCCATTCAGGGGTTTCTGAAATCATGGTCTGCCTCATAATTTTTCATAAATCACTTCATACTCAGGTCCAAGTTCGGTTTGGATAATCGTGAGCAGAGCGTTCGCGGCAGAATCAAACCGTTCGTACTCTTCCATTTCCCAAGGGCCGGGATCTGGTGGGTAGTCCCAATTCAGGGACGTGTCATGCCAATGTGTCATTTCGTCCAGACACGTTCGGGTTTTGTCAGTAAGCGCCAGTCGATCTTCAATTGGGCCTACCGAAAACTGTTCGCGTGCGGCTTCGTTCCCGCACCACAGAACCCCGCCACCCCATTCGAACATCAAACGTATAAGGAATCGTTGTCTCATCAAGCTTTTCCAGTGGGGGGGATGTCCAAATTGTAGCCTTGATCGGACCACGGTCTTTCCGGTCAACGGTTTCTGAAATTGTGGTCTGCCCCAGTATTTCGGTGTTAGCTGATTTGGGCATCTACGACAGCAATTTCTGTCTCAGATAAACTCCGCCAGTCTCCTGGGCCAATCCCATAATCTGAACGGGTCGACTCGAACGCTTCTTCAAGTGAATGATAAATGTGATCACCCTCTACCACGCCTGTCTCGTAGTCGACGTATCTGATAAGCAGGTAGAGCGCATCACCCTCGGTGCTGACCAATCCAATCAAAACGACAGATGTCACACCAAACTCGCCCGGCTCTTTGCACCGTGCGAACGAATATTCAGGTTTACTCGCGCTGATCACATTACTTCTCCGAACGTGCGGTCCGCATACTTAAAGCTACGAGCTAGCTGAGCCCTGTCGATAAAACGATAACCGATGATGCCTGAATCCGGGGGGCGAGTATTCACGCTTTGCCCATCTGTTGGGCTGAGTCCGGCTTTCGGCGCTGAAGATCAAAAAATCGCAGCCTTCGGCAGCTCCAGAGGAATGGCTTGCCGGCGATGGCGTATTTGAGGATGTCTTCGCCGGCAAGCCTGGCTCCTACAGGGTTAGAGGCTGTTGGCCAGTTTTCCGGTAGACAGCCGACGTCTGTAAGCCGTGTCACGATTCGCCAACCACCAGTACAACGGCGAAGTCACCAACAACCCCACCACCCAGGACAAATCCGCCCCATTGATGTGCGCCGAGATCGGCCCGACGTACAGCGGTGTGTTCATGAACGGAATCTGCACCGCAATCCCTATCGCATACGCCAACAACGCCTGCGGGTTGTATCGGCCATAGATCCCGCCATCGACCTGGAAGATCGAATCAATGTCGTACTGACCTTTATGAATGGCATAGAAGTCGATCAGGTTGATCGCGGTCCAGGGCACCAGCACCACGAGCAACACCAACACCATGTCGACGAAGTGGCCGATGAAGTCGGCGGAGGCGCCGACGGCGGCGAAGCAGCAGCCGGCGAGGACGATGACCGAGAGGACGGCGCGGCTCTTGGCGGTGGGGATCCAGCGGTAGACGAAGGTTTGTACCAGGGTGATCAGCGACAGCACGGCGCCGTAGAGGTTGAGGGCGTTGTGGCTGATGACGCTGAGCAGGAACAGCACGAGCATCAATGGGCCGATGGAGCCGGTGGCGAGTTTGACCGCGTCCATGGTGTCCATGCCGACGGGAGTGGCGAGGACTGCGACGGCGCCGAAGATGAACGACAGGCTGGAGCCGAGTGCCGAGCCGAGGTAAGTGGTCCAGAACGTGGCGGCGACGGGCACGTCTTTCGGCAGGTAGCGCGAGTAGTCGGACACGTAAGGGGCGAAGGCGATTTGCCAGAGCGCGGCCAACGATACGGTGGCCAGCCAACCGGAGATGTTGAAGCTGCCACGGGTGAGGAAGTCGGCGGTCTGTACGTGGGTGAGGATGTAGCCGAAGCCCAGCACGATGCCGATGCCCAGCACCCAGGTGCCGATGCGGTTGAGCACGTGGATGAAGCGGTAGCCGATGATGCCGATGATGCCCGACCCGAGCGCGCCGATGACGATGCCCACTGGCACCGGCACGCTGTCGACCACGCCGTGCAGGGACTTGCCGGCGAGGACGATGTTGGAGGCGAAGAAGCCGATGTACATGATGCCGGCGATCAGCACCACCAGCAGGGCGCCGAGGGAGCCGAACTGGGCGCGGCTCTGGATCATTTGTGGAATGCCCATCTGCGGGCCTTGCGCCGAGTGCAGGGCCATCAGCACGCCGCCGACCAGGTGGCCGACCAGAATGGCGACGATGCCCCACACCAGGTTCAGTTGGAACAGCTGCACGCCGAGGGCGCCGGTGACGATGGGCAGCGGCGCGATGTTGCCGCCGAACCAGAGGGTGAACAGGTCTCTTACCTTTCCGTGGCGATCTTCCGGGGGGACGTATCCAATCGTGTGTTTTTCGATGAGCGGAGCGGAGGGTGTTGCTGCGGTGGACATGGTGAACTCCAAGGCAAGGATGAGTACGTGGACGTACTTCGGTGAGCGCCGCGCGAGCGACGCTTTTCTTGTTGGAGCGATGATGTGCAATGCGTCGGGATAGATAAATTAGTAAGTTTGTTGCTTCAAACCTTAAAAAATATATGCCCGGGGTTTGGGTGTGTCGGGTATGTTCAGCCTTGATCGTGTGCCCGGTTTTACGGCGGCTGCGCCGCCACAGAATCGCGCGTCGACCCGATACCTGTAGGAGCGAGGCTTGCCCGCGAAGGCGGCGTATCAGCCGACAACGATGTTGAATGTCAGCGCGTCTTCGCGGGCAAGCCTCGCTCCTACAATGTTGTGTTCTCTGGAGGTCTGCATGGCCGCTTACAACCTGCGACAGCTCAAGTATTTCGTCACCACCGCCGATTGCGGCAGCGTGGCGGAGGCTTCGCGCAAGCTTTATATCGCGCAGCCGTCGGTGTCGACGGCGATCAAGCACCTTGAAGAAAGTTTTGGCGTGCAGCTGTTTATCCGGCATCACGCCCAGGGTGTTTCGCTGACGCCGAGTGGGTCGCGGTTTTATCGCAAGGCGCTGGAGCTGCTGCGGGTCGCGCATGAGTTCGAGCAGAACGCGCTGGCGGACAACGACGTGGTCGCGGGGCAGATCGATATTGGCTGTTTTGAAACGGTGGCGCCGCTGTACCTGCCGCGTTTGATCGCTGGTTTCAAGGAGCGTTGGCCAGGTGTGGAGATCCGCATTCGCGATGGCGAACAGCAGGAACTGGTGCAGGCACTGACCGCCGGCAGCATCGACCTGGCGATGCTGTTCGAACACGATCTGGACAGCACGATTGAGACAGTGCCGCTGATGCCGCCGCAACAGCCTTACGCCTTGTTGCCGGCGGATCACCGCTTCGCGCAACAGGCGAAAGTGTCGCTGAATGACCTGGTGCTGGAGCCGATGATATTGCTGGACGTGGTGCCGAGCCGGACCTACTTCGTGAGCATTTTTGAAGAGCGCGGACTGACGCCACACATCGTGTTCAGCTCGCCTTCGATCGAGATGGTGCGAGGGATGGTCGGGCGCGGTTTTGGTTTTTCGATTCTGGTCACCAAACCGTTTTCCGAATACACCTATGACGGGCAGAAAGTCGTGTGCATACCGCTGGCCGAAACCGTGACCGGTTCGGGTCTGTCGGCGGCATGGTTGAGAAGGTCGCAGCTGACCAAACCGGTACAGCTGTTCGTGGATTACTGCCAGGAAGAACTGGCCCGACTGTATACCTGAGCGTCGGGCCAACCATCAGCGGCTGATTGATAACAGCATTCGTTGCAGCATTTGGTCGCAGCCGTTTAGTTGTTCGAGGCTGACAAATTCGTCCGGCTTATGACCCTGATCCATGCTGCCCGGACCGCACACCACTGTCGCAATTCCCGCCGCGTCAAACAGACCGCCCTCGGTGCCAAATGCCACCGTACCGAACTCCCCAGAACCGGAAAATGCCGTGATCAGCTCAGCGGCTTCGCTGTGCGCATCGGTCGCCAAACCGGGATAGGCCGACAATTCACTGAAGCGGATTTCACTCTGATCACTCACGGCGCGCATGCGCGGTAGCACTTGTTGCTCGGCGTAGGTCTGCAATTCCTGCGCAACGAGGCCAGGGTCTTGTGAGGGCAGGGCGCGGATTTCAAAGTCAAAGCGGCAATCGGCGGGGACGATGTTCAAGGCTTTGCCGCCGGAAATCATGCCGGTTTGCACGGTGCTGAACGGCGGATCGAAACGGGCGTCGTGATGCTCCGGTGCCTTGAGCCTGTGGCCAATCCGCCCCAGTTCGCCGATCAGTTCGGCGGCGTATTCAATCGCATTGACCCCGAGCGGCGCGTACGCCGAATGGCAGGCTTCGCCATGAATGTCGCAGCGCATCGCCAGCTTGCCCTTGTGGCCGAGCACCGGTTTGAGCTCGGTCGGTTCGCCAATGATGCAGAGCATCGGTTTGACCGGGCGCTGTTCGAGGGCTTTCAAAAGCGAACGAACGCCGAGACAGCCGACTTCCTCATCGTAGGACAGCGCGATGTGCACCGGCAGTCGCAACGAGGCCTTCACCAGTGACGGCACCAGGGCGAGTACACAGGCGATGTAGCCTTTCATGTCCGCGGTGCCGCGACCGTACAGGTTGCCGTCGCGTTCGGTGAGCTGGAATGGCGCGACGGTCCACGGCTGGCCGTCGACGGGCACCACATCGGTGTGCCCCGACAACACGATGCCCGGCTGATCCGCCGGGCCAATGGTGGCGAACAGATTGGCCTTGCTGCGCTCGTCGTTGTAGATCAGTTCGCAAGGCACCTCGAAGCGGGCGAGGTAGTCGCGGACGAACTCGATCAGCTGCAGATTTGATTCGCGGCTGGTGGTGTCGAACGCCACCAAGGCTTCAAGCAAATCGCGGCTGCTGCTCATCGGTCGTCTCCGGCGACACCGTAGCCAGGGGATTTGTCGGGGGTGAGGGCGCGGTCGATGTAGTCCTTGACCTGTGGGCGATAGGCGTCCCACAACTGCTCCAATTTACCTATCGGATCTTCATCGGCCCAATCGACCCGCAGGTTGATGATCGGCCAGGTCAGTTCGCCGACCACTATAACGGCAGCCGAATGCACCGGCCCGGCTTCACCGCCTGCGACCACCGCCGCTTTCATCGCGGTGAGCAAGCGGTCGGTCAGTTGGCCCTCGCCATGTTCGTACGCCTCGACCATGGCCTCGATCACGGCTCGGTCCGCGAGCATGTTGCCGGCGGCCACGCATTGCTCGCCCGACACGGCATTGTGGTTGCCCAGGGTTTCTGAACCGCTGAAATACGCGGTGCGGCCGAGGTGGTCAATCGCCGTGATTTGTCGGTATTGG
The DNA here is from genome assembly GCF_003253625.1 of Pseudomonas sp. URMO17WK12:I6. NCBI lineage: Bacteria > Pseudomonadati > Pseudomonadota > Gammaproteobacteria > Pseudomonadales > Pseudomonadaceae > Pseudomonas > Pseudomonas sp. URMO17WK12:I6. The sequence goes on from NZ_QKYZ01000003.1 coordinate 11,938, forward strand.
CTGTAGCCGTTGCGGGTCAATGCCTTGTCCAGAGCCTCGGCAGGTGCGAGGCCTTGTTCCATGAGGGCGAGGGTTTCCGGGCCGAGGGATGGCAGGGTGATGTTTTGTGTGGAGACCGCGCCGACACCGGGCAATAGCCAGGGGCAGCGGGCGCCGACGGCGATGCTTGAGGAACTGATGGCAATGCCGAACTGACCGGTTTCGGGGCAACGGGCGGCGATGGAGAAGGTCATGGTTTTGCTCCTTGGTTGGCCTTGGCAAAGTTGTTGTCTGTGCGGGCGTCTTCGCGAGCAAGCTTCGCTCCTACAGATGATCAGGGTCGTTCATGAAACAGCGATCTACTGTAGGAGCGAAGCTTGCTCGCGAAAGCCGCGACTCGGTCTACCTGCTTACTCAGGAATCACCGCAATCACATCAATCTCCATCAGCCACTGCGGCTGCCCCAGTGCCGACACCACCAACCCGGTGGAAATCGGAAACACCCCTTTGAGCCACTTGCCCACTTCCCGATAAACCGGCTCGCGGTAACGCGGGTCAATCAAGTAAGTGGTGGTTTTGACGATGTGGCTGAGGTCGCTGCCAGCTTCTTCCAGCAACTGTTTGACGTTGCGCATGGCTTGCTCGGTTTGCGCGCGCGGGTCGCCGAGGCCCACCAGGTTGCCTTCGAAATCGGTGCCGACCTGACCGCGAACATAAACGGTGTTGCCGGCCCGCACGGCCTGGCACAGGTCATTGTCCAGGCTCTGGTTCGGGTAGGTTTCCTTGGTGTTGAACATGCGAATACGGGTATGGGTTGGCGTGGACATCTGAGGCTCCTGAAGAACTATTCGTTAAGCGCTGACGGTGGTTTTATGCGCGACGGGGGCGGTTTCAGCTTCGCGTTGCAGGGCATCGCGGTAGTCGTGGTATGAGCGCTGAATGGCGATCTGATCAGCCACGTACTTGGCGTCGTGCCAAACACCCCAGATGAACGAAGAGCCGCGACGGGACTGCCACGGCAGGCCGAGGAAATACACCCCAGGCTCGCTCGACACTCCGCGCTGATGCTGCGGCTTGCCGTTGTCGTCGAACGCGTTGACCTTCAGCCAGCTGTAATCCGTGGCAAACCCGGTGGCCCAGATGATCGACGTCACGCCAGCCTTGGCCAGGTCGAGTTCAAGAATCGGGTTAGTGACGCAATCCGGATCCGGGAAGGTATGCCGCGCCTCAGGTTCTTCCGGCAGGTCCAGGCCATTGCGCTCGACGTAGGCGTCGGCGGCATTGAGCAGCGCCAGATAGTTCTCATCGCCGCGTGCCAGGTTGTCGGCAAGGTTGGGCTGGAACGTCGCCACGCTGCCATTGAACGATTGGGTCAGACCCACCAGCGTCATTCCGCGATGGGCCAGCCCACGGAAGTCCACCGTGCGGCCGCCATGCGCGCCGCTCACCGCGATGGTCACGTGTTCCCGGCCGGGTTTCATCGCGGCCTGATCCCACTCGCCGAGCACGCCCAGCCACCAGCAGAAATCACGGTTGCGATAGGCGCGAGGAGGGCGATCGTGCGCACCCACCGAGAGGTAAACCTGCTTGCCGGCACTCTGTAATTCATCGGCGATCTGCACCCCGGACGAGCCGGCGCCCACCACCAGCACAGCGCCCTCTGGCAATTGCTGCGGGTTGCGGTATTCGGCGGAGTGGATCTGGGTGAATGGCTGATCTTTCGGCGCGATCGGCGGAATAACCGGGCGCTGGAAAGGTCCGGTGGCGGCCACTACGCGGTTGGCCTCGATCACGCCTTCGGAGGTTTCAATGGTGAAGCCTGGACGACCGACATTGCGCTCGACTTTCTTCACGTCCACGCCGGTGCGGATGGGGGCGTTGAACTTCTTCGCGTAGGCTTCGAAGTAATCCGCTACCCGTTCTTTCGGGGCAAAGCTGTCGGGGCTGAGATCGTCGAACTCAAGGCCCGGAAACCGATCGTGCCAGGCCGGGCCGTTGGCCACCAGCGAATCCCAACGACCGCTGCGCCAGCGCTCGGCGATGCGGCTGCGCTCCAGTACGAGGTGAGGCACGCCGAGTTTGCTCAGGTGTTCACTCATGGCCACGCCAGCCTGACCGGCGCCCACAATCAGCGTATCTATTTTTGTTTTTTCAGTGGTCATCTCTATACCCATCGAAGTTGGAATCAGGTCGGTTGTGGCCTGCCATTTCTTGGGTCAAGACTAGGGATCACCCCTGGATCGGTAAAATATTATAAAGCTGGCATTTGAATACAAATTACCGATGTAGCGCCTGCGAGTGTTTATGCCTTTGAGCTGCCACGACGCACTCCCGTAGCAGCTGCTACAAGAGCAATCGATGACCGGATTTAACAGAGCATGCCCTGAGCCAATGGGTGATATAAATCTGAATCGTTAAATGTTTACGTTCAGGAAAATTCACCTATGAGTCAGAAAATCCCCCTCAGCCAGGTCAGTGACTTTGACCTCAGATTGTTACGACTCTTCAAAACCGTGGTGCAGTGCGGGAGTTTCTCGGCGGCGGAAACCTCGCTCGGGATCAGCCGCTCTGCAATCAGCGTGCATATGGCCGATCTGGAAAAACGTCTGGGAGTCCGCTTGTGCCAGCGTGGACGTGCCGGCTTCGCGTTGACGGATGAGGGACGTGAGGTGCTTCGTTCCAGCGAGGCGGTGCTGGTGGCCATCGAGGGGTTTCGAACCGAGGTGAACCAGTTGCACAGCCAACTGCGGGGGGACTTGAATATCGGGATCATCAATAATTTGGTCACCCAGCCGAAGATGCGCATCACCCGGGCCTTGAAATCACTGCGCAGCCAAGGCGAGGGGGTGACGGTGAATTTGAGCATGAGCACGCCGGCCGAGATCGAACGCGGGGTATTGGACGGTCGTCTGCATGTCGGGGTAGTCCCTTTGATTACGCCGCTTTCAGGCCTTGAGTACAACCTGCTTTATGAAGAGCGGTCGTACTTGTATTGCAGCCATGAGCATCCGTTGTTCGCCTGCGCCGACACGGTGTCCACCGATGATTTGCGCCATGTGGATGCCGTGGTGCCGAGTTTTCGCATGACCGCCGAAGCCATCGGTTTGCACCACTTGCTCGATTGCGCCGCCACTGCCACCGACCGTGAAGGCATCGCTTTTTTGATCCTCACCGGGAGTTACATCGGCTTCCTCCCCGACCATTATGCGGCCGCGTGGGTGGAGAAGGGCATGATGAAAGCCATCGCGCCGCAACGGTTCCATTTCGATGCGCCCCTGGCCATTGTGACCGCCAAAAGCCGCCGCCAAAGCCTGATCCTCGATCACTTCCTGCAAGCCGTACAGCAAACCGCCTGACGGTTTCGACACTTCGAGCGGTCGTCCGACCGCTCAGTCACTTTCCTGAAAAAATCCGCGCAAGTCTGTTGACAGCTCAATTCGTTCAAAACTAATCTGCATACAGCGCTGCACACATGATGGCGCACATTGCTACACGCTTGTACCTTTCTGCCCAAGAACAACTACATAACGGTGAGGTTCAAAATGGCTCGGTTATTCTCTCGCTCCGCCCGCAACATGCTCCTCTGTGCCATCGCCATCGGTGCGCTATTGAGCCAGGCTCCAGCGCAGGCCGCTGATCCGTCACTTTGGCAAGGCGTGCAAAAGGCCGGCGTGCTGCGTTGCGGCGCTGCGGTGGCGGCGCCCTATGTGATGCGTGATGCCCGTTCCGGTCAGTACAGCGGCTACTTCGTGGATTTGTGTCGGGACTTCGGCGAGAAGGTGCTGAAGGTCAAGGTGGAGTTCGTTGACACCAACTGGGACAACCTGGTTGCGGGTCTGCAAGGTGGCAAATGGGATCTGGCGATGGCATTGAACCAGACCCCGGAACGGGCCATGGCCGTCAGCTTCTCGGTCCCGGCGACCGACTACCAGATCTCGTTGCTCACCCATAAAGACAATCCAAAACTGGCCACGGCGGGCAATGCCATCGCCGACTACGACAAGCCGGGCGTGTCGTTTGCAGTGATGTCCGGCACGGCCGCCGACAAGGCGATCAGTGCGGTGGTGAAGAATGGCTCGGTCATGCGTTTACCCGGGATGGACGAGACTCGACTGGCGGTGATGTCCCGCCGCGCCGACGTGCTGGTCGATGCCAGTGACACCAACCATTTGTTCGCCGTCGCCAACCCGGACTGGACCAAGGAAATAATGCCGGCCCCGGCCTTGGCCAAGCAGGGCGTCGCGTTCGGACTGAACCGTGACGCGTCGCAGTCAGACCTGCAAGTGCTGAACATCTACCTCACCCAGCGTCGCGAGACAGGCGAAATCGCCGCCCTGGTCGACAAGGCTTCCATCCTCGCGAACGCCGACGAAAAAACATCCAAGTAATTTCGCTGATTCCCGAGAGCGGCCGGTAACCGCCGCTCTCCTGGAGACCCCCTATGACAGCTCCTTTACTGGTGGCCGCCCAGCCACAGGCATCGTTCGTCCCCGATTCGGCTGGCGGCGACTTCATCCAGCTGCGCGATGTTTACAAATCCTATGGCGAAGGGTTGGTGGTCATGGACCATTTGAGCCTGGATATGCGCGCCGACGATCGGCTGGTAATCATCGGTCCCAGCGGCAGCGGCAAGAGTTCGTTGCTGCGGGTCATGATGGGGCTGGAAAGCATCCAGGGCGGGACGATCAACTTCCAGGGCCAGCCTTACATCGATGGCAACGCGAGAAACCAGGGCAAACCACTGGATGTGCGCTTGCAAACCCAGGTCGGCATGGTGTTCCAGCACTACACGCTGTTCCCGCATCTGTCGGTCTTGAGCAACCTGATTCTGGCGCCCATGAAAGTTCACGGGCTGTCCAAGGCCCAGGCTACCGAGAAAGCACGGATTTTCCTGGCGCGATTGGGTCTGGAAAGCAAGCTCAATGCGTATCCAAGCCAGCTCTCCGGCGGGCAAAAGCAGCGTGTCGCTATTGCCCGCGCCTTGATGCTTGAACCGAAGCTGATGCTGTTTGACGAGGTGACTTCGGCGCTCGACCCGGAAATGGTCACCGAAGTGCAGAACGTGATGATGCAATTGGCCGAGGAGAAGATGGCCATGATCATCGTCACCCACGACATGCATTTCGCCAAAAACATCGCCTCGCGGGTGGTGTTCTGCGCCAACGGAAAGGTTGTCGAACAGGGGCCTCCCGCGCAGATCTTCACTCAGCCGAAGGAGCCGCGCACCCGCGAATTCCTCGAAAAAGTCCTGCACCTGGGCTGAGGGGTACGACCATGAATTATCAATTTGATTTCCATTTTCTGACTGGAAACTTCGGTGCCCTGTGGGAGGGCCTCAAGGTCACCCTGCAGCTGGCGCTGGTGTCGAATGTGGAGGGGCTGATACTCGGTTTCGGCTTGTGCCTGCTGACCCTGAGCCGCTGGTTTTTCATCCGCTGGCCCGCCCAGTTGTTCATCGAGTTCTTCCGCTGCACGCCGGCGTTGTTGCAGATCGTCTGGTTCTTCTACTGCTTGCCGATGCTGTTCAACGTGTTCATCGACCCGATCACCATGGGCGTTTTGGCCCTGGGGCTGAACCTCACTGCGTTCAACGCCGAAGCCTATCGGGCCGGGGTGCAGGCAGTGCCGCGCGAACATCTGGATGCCTGTGTTGCGCTGGGCCTGCGCCCGTGGCAGCGCACGCTGTACGTGATTCTGCCGCAAGCCGTGCGCACCGCGCTGCCAGTACTGATGACCAACGGCATTTCGATTCTCCAGCAAAGCGCGTTGGTGGCCATCGTGGCGGTCGCAGACCTGATGTACGTCGGCAAAAGCATTGCCACCGAAGCGTATCGCCCACTCGAAACTTACTCGCTGATCGCCCTGATCTACTTCGCCCTCTCGCTGCCCATCGCGCAGCTGGTGCAGTGGCTCGAGCGGCGCCAGGACACTGCGCTCGCGCGCTGAGGAGAAGAAGATGCAGCTGGATTTCTGGGTGGTCCTTTCCTACTGGCAGGTGTTGGCCAAAGGCCTGGCGCTGACGCTGGCGTTCACCGTCAGTTGCGCGGTGCTGGGCAGCGTCTGCGGGTTTCTGTTGAGTCTGTTGCGGCTCTCGAAAAGCCCGTTGATCCGAATCCCTACCGGCCTGTACGTCGAGCTGTTCCGCGGCACGCCGTTGCTGATTCAACTGTTCTGGATCTTTTTCTGCCTGCCCGTCGTATTCGGCATCTCGGTGCCGCCTTACGTCTCGGTGGTGCTGGCGTTGACGCTGTACATGACTGCCATCACCAGCGAGACCTTTCGTGGCGCGCTCAAGTCGATTCCGAGCGAGCAACACGATGCCTGTACCGCCCTGGGCGTGGCGTCGTGGAACAAAGTGTTCTACGTGATTTTCCCCCAGGCATTGTTGCGTGCCGTCCCGCCGCTGCTGTCCAACGTGGTCAGCCTGTTCAAGGAAAGCGCACTCATTTCGTCGGTGGGGATCGCCGACCTCATGTTCGTCGGCCAGAACATTTCCAACAGCACCGCGCGCCCGGTCGAGTTCCTGTCGGCGGTGGCGGTGATTTATTTCCTGGTGGCGTTCCCCCTGACCCGACTGGTTGGCGTGATCGAAACCCGGATGCTCAGACGCTACGCGTACTAACTCAACCCACTGGAGACATTCCCATGCAGCAACTCAAAGGCATCCTGCCGGCCCTGGTGACCCCCTTCGATCAATCCGGTGCCATTGATTACGACGTCCTGACATCGATTATCGAATATCAACTCAAGCAGGGCGTAAGCGGGTTCGTGCCGCTGGGCTCAACGGGCGAATACTACGCGCTGACCAACGACGAACGTCGTCAGGTCATGGCGACCGTGCGCGAGGTGGTCGGCGATCGCGGCATGCTGATCGCCGGTGCCAACGGCTCATGTACCCGTGAGGTGATCGAGCAGGTCAAACAGGCCCGTGACATTGGTTATCGCAACCTGCTGATTGCGCCGCCGTACTACGCCATTCCAACCCAGGAAGAGCTGATCGGTCACTACGAAGCGATTCTCGATGCCGTGCCGGACGTGAACATCGTGCTCTACAACTACCCGATCCGCACTAATGTTGAAGTGGGTTATAGCGTGCTGGATGCGCTCAAGGATCATGAACGGGTAATCGGCATCAAGGAAAGTGCGGGCAACCTGCTGCGCGCCGTCGAGATCGGTGAAAACTACAAGGGCAAGATTCAGTTGTCCTGCGGTTCCGATGACCAGGCGCTGGACTTTTTCCTGTGGGGCGCTACCAGCTGGATCTGTGCGCCGGCGAATTTCCTGTCGCCGCACATCGTTTCGTTCTACAACAAGTACACCTCGGGTGACTTGGCCGGTGCGCAACAAATCGTGCGTTCGTTGTTCCCGTTGATGGCCAATCTGGAAAGCGGCAAGTTCATTCAGAAGGTCAAATACGGTTGCGAACTGGCTGGCTTTGAAGTGGGTGTGGCGCGCATGCCGTTGTTGCCGCTGACGGCTGAGGAAAAAACCGAATTCCGCAAGGAGTTCGAGAAGCTGCAAGGCTGATACGTTTCCCGCATCGGCCTCCACGTGGGACGGTGCGGGCTCAGCTTCCTAGAGAGAGACGGTGTATATGATCCCTATGCAATCACCCATCCAGCAGCAAGCCGAGCGCCAGACCGCGGTGGTCATCGGCGCGGGTATCGTCGGCGTCTGCTGCGCCCTGTATCTGCAGCGCGAGGGCTATCGCGTCACGATGATCGACCCCCAGGCGCCGGGCGACAGCACGGCCAAGTGGAGCTGCGGGCAAATGGCGGTGAGTGAAGTCATCCCGTTGTCCAAGCCGGGAATACTGAAAAAGATTCCGGCCTGGTTGCTGGATCAGAAAGGGCCACTGGCGTTGCGACCCAGCGCCTTGCCGGGAATCCTGCCGTGGTTTTTGCGGTTTGTGGCCTGTGCGCGGCATTCCAGGATCGTCGAGATTTCCAATGAAATGGCGACGCTCACGCATCATGTCTACGAAGACTATGCGCCGCTGCTGAATGCCTGTGCCGACAAGACCTTGATGGGCGAACGTCCGATCATCGAGGTGTTCGACACGGCTGAAGGGCTTGAGCAGGAAGAGCCACACATGGACCTGCGCAGGTCGCTGGGTTTCAAGTCGCAGGTTCTGGATCGGGGTGCCATTGCCGATCTTGAACCCGCATTGGCCGGCAAATTCAGCCACGGTTTGCTGTTTCCCGATTGGCGTGCGGTCAGTGATACCAAAGGATTTATTGCGGCTCTGACGCAAAGCTTCATCGATCAAGGCGGCGCCCGGGTGCGTGCTGAAGTGAAGAGCATTGATGAAGTCGCCGACCGTGCCAGCGGCGTGACCCTTACAAGCGGTGCGCGTTACGCTGCCGATCATGTGGTGATCGCAGCCGGAATCGGCTCACGACAATTCTTCGGGCAAATCGGCGGCAGCGTGCCTCTGGCGGGCATTGCCGGTTATCAAGTGCTGCTTCCTCATTCCGGTGTCGAGGTGCGTCATTCGGTGATTTATGCCGATGGCGGTTTTTGCTTCGCACCGATGACCCGAGGCTTGCAAATAGGCGGAACGATCGAGTTCGCCGGCCCCAATGCGGAACCCAACTACAAACGCGCGGACATCATTCTGGAGAAGGCCCGCAGGATCCTTCCTCAGTTGAACATCGACGGCCTTGAATATGGCGTCGGTTATCGCCCGTTTCTGCCGGACACCAAGCCGATCATCGATGGTTGCGATCGGCTCAAAAACGTATTCCTTGCGTTCGGTCACGGGCAACTGGGGCTGACCCTCGGGGCAACGACCGGGCGACTGATTGCCGATATGGTCGCCGGACGCAAACCTGCCCAGGACCTGAGCCCATTCAGTGCCAAACGTTTTGCTTTCAATTGAGGCCCTTCATGAATTTCTACGACCTGCTTTACATCGACGGCCAATGGGTCAGCCCCGTCAAAGGCGGCAGCTTCGAGACCATCGACCCGAGCAATGAGTGTGTAATCACCCGCGTAGCCGCTGCGACCGCGCCGGACATCGACCGGGCGGTAAACGCCGCACGCCGTGCGTTTGATGAGGGCCCGTGGCCGCAGATGAGCGGGGCTGAGCGTGCCATTGTGCTGCGCCGGATCGCCGCCGGAATCCGCGAGCGTCAGCAAGCCCTGGCCGAGCTTGAGGTGCGGGACAACGGCAAGCCTTTGCCCGAAGCGCTGTGGGACATCGGCGACACGGCCGGTTGTTTCGAATTCTATGCCGATCTGGCCGAAGACCTCGACGGACATCGGGAGCAAGCGATTTTCCTCGCGGATGAACGCTTCAGCTCAATCGCCCGTAAAGAGCCCATGGGGGTCGCGGGCGCGATCATTCCCTGGAACTTTCCGATGCTGATGGCGGCCTGGAAAGTCGCTCCGGCGTTGGCGGCGGGTTGCTGCATGGTGTTGAAGCCCTCCGAACTCACGCCGCTGACCGCATTGGAACTGGCCGACATTGCCCATCAAGCAGGGTTGCCCGCCGGTGTGTTGAACGTCGTGACCGGCCTGGGCAACGAGGCCGGCGCACCGTTGAGTGAGCATCCGGGCATCGACAAGCTGGCCTTCACCGGCAGTGTGCCGACCGGGACGAAGATCATGCAGTCGGCGGCTCGCGACATCAAAAACATCAGCCTGGAATTGGGCGGCAAGTCACCGTTCATCATTTTCAATGACAGCGACATCGACGCGGCCGTCGAATGGATCATGTTCGGGATTTTCTGGAACCAGGGCGAAGTGTGCTCCGCGACGTCCCGCGTGCTGGTCCAGCGGGATCTGTACGAGCCGTTGCTCAAGCGCCTGGTCGAACAGAGCCGAAGCTTGAGCATCGGCAATGGTTTGAAAGAGGGGGTGTTGCTCGGGCCGCTGGTGAGCCGTGGCCAATACGACAAAGTGCTGCAAGCCATCGCCAAAGGCCAGGAGGAGGGTGCAACCTTGTTGTACGGCGGCACGCGTCCGGCCGACTGCGAAAAAGGCTACTTCCTGACGCCGGCGATTTTTGCCGATGTGCCCGAAGAGAGCTGGATCTGGAAAGAAGAAATCTTCGGCCCGGTAGTGTGCGTGCGTCCATTCGACGATGAGGCCGAGGCGCTGCGTAGCGCCAACGATTCACGCTTCGGCCTCGCGGCGGCGGTGATGTCTGCGGATATGCAACGGGCGGAGCGGGTCGCGCGCCGACTGCAGGCTGGTATTGTCTGGATCAACTGTTCGCAACCCACCTTCACCGAAGCACCCTGGGGTGGCTACAAACAAAGCGGGATCGGCCGTGAGCTGGGTGAGTGGGGCTTGAACAATTACCTGGAAACCAAGCAGATCACCCGTTATGACAGCCAGCAGCCTTGGGGCTGGTACATCAAATAGAGGAGGCCGAGATGCGCTGGAAGAAAACCCTGCAAATGGCCGACGTGCACTGCGAAGGCGAGATCGGCAAAGTCATTACCGGTGGTGTGCTCGACATCCCCGGCAAGACCATGCTCGACAAGATGAACTACATCAACGAAGTGGACGACAGCCTGCGTCGGCTGGTGGTGCTGGAGCCTCGCGGCTGCCTGCAAATGTCCGTCAACCTGCTGTTGCCATCCACCCGGCCGGAGGCGCAGGCCGGGTTCATCGTATTACAGGCAGACAAGGCTCACCCGATGTCCGGCAGCAATTGCATTTGCGTGGTCACCGCGTTGCTGGAACTGGGCATTTTGCCGATGCAGGAGCCGTCCACCACCGTGGTGCTCGACACGCCGGCCGGTCTGGTCACGGCGCGTGCCCAGTGTGCGGATGGGCGTTGTCTCAGCGTTTCGCTGGATATGGTGCCCTCGTTCGTCGAGCATTTGGGCGTGGTCATTGAAACCGCCGAGTATGGCCCGATCAAGGCTGACATCGCCTTTGGCGGGGTCTATTACGCGCTGGTGGATGTCGATCAGATCGGCTTGAGCATCGCTCCGGAAAACGCCCGTACGCTGGCCAGCGAAGGGGTGCGTTTGCGGCGGTTGATCAACGAGCAGGTGGTGGTCCGCCATCCGTTGATCAAAGAGCTGAATGAAGTCGCGTATGTGATGTTCCGCCATCGCCTCGACGACAAAGCCTGGCAAACCTGCACCACGTTGCCGCCCGGCCGGGTGGACCGCTCGCCGTGCGGAACTGGCAGCTCGGCGAACCTGGCGACCCTGAGCGCGCGCGGTCTGGTGCAGCCAGGCGACCAGTTCACTTCGCGCTCCACCATTGGCGGTGAATTCAAGGTCGAGTTGCTGGGCCTGACCGAGGTGGGGGATCGGCCTGCGGTGTTGCCGAGAATCACCGGGCGGGCCTGGGTGTATGGTCTGCATCAGATTGGTGTAGACCCGGACGACCCGCTCCGCGAAGGGTTCATGTTGAGCGACACCTGGGGCGAAGGTTTCTAACCGAGCCTTGGCTGATGCTAAAGTTGCGGGCCGGACAGACGTCCGGCCTGTATCGCTGAGAGCTGCCTGATGAGCAAAGACACCGCTGAAACCAACGCAAGCGTCAAGCGCCATGGTGGGCGCTACATTTACGAGGAGCTGCGCAAACAGATCCTGACGTTGAAGCTCAAGCCTGGCACGCCGCTGGATGAAGTGTCGTTGGCGGCGCAGTTCGGCTTGTCGCGTTCGCCTGTGCGCGACGCCCTGGCAAGGCTGATCAGCGAAGGGCTGGTGACGATTCTGCCCAATCGCACCACGTTGGTGACGCCGTTCGAGATCGAAGAGTTCCCTAACTACATCTCCGCCCTGGACCTGATTCAGCGTGCCGTCACAAGGCTTGCGGCGCTACAGCGTACTGACGAGGATCTGGCGCGTATCCGCGCCGCCGATGCCGCTTATCTGGAGGCCGTCAGTACCGGGGATTTCCAGGCGATGTCGGAAATGAACAAAGCTTTTCACATGACCATTGCCGAGGCCGGCAAGAACCCTTACTTCATCAGCTATTACGAGAAGCTTTTGGGAGAGGGGCAGCGACTGCTGCATCTGCATTTCGACTACATCATCAGCGCCGCCAGCACGAGTACGCGGTTGGGGCGTGACCATGACGAAATGATTGACGCCATCGCCGCGCGCAATCCGGATGAGGCCGAACAGGCCGCGCACGAGCACACCATGCTGTTTCAGCGGCGCTTCCTGGCCTACATGCAGCAGAACCTCACGGGAAGCATGTCGGTGAATTAGTTCGGGTGTTGGAGGCGGCATGGACGTCCGTCTTGCGGCGTTAGTATTTTTCCATTTACCCATCATTTCCCTTGAAAAAAATCAGTCTAAAAACCCCGACCCAGGCTTCGAATGGTTTGCTATTCTGAGGTTGTAGGTGAAGACGCAGACTGATGCGCAAAGGGATAGCGAGGAGGCGTGGGGCGCGCTCCCAAGGGTACACGGTTAGAAAGATCTCCGCGCTGAGATCCAGCCCTTATGCCGTGTGAGGCAGAACAGCCCAAAGCTAAAAATCCTGTTCTGTGAGAGGCCCGATAAACCTTGTAAGCCAGAGACCAGCGCTGGCCACCTACTCGATTTCCAAAGCCCGCCTTGTGCGGGCTTTTTCGTGTTCGCTGTAGCAGCTGCCGAGCTGGCGAGGCTGCGTTCGGCTGCGTAGCAGTCGTGAATCCGGCTGACGCGGTCTGCCTGACACACCGCGAGTTCTGGTTTGACGACTGCTGCGCAGCCGAACGCAGCCTCGCAAGCTCGACAGCTGCTACGGCGAACGCAGCCTCGCAAGCTGCTACAACGAGTGTGTTGCCTGTTTGATGTGAGCGGTAAAGCCCGACTGATCCGCAGCAATCTCATCACGCAACGTGAGTTGCGGAATGTCATACGCCCCTGAATTTTGCGGTCGGAACGCAATCGGCGCGGTTTCCCACAGGTCATCCAACCGTTGGCCGAGCGCCTCACAAGTTGCTGAAAATCTCGCCTCATCCATTCGGCTGGTCCGATAGATCACGAACGGTGGCAGCACGTCGAAGCCGGGGTAGAACAGTACGCCATGCTGGATCGGGAATAGCACATCGTCGATCGGCCCATTGATGCCCCGTGGGCTGTAATGAGATTCCCAGCCACCGGTGGTGACGATCAGCATCGCCCGTTTGCCCGCCAGCGTGCCTTCCCCGTAACGATCGCCCCAGCGTGCATCGGAATGCTCCCCTACGCCGTAGGCAAAACCATAGGCATAGACGCGTTCCACCCAGCCTTTGAGGATCGCCGGCATCGAGAACCACCACAGCGGAAACTGCAGGATGACGGTATCGGCCCAGAGCAGTTTTTCCTGTTCGAGAACGATGTCCTGTCGTTGCCGGCCTTCTTTGAAGGCACGCTTGGAGTCTTGCGACGGATCGAACCGTGCGTCGGCAGGCCGGCCGAAACTGTCATCGGCGTCCAGCGAGGCTTTCCAGTCCATCGCATACAAGTCGGAAACCTGTACCTGATGGCCGGCAGCTTCCAGGCGTTTGACGGCAAAGTCCTTGAGCGAACCGTTTAACGATTTGGGTTCGGGATGGGCGTAAACGAGCAGAACATTCATGGGCTGAGTCTCCGTTGTCAGTAGCCAGCAGGATCAGGCCTTACCCGGTATATTGGAAATGAATAACCAATATGCCAGGTATTGTCATGAATAATCTTCGTCGTCTGGACATCAACCTGCTGCTGACCCTTGATGTCTTGCTCTCGGAACACAACGTGACCCGTGCGGCGCAACGCCTGAATCTGTCGCAACCTTCGGTGAGCGTTCATCTCGCCAAACTGAGGGATATTTTCAACGATCCACTATTGCTGCCGGGGCCACGGGGCATGCGGCCCACGGCTCGGGCCGATGAGTTGCGCGAGCCGTTGCGCCAGGCCCTGGAAGCCCTGGAGCGCGCGGTGTCGCCTGCCAGCCCTTTCAACCCGGCCGAGGCACGGCAGACGTGGAATGTCATGGCGTCGGACTACGGCGAGTCGACCATTATCTTGCCCGCGTTGGCCGGGCTGCGTTCGGCGGCACCCGGCACGCGTCTGGCGGTGTTTGACCTGATGCCGTCACAACTGGCCAAACAAGCGGAGCAGGGGGCAATCGACCTGGCGTTTCATACCACCGAGGATGCTCCCCCAGGCTTGCGACGTCGTGCATTGTTTACCGAACGCTATGTGTTGGTGGGGCGTACTGGCCATCCGCTGTTGAGAAAGCGACCGACACTCGCGCAGTTCTGCGAACTCGACCACGTCATCGTATCCCGGGATGGCGGAGGCTTTCAGGGTGTCACCGATCAGGCGCTTTCCCAGCTGGGCATGACGCGCCGAGTGGTGCTTTCGCTCCCCCATTTTCTGTTTGTCCCGTCGGTGGTGGAGAGCACCGACATGGTCGCGATGCTGCCAGCTCGCCTGGTTCGCGATACGCACGCTTTGACCATGGTCGAGCCTCCCCTTGAAGTGCCGGGATACGAGATGTCGATGCTCTGGCCCGAGCGCTGTCACCGCGACCCTGGGCATCAATGGTTGCGTGAGTTCATCGTGAGTGCCTTGTGATGGGTATCAATCAAACACAATCCCTTGTGGGAGCGCCTTGTGTTCATTGAGGTGTTTGGCTAATCTCGCACAAACACGCAATAACAGGCATAACCATGCAAGCCGAGCATTCCTCCGCCGAACTCCCCCAACTGCGCCGCCAAAAAATCCTGCTGATCCTCGAACGTGATGGCAAGGTCATGGCTTCCGAGCTGAGCCAGCATTTCGCCGTGTCCGAGGACACCATTCGCCGAGACCTGTCGGAGCTGGCAAGTGCCGGGCTGGTGCAGCGGGTGCACGGCGGGGCGTTGCCGCGTCCCAAGGACACGGGCAAGGATTACTTCACTCGGGTCAGCGAAACCGACGAGGTGAAAACCCGGTTGGCGCAGCTCGCCGCGCGCCGGGTCAAGGACGGCCAGATCGTGATGTTCGATTCCGGGAGCACCACGCTGCAGATCGCACGCTCGCTGCCCGCTGACATTGTCATCACGGCCATCACCGCGTCGCCGATGATTGCGATCACGCTGGCCGAATACAAAGGCATCACGGTGATCGTCGCCGGTGGTCAGCTCAACCCGGCGACGATGTCTTCCAGCGGGCATGAAACCCTGCGGTTGATCGAGGGCATCAAGGCCGACCTGGTGTTCACCGGGGTCTGTGCCATTCATCCGGAAGTCGGCCTCAGCTCGCTGCATTTCGATGAAGTGCCGGTGAAGCAGGCGATGCTCGCCAGCGCCTCCCACGTGATTGCCGTGACCACCGCGGACAAACTGGGTGCCGTGGAGCCCTTTGTGGTTGCGCCTTGTGCCCGTGTGCACACGCTGATCACCGAACGTCATGTGGCCTCGGGCAATCTTGAGGACTATCAAAGACTGGGGATCGAGGTGGTGCAGGCAGACGCCTGAGCGTCATCGCGCCCGGCGCTGCATGGGTTACGCTGATAGCAACGACGGGAGGAATGCAGTCATGACTGAGCGTCATATAACCCACTCGGAAACGCTGTCGAACGGATGCACGATTGAGGTCAAAGCCGAGATATTGAGAGACGGTTCGCTGAAGATGTTCATGGGGGTCTATTGGCCGGACGGCTCGGCCATTGTCGAGGACAAGCACCCCTCGCCGCATCTGCTGGACATGGAAGCGGCGATGGAGTGGGCCATCGAAAAAGCCAAAACCATCGGTAACAGCCAGAGAACGCTGTAAGGCCCGGTGATAACGGAATCATTGACCGGCTTGAGGGTCGTAATTATGGGTTTGAACGCACTGCGATCGATTCGCCGCTAGCGTCACCTCATCCCCGTAGTTCTGACCTTTTAGGACGTTAAAATGAAGCGCACCGCGATAATGACTCTGGCCATTGCAAGTACTCTCCTGCTGGGAGGTTGCTTTCCTTACTGGGAAGAGGGAGACAGGTACGATCGGGATCACCGTGAATACCGTCGCGACCATGACCGTGGCTATTATTACCGTGATGATCGTGGGTATGACCGGGATTATGATCGTCGTGATGATCGCCGTCGGCACCGCGACCATGACGACCGAGACGATTGACCTGTCTGCGCCCAGCTCCAGAGCGGCCATCACCGCTCTGATCTCCTGAGGAATAATCATGCGAAGGCTGACTGGGCATATTGTTGCACCCCTCACTCAATGGCTGACGGCGGCAGGTATCGGCCTGACTGCCGTGGTGTTCAATGCACAGGCACAAATCCCACCTCAAGCCACTCAGGAAATAAACAGCTTGCTGGACTTTGTCGAGCACAGTGAATGCCGGTTTGTGCGCAACGGAAGCGAATACGGCGGCCCTCAAGCCCGGGCGCATCTGGAGAAGAAGCTGGAGTACCTTGAAGAACAGGACAGGGTGAACAGCGCCGAAGACTTTATTGAGCTGGCGGCCACCCAAAGCAGCATGAGTGGCCGCGCCTATGAAGTGCGCTGTCCGGCAGGCATACAACCGGCCAACCTCTGGTTGAAGACCGAGCTACAGCGGCAGCGGCAACGTCATTGATGGTGTCTTGATGCGCTAGCGCAGCACAATCAAGCAGCCGCCTTTACGGCGTGCCAAACATCGCCGTCCAGTAAATACCCGCGTCACTCTTCGGGTCCACCGCATAGGCTGCACCCAATTCGCGAAATTGTGGGTTCATCAGGTTGGCGCAATGCCCCGGGCTGGCCAGCCAGCCATCGACCACCTTGCGCACTGTGTCCTGCCCGGCGGCGATGTTCTCACCGACCTGCTGGCCGGCGTACCCCGCCAGTTCAGCCCGATCACCCGGCGTGCGGCCGTCGCGGTCCTTGTGATCGAAAAAGTTTTGGTTGGCCATGGCCCGGCTATGGCCCTCGGCGGCTGATCCCAGCGTGGCGTTCCAGACCATCGGCGTGGTGGCGGCGAAGGATTGGGTACCGCACTGGCGCGCTTGCGTGCGGGCGCTGTTCATCGCTTCAAGGAGTTTCTGTCCCTCCGCCTGCCAGTCGCCCAAGCGCCCCGTCAACAGCGGGCGCGCCAGCACGATGCGCCACTCGCGGCCCTCCCGGCTGACGCCTATATCGACAAATTGCGGGTCCAGCACCACCCGGCAGAAGCTCTCCTGAATCGCCTTCATCGCGGCGGGCGCATCACGCGGGCCGGACAAGCTGATTGCCTGCACATTAACCATCGGGTACGCCGCGCGGGCCAGTGCCTGCTGCAGGTCGCCGATGCTGTTGGCGGACAGCACCAGGCGCGGATCGCTGGCCAGCGGTGGTAACTCCGAAGACGCCTGTCCGGCACACCGCTGCACCTGGCTGCGGTAAACGTTGATCGACTCTACCAGCTGTTGTTCATCGGCCGCCGACGCGATGACGCTGAACACCAACCCGAATGACAACACGCCAAGATGCAAAACGGATGACAGGCTGCGCATGAAAATCTCCCTTGAACGGACTGCGCTCATGATGCGCGAATACACCCCTCCCGATGCAATGCCTTTTCGCGCCCAAATGCAGTTTATTGCCTGCCTGTCGGTATGAATTCCGGCTACTACAATCAACCCAGGTCTGCGATCGTTTCGTTGCTCACGAAGGTTTCAATCAGAAGGGTCGGAACATGCGATTCAAAGGGGTAGCCACCTGCTTCGCAATCAGCCTTCTGTGCGGCCAGGTGTGGGCAACCGACCAAGAGCAAAAAAAGGAAGTGGCCGAAGAAAAGGCGCAGGTTCTGGAGCAGAAAGCGGCAGAGAAGGGTAGCGAAGCTCCGGTGCCCAAATCCGAGGTCATCACCCCCTCCGAAGCGCAGGCGGTCGATCCGGCGGGCACGGCGCCACTGGAGGATGCCATTACGTGCCTTGCACGCAGTATCTACTGGGAAGCCAAAGGGGTAACTGCTGCCGACATGGAAGGCGTCGCCAGCGTGGTCATGAACCGGCTGGGTCACGAAGGTTTTCCGGATACGGTGTGCGCCGTGGTCAAGCAAGGTTCCGAAAAGCATGCCTGCCAGTTTTCCTGGTGGTGCGACGGGCGTGCGGATCAGGTAAAGGAAGACGACGAATATGCCATCGCCAAGGAGATCGCGCGCAAGGCACTCAACAAGCAACTGACGGACCGCACCCACGGTGCCTTGTATTTCCACGACAGAACGGTGAAACCCGACTGGGCGAAGCAGTACATCAAGACGGGCGAGACCCGGAAGTTTCTGTTCTATAAACCTGGTGGCGGAACGGCAAAGTAGGTGCGAATCGCTTCGCACCATCTGGAGCCAACCCTCTACTGGCCGCTTATGCTACGGGAGGGAAACGCTACGGTGATGGTCAGCCCCTCGCGCTTCCAGTCACGGCGGATTTCGCCGTGAAGCTGGCCATGCACGGTCGCTTTGGCGAGAAGGGTGCCGAACCCGGTGCTGTCGGGCTCCCGGTCAATGAGCGGGCCATTCCTTTCGCTCCAGACCACGGTGAATACCTCCTCACTCTTGCTACAGGCAATATCCAAAAGCCCTTCAGGCAAAGAGAGCGCCCCATATTTCGCGGCGTTGGTTGCAAACTCATGCAACAGCAGAGCGAAGCTGGTGACTGATGCACCGTCAATCGTTATGTCAGGGCCGGTCACGACGGCGCGTGACTGGCTGGTATCCCCGCTATCGGCATAAGGCGCGAGAATGGTTTGAATGAGGGCATGCAATGTCGTTGGCTGCTCGTTACTCAAACCGTGCGGTATGGTCAGGGTATGGGCTCGCGCCAATGCGTTCAGCCGTGCGCAAACGGCGGAGGCGAGTTCACCGGGGGTCGTTGCCGAACGGGCGCTCAGTGAGACCACGCTGTTTGCCAGGGTGAACAGGTTTTTCACCCGGTGATCCATCTCTCTGATGAGCAGGCTCTTTTGTTCTTCCGCCTGTCGTCGCTCAGTGATATCGCGAGCGATTTTGGCCGCTCCGACAATACGGCCTTGCCGATTTCTGATAGGGGAGACGGCGAGAGAGATCTCGACCAGGCTGCCGTCTTTGCGCCGCCGGAGGGTTTCATAGTGTTCGATGCGCTCGCCTCGACGGATGCGCGCCAAAATGCCGGGTTCCTCATCCCGCCGATCCAGGGGGATGAGCATATCAATGGGTTGGCCGACCGCTTCCTCGGCCGTGTAACCGAAGAGTCGCTGGGCGCCAGCGTTCCAGTTGGTAATCGTGCCGTTCAGGTCTTTGGCGATGATCGCGTCGGCGGACGATTCGACCAGCGCGTCATGGATCAGCGCGGATTTGTCGGCGACGGTCTGGTCAGTCAGATCGATCAGCATGTTAACGGCGCCTATCAGGCTGCCTTCTGCATCGAAGATCGGCGAGGGGCACGCCAGAAAACGAACGCGTGTGCCATCCGGACGCTCGGCGATGGCTTCAATCCCTCTGACAGGACGTTGTTCCTTCAATGCCATGGACATGGGGCATTCATCGTGGGGCAGCGGCGTGCCGTCAGGCCAATAGAGCTTCCAGGAGCCGCAAAAGGCGCTCTCCCCAAGCGCCGGGGTCATTCCCCACAGCGCCACCGCTGCACGGTTGTAAAAGGTGATCAGACCCTTGGCATCGGTGGTGTAGATGGCCTCGGGCAGTGCCTCAAGGACATCGCTCAACCCCAGGTCGTGAAGGAACGGGGAGGTTTGCTCGCTACCTTCTGAGGGTGTACAGGTAGGTCCAATAGCGGTGTCGTCCTCATGGACAGGCCCTTGGCTCATTCGCAAACTCCATGCTGGTGGTGCCTTGGCACTCGATTCAGGTGATTCGGGTTGAAACACAGGATATAGCGATGTGGCGAGGTCCCGGAAAGAACCTTGCCTCTAATTAAGGACTATTTTTGGTCGCGCACAAGAAGCTTGATCGAAATTCGCTCGCTGCTGCCCGTACATTTTTACGCTTTCTTTACGGTAGGTGTTTTCCCTTGCGAGGATACTTGCCGCGTTTTTTTGAACGTCGACAGGCCTGCAAACTCTCCAGGTCACCTGAACGAACGGCATGACACCCATGGACTAATCTCATTATCAAGCCGTGGGGTTTCATGGCTGAGTTCCAATGTTTACCCGGTAGCCCCGCAAACCCTCTTGCTCGAAGGTGGCATGCCATTTATTTCCTTCAATCTCAGAGAAGCTACCCGTGAGCGAAACAGCGATCCCCGCCCATGAAAACTCCCACGCCAAAACATCAGGAGTGGGCTTGCTCGTCGCCGCGGTCGGCGTGGTTTATGGGGACATTGGTACCAGCCCGCTTTACACCCTCAAGGAAGTGTTCGCCGGCCACTATGGCGTCCAGGCCAATCAGGACGGTGTACTGGGCATTCTGTCGTTGATTTTCTGGTCGCTGATCTGGGTCGTCTCGATCAAGTACGTGCTGTTTATACTGCGCGCCAACAACCAGGGCGAGGGCGGCATCATGGCCTTGACGGCACTGGCACGCCGGGCCTCGGCGCCTTATCCGAAAATGAGCCGGAACCTGGTGTTGCTCGGGCTGTTTGGCGCGGCACTGTTTTACGGGGACAGTATGATCACCCCGGCCATTTCGGTGCTCTCCGCGGTTGAAGGTCTGCAACTTGCGTTCGAGGGCATCGGGCATTGGGTCGTTCCGCTGTCCGTTATCGTTCTGGTAGCACTGTTCCTGATCCAGAAACATGGCACGGCGCGTATCGGCATCCTGTTCGGCCCGGTCATGGTGCTGTGGTTCGTGGTGTTGGGCATTCTCGGTACATTCGGCATTCTGCAACGCCCGGAAGTGCTGCAAGCGCTCAATCCTGCTTGGGCGGTGCGATTCTTCGTGGTTCATCCGGGCATTGGCATCGCCATTTTGGGCGCCGTGGTATTGGCATTGACCGGTGCTGAAGCGCTGTATGCCGACATGGGCCATTTCGGTCGCAAACCGATTGCCCGTGCCTGGTTCATGCTGGTGCTGCCTGGCCTGGTGCTCAATTACTTTGGCCAGGGGGCGTTGATCCTCGGGAACCCGGAAGCGGTACGCAACCCATTCTATCTATTGGCACCCGACTGGGCGCTGCTGCCGATGGTCGCGCTGTCGACACTGGCCACCATCATCGCCTCCCAGGCGGTGATTTCCGGGGCGTTCTCACTGACTCGCCAGGCTATTCAGCTGGGTTACGTGCCGCGTATGTTTATCCAGCACACCTCCAGTCAGGAGCAGGGG
Source organism: Pseudomonas sp. URMO17WK12:I6 (assembly GCF_003253625.1). Taxonomy (NCBI): domain Bacteria; kingdom Pseudomonadati; phylum Pseudomonadota; class Gammaproteobacteria; order Pseudomonadales; family Pseudomonadaceae; genus Pseudomonas; species Pseudomonas sp. URMO17WK12:I6. Next base: position 33,043 of record NZ_QKYZ01000003.1, read on the forward strand.
CAGATTTACATCGGCCTCGTGAACTGGGCGCTGATGGTCGGCGTCGTGTTGCTGGTCATCGGCTTCGAGTCGTCCAGTGCGCTGGCGGCGGCGTATGGCGTGGCGGTGACGGGGACCATGTTGATCACGACCATCCTGTCCTCGGCCGTGGTCCTGCTGCTGTGGAAAACACCGCGCTGGTTGGCGATTCCGATGCTGTTGGGTTTTCTCGTGGTCGACAGTCTGTACTTCGCCGCCAACATATCGAAGATCTTCCAGGGTGGTGCGTTCCCGGTAATCGCCGGTATTGCCCTGTTCATTTTGATGACCACCTGGAAGCGCGGCCGCAAGATCATTGTCGAGCGACTGGACGAAACTGCTCTGCCGCTGCCGTTGTTCATCAGCAGCATTCGCGCGCAACCACCCCATCGTGTGCAGGGTACGGCGGTATTTCTGACGGCCAGATCCGATGCTGTCCCCCATGCCCTGTTGCACAACCTGTTGCATAACCAGGTGCTGCACGAGCAGGTGGTGTTGCTCACCGTGGTGTCTGAAGACCGCCCGCGTGTGCCTGCGGATCAGCGGTTCGAGATCGAGTCTTTTGGCGAAGGGTTCTTCCGGGTCAGTCTGCACTTCGGCTTTATAGAGGAGCCCGATGTGCCGCTGGCGTTGAGTCTGTGCCATTTGAAAGAGCTGGATTTCAGTCCGATGCGCACCACCTATTTCCTCAGCCGCGAGACGGTCGTCCCGACCAAGCGTATCGGCATGGCCCGTTGGCGCGAGACCCTGTTCGCGTTCTTGCTGAAGAACGCCAACAGCAACCTCAAATACTTCAATTTGCCGCTCAATCGTGTGATTGAGCTGGGTACGCAGGTTGAGATGTAGCGACTCATCCCTGTGGGAGCGGCGGTGCGCTGCTCCCACAGGTAGACCTCGCCGATGGCACGCTGCGCAGAGTCTTGCCGCTGTGGCAGGCTCCGCCCGTCTCGGTTTATGCCCTCACCGAGACGCGACTGTTACCGGCGAAAACCCAACGGTTCATCGAGTTTCTGCGTGAGAAATTGCAGGATGCTTAGCGGGTGGTGACTGCCTTCCACTAGGCAAGACCCGCGGGAAAGCGGACGTTCAGCCTTCTCTCTAAAAGACCGCGAACAGAGTTAACGATGAAATTTATGCCCGTGGATTCGATTGTGGGCTTTAATGTCCATGCTCACTATGCAGCCACGTTAGCTTCGACTCCGTACGAAGGTGGATGCGCCTGACGGCGGATTCAGGTTGCTGTGCACTTGTCCAATCAAGGAAGAAACGACATTGAAAATAGCTTTTGGCGCCCTGTTGTTGATCTGCCTGACTCCTCTCGCACTCGCTGACGAGAACCCTGTCGGCTTCCAATCTTCCACACTGGCGGACCCGCACAGTGACCGCTCACTGGAGATGGTCGTTTGGTACCCCAGTGCGACTACCGCCGCCACGCAATTGATCGGCGATGATGTGGTGTTTGTCGGTGCTTCTGCCGTTCGTAACGCGCCGCCCGCTGCTGGCAAGCATCCCTTGTTGGTGCTCTCCCACGGATACAGGGGGAACTGGAGCAACCAGATCTGGCTTGCCAGTGCTCTGGCTCATAGGGGGTACATCGTCGCCGCAATCAATCACCCTGGCACCACCACTCATGACCGTAGCCCTCAAGCGGCGGCGCAGTTATGGCAGCGCCCGGTTGATTTACGCCGAGCCATAGATGCGGTCACGACTCAACCAGAAAAATTCGGCTTGGTCGCCAATGACCGAATTGCAGTAGTGGGCCATTCACTCGGCGGCTGGACCGCCCTGGAGATAGCCGGCGCTCGTTTCGATCCAGACCGCTTCGCCCTTGACTGCAAAGCTCACCCGCAGTTAGCGAGTTGCACCGTCTACGAAACGATAAACCCTGCAAGCACCTCAAAATCAAAGGCCGCGTTGGCCGCCGATTTGCGCGATAAACGCGTCACTGCTGTGGTCACATTGGACCTGGGCCTTTCACGGGGCCTGACCGATGAAAGCCTGGCGGCGCTGCCGGTACCAACGCTGGTGATCGCTGCCGGTGTACCGTCGCGCGAGCTTCCTGCTGAGTTGGAGTCTGCCAACCTGGCCAAACGCTTGCCTGCGGCGACAAGCCGTTACGTCGAAATCAGCGACGCAAGCCATTTCAGCTTCTTGTCGATGTGCAAACCTGGCGCGCAGAAACTGCTCGAAGACGATGTACCAGGCGATGGCATCATTTGCCTGGATGGCGACGGCGGTCGCTCACGTGGGGTGATTCAGCAGCAGATCACATCGCTGATAGCAGAGTTTCTTCAGTCATCCTACAAAGAAGCAAGTTTGTAAACTCGTGGTGCGGGAACTGCTGCAGCTCAACAAAAAACCGCTGTAGCAGTTTTGGCGTCCGCGCGATCTGTCAGATCGGTTGGGCAGGGAAGTGGGCTCTGGGGCGGAAGCGGTCGGTCGCGAAGGCTAGGTAGATCAGCTCTCAGCGCAAGTGATTGAGTCCTGACCGGCTTCAGCCGCCAGCTTCAATCGGTCAGCTTTACTAATGTATTTAGTCTTGCTTTTCGGTGCCAGTTTGGCGCTGGCCTTTTTGGCGTTAGCCTTTAATAACTGATTTATTTTTTTACGACGATTCATATTTTCTGCTCGGTTTGTCAGTGCTTGAATGATACCAGCTTAAAATTTCAGGTAAAAATTGATACCGGTTGCGGTGGCCCGCGGATTCCACTCCGTCTGCAGTGGCGGTTGCGGCGGGAACTTCAGGGTACTGGTCAGGTCAATGGGGGCCCTGTGTCGCAGATGCCGAGCAGTGCTGGTGGCCTGTTTTACGACAGTGCCGTCCGAGATCAGCTGAGTCCGCCCCCTGATGCCAACCAAGATTTCTCTGCCGAGCCTCCTCCTGGCGTTCTGCGTCGTCACGTCGCTTTGTTCGGTTGCTGCCGAGCGAAGGGCTCCCTCGCAAAGCAACAGCGCATCAACCACCCTGATCGAAACCGCATCGCGGCAGTATGGAGATGGCCAGTTGGACCAAGCCGCTGCCACGCTGGAGCGTGCTCTGCATATCCAGCCGAACAATCCCGCGACGCTGCATTATCTCGGTGTGTTGCGTCTTCAGCAGGGGCAGTACCAACAGGCTGAAACGTTGGCGGTGCGCTCGAACATGAGAGTTGGTAGCAACGTAGCGTTACGCAACCGCAACTTCCAATTGATCCAGGCGGCGCAGCAGGCCACCGCATCGAGCACCTCACCCAACGCCAAAGAGGACCAGGTCGCAGTACAGAAGGGGCTTGAAGAGGAGGCCCAAAGGCTGCGCGAAGCAGAAATGGCCGCTGCTGAACAAGCCGCTCCGGATACTGGGCGCGATGCTGGCAACTTCGCTCGCGCAATGCCCGAAGGAGAATTGCAATCGGCTTCCGCCGAGCCAGCGCCCGCGTACGATGGTGTTGAGATTCCCCGTGGCCATTGGCCGCCTCCGGGTAAATGCCGAATCTGGTTTCCTGATCGTCCGCCCGGGCATCAGCCCCCACCGGGCAAATGCAAGAAGCTACGGCATCGGGTTCCGTTGGGAGCCTATCTGGTACACGGATGAGTTTCTGAGTGTCTTCTGGCGGGTCGGCGACGGTCCAGCTTCGACCGTCGCGTCACATCAATTGTCAGACTTCCGTCTGTTCCGCCATTCCCAAGGCATCATCGATATCTATTCTCAGGCTAGCGACGATAGTAGCGGTGATCGTCCTCGTAGCGGTGCCGCATGGGCCGATCATCGTGGCGCTCCCAATAACGATGGCGTTCAGCTTCTCGACGGGCTTGCTCTCTGCGCCACTGTTCTCTACGCCATTCGTCTCGGCGCCAATCGTCTCTACGATCGTGCCAACGGCCGTCATGCCAGTATCGGTCGTCATGGGCCAGCAAGGGGCCTGGCTGTTTGCCGGCCGTACTGGCCAAGGTTGGCCAAGGGTTACCGGCGGCCTCGACCGGAGCCTGAACGGCTGCCACTTCAGTTGCGAAAACAGGGGTTGAGGTCTTCATTTGTGTTGCTGATGCGGAGCCCATTGCCGCGAACGCGAACAGGCCGAAGAGCACCATCCGTGGGTCATGGAATTTCATGAGCGAAGACAACCTCTGATTGACAATGGACGTGTGGCCATCTGACTGCGGGAAGCCTGCGAGGTCGCGCTTACCGAGGATGTGCCTGTCCACATAGACCGATAAAAAGAGAAAAGTTCTAGGACCCCGCGGCTTAAATAGCCGACGACCTCATTGTTCGGCCTCTTTGAGGTTTGTTATCTAGTGGATTGGGTCAATTTGAGATTTATTACTTGGTGCAGGCGCACCTATCCCGTGACCGGTGGCCCTTGCGGTAAAAGTTTGGCCAGCCGGCGCAGGTTCTGCACTGCGGCGGCCAGCGTGAACTCATCGGTTGCGCCACTCATGCCACGTAGTCGTAAACGATCCACTTTCAAGATGCGCTTGAGGTGGGCAAACAACATTTCAAGATTCTTGCGTTCGTGGCGAGAGCGCATGTACTCCGGTGTCGCTGCAATATGCCGAGCCACATCCCGCTAGGGCAGCGTGTCGCGCTTGGCGAAGATGCTTGCCACTTCCGCCATGTTCTCGGTTCCCCAGGTGCACAGCGGGATGATCGCGTCAGCCAGGCTGCGACCGAGCGGGGTCAGCGTGTAATCCACGCGCGGCGGCACTTCCTTGTAGTCGGTCCGCGCCAGCACGTGATCGGCCTCCAAATCCTTCAATTGCTGGATCAGCACCTTGTCACTGACGCCAGGGATCAAACGCTTGAGTTCGCCATAGCGCTTTGGGCCGTCGCGCAGGAAAAACAGGACCAGCGGTTTCCACTTGCCCGAGATGATGCGCAGCGTGGCGTTTAGCCCGCAGCCGGGGTCGCAGGTTTCAGAAGGTGTGGTCATATTGGGTACTTACCTAAAAGTGCATACTTGTCGTTAGGTTATTAGATCCTCATAGTCGTTCTCAAGCAAGCAGCTCCCTGCTTCCATACAACGCTTAGGAAGGATGTACGACATGACCAGACTGAATGGAAAGACCGCTGTGATCACCGGTGGCGCTACGGGCATCGGCCTCGCCGCTGCAAAACGCTTCATCGAGGAGGGCGCCTTCGTCTTCATCTTTGGCCGCCGGCAGGAAGCGCTTGACGCCGCTGTGGCCGAACTTGGGCCCAATGCCCGCGCGGTGAAGGGCTCGGTCTCCGATGAGGCCGACCTCGACCGACTCTACGCGGCGGTGAAGGCCGAGCGCGGAACCCTCGACATCGTTTTCGCCAATGCCGGGGCGGGAGGCCCGCTTCCGCTCGGCAAGCTCACTGCCGAGCACATTGACGAAACCTTCGAAACCAATGTGAAGGGGACGATCTTCACGGTCCAGAAGGCGCTGCCGCTGATGGGCCAGGGCGGTTCGATCATCCTGACCGGGTCGAGCGCCGGCACCACGGGCGCCCCGGCATTCAGCGTCTACAGCGCGAGCAAGGCGGCAGTGCGCAACCTCGCGCGGACCTGGGCGGAGGACTTGAAGGGCACCGGCATCCGGGTAAACGTGCTGTCGCCCGGGCCGACGGCGACCGAACTCGCGAAGGCCGCGCTAGGCGAGGAGGGCATGAAGGTCTTCGCCTCGATGAATCCGCTCCAGCGCATGGCCGATCCAGCGGAGATCGGAGCGGTGGCTGCCTTTCTCGCGTCGCAGGACAGCAGCTTCATGACCGCCAGCGAGGTCGCCGTCGACGGCGGCCTGGCGCAAATCTGACTCGCCACGCCCGGTCCGCTATTTGGCGCCGCCGGGCGTGGTAAACCTGAGGAGAATATATGAGCTACGCAATCATCGGTTTCGGCAATATCGGCCAGGCCCTGGCCAAGGCGTTTGCCCGCAACGGCATCGAAGTAGCCGTTGCAACCACGCGCGCCCCGGAAAGCTTTGCATCCGTCGCAGCAGCGATCGGACCTCAGATCATTCCCAAAAAACTGGCGGACGCGGTCAAGGCGGACATCGTCTTTCTGGCTGTCCGTTTCGAGTCGCACCCGGATGTCGCTAAGGCGTTGCCGACCTGGAAGGGGAAGACCATCATCGATGTGACCAATGCCTACGGCGTGTCCCCTGAAGAACTGGGAGGAGAGCCATCTTCCAGAGTCGTCGCGCAGGCCTTTACTGGTGGACGACTGGTCAAGGGCTTCAACCATTTGGGCGCCGCCGTCCTTGGCCAGGATCCGGCCGTACAGGGTGGCAGGAGAGTCGTGTTCCTGGCGAGCGACGATGACGGCGCCGCAACGGAAGTGGGTGCGCTTGCAGAAAATCTCGGTTTCTCGCCGATCAAACTGGGCGGGCTTTCGGAAGGTGGACTGCTTGTGCAGGCGCGCGGAAATACCTGGGGTCAACTGATCTTCAAGGACTTGGTCAAGTTCGGCTGATGAATCGCGATCGTAAATGTTGGTGCGGTCCTGGCCACAACTTATACGAGTTGGTAAGTGCTCAATAATGAAGGAGAGGAATGATGATGCTTGATAATGAAAGAATAATCAGAGAACTCTGCGCCGCCGCGGAAGGGCAGGGAACGGATATCGAGAAGTTTGTTTCCATGTTCTCTGAGGAAGGCTACATGTGGGATATGGCATCCGGCATGAAGTTTCGCGGCAAGGCCATTGGTGAGTCTATCGCGGGTATGGTCAGTGCGTTCCCCGATGTCCACCGTGAGATATTCAACGTCCATGTCGCGGGAGACGTCGTCGTTGTCGAACTCGCGATTCGGGGAACGCACAAGGGTGATCTGCCACTTGCTTCAGGGACGCTAGCTCCCACGGGCAAGAAGATAGATGTCCCGTCATGCGATGTTTTCCACCTCGAAGGCGGGAAGGTCAAATCTTTCCATTGCTACAACGAGGCTTCTGCGATGCAGCAACAACTCGGCCTCGTCCCCCGCTGAATGACGGACACTACGCGATCCTTTGTAAGAGCAAGGGAGAAGTCTTTATGAGCAATCAAGAGAATATCCAGATTGTGAAGGACTTTTTTGCAGCAATGGGCAGCGGCGATAGGCAAGGTCTGCTGGCGTTGTCTGCCGAAGATATCGAGTGGATCATTCCGGGAGAGGGGTGGCCGCTGGCCGGCACGCACCGCGGGCACGCGGGATTGGCAAACGTGCTTCAGAAGGCTTGCGCAGAGATGGAAGTTTCCTCCCCGCAGCCCCCCGAGTTCGTAGCGCAGGGAGACCGGGTCCTGGTCGTCGGCTTTGCTACGGGGAAAGTCAAAACCACGAACAGGACGTTTGAGGACCATTTTGTCTTCGCCATCACTGTTCGCAATGGCAAGCTGACGAACATCCGGGAGTACGTCGACACGCAAGCATTGGCGCGGGCCTCGGAAATGGTCGCGAGCCCTCGGACCTGAGTCATCGGAACCGATACCAACTCATTTGCGCGCTGTGACAGGGCGCGTTCGCTGCCTTGTTCATCCCCCGCTCTCAGGAAAGAGGCACCCGCCATTGCGGACCAGCGCCTTCACTTCCTCGCTCACCTGCATGGGGTTTTGACTTAATCGAGCAACTAAGTCCTCGTGGCGCCGCACGTACGACTTCGAATCATGCTTCGCGCTCCAGAGCACAATGTTGATCACGATGGGAATGAGGTCCAGGCCCTTCTCGGTCAACGTGTAAAAGTCCTTGCGTCTGTCGTCGGGGCTGGGCGCCTTCGAGAGAACGCCTTGCTCCTCAAGAAAGGCAAGTCGGGAAGCAAGAACATTGGTCGCGATTCCCTCTTCCGATTTCAGAAACTGGCCATACGTCTTCTTTCCAACAAAAACGATGTCGCGAATGATCAAGAGCGACCACCGGTCGCCAAAAATCTCCACGCCGTAGTTCACCGCGCAATGGGATCGAAAGTCTTCTTTAAGAGTTGTCTTCATGGCTGGATCTTAGCATCGCTTGCATGTCGCAAGTAAAATTCCATAGATCACTTGCAATTTGCAAGTAAAGCGACCAGCATGGATCGCACGTTGAATGAGTTCGCCGGATCGCACCAGCAGCCATGGAATGATCAACCCCCATACCTGCAAGGAAACTGCGCATGAGCACTATCAGCATCATCGGCTCAGGTGGAATGGCCGCAGCGATCGGCGGCCTTGCCGCCCAAGCCGGACACACCGTCGAGGTGATGAGTCGTGACGCCACCAAGGCGCGGGCGCTGGCCGAGCAGATCGGAGCCGGCGCGACGACAGGAACGTTCGGCGCCGCGCCGGCCGGGGATATTGTCATTCTGGCGGTTCCCTATTCAGTCGTTCTCGACGTGGTGAAGCAGTACGGCGAAGAATTGGCAGGCAAGCTTCTTGTCGACATCACCAACCCCGTCGCCCCCGACTTCACAAGCTTTGTGACTCCTGAGAATAGTTTCGGCGCGCAGGAAATCGCCAAAGCAGCCCCAGCCGACGCCGAAGTCATCAAGGCGTTCAACACCCATTTCTCCCACGTCCTGGCTGCCGCTCCTGTCGAGGGCCACCCGTTGGACGTGTTCATCGCTGGAGACGACGCGCAGGCGAAGGCACGCGTCTCGGCATTCATCGAGAGCCTCGGATTACGCCCGATGGACACCGGGCCGTTACTCATGGCGCGAACGTTGGAGCACGCCTGCCTGCTTTCGCTGGGCCTCATTGCCCACTCCGTCAAGCACACGCACTTCTCAATCGGCGTCAGCCTTCTCGGCTGACCGCACCCGCAGCACCATTTTTTATCCCACTTACAAGGAACACCAACATGCGCGTTTTCGTAACTGGCGGGACCGGCCATTCCGGTCCATACATCATCTCCGACCTCATCGCTGCCGGCCACGAGGTCACCGCTTTGGCCCGGTCAGACAGCGCGGCGGAGGCGATCACTGCGCTCGGAGCAAAGGTGCGTCGCGGTGATCTCGATGATCTCGAGGGGCTCAAGGAGGCGGCTGCAGCCGCCGACGGCGTAATCCACGTCGCGCACCGACAAGACCTGCTTCCGGTCGGCGGGATCGACGCTGTTGCCGCAGCGGAGGTCCAGATCATGCTCGCATACGGTGATGCACTGGCTGGAACGGGAAAGCCGCTGGTCGTGTCGGGCAGCATCGGTTCGCCGACTAACGAGGGCTGGCCGGTTCCTGGGCCGCTCCAGAGCCGACCGGCGACCGAGGAGGATCCGGCTCTTTCTCCGGCTGGCGATCAATATAAGGGCTCCCTGCGGGTTCGTAACATCGTGGAGCTGACTGTAATCGGTCTCGCTGAGCGGGGCGTGCGGTCTTCGGTCGTGCGCATTTCTGAAATCATGCACAGCTCAACCGACAAGGCCGGTTTCCTTCAGGTCCTAATCGGGCAAGCAAAGGAAAAGGGCGTCGTTGGCTTCCCCGGCGACGGCTCCAACCGGTGGGCGGCAGTGCATGCCCGCGACCTCGCTACCCTGTTCCGCCTGGCGCTGGAGAAGGGGCCCGCTGGCAGATCCTGGCATGCGGTTGCCGAAGGGGCTATCCCGTACCGCGAGATCGCGCAGGCCATTGGCAGCCGTCTGAACCTTCCCGTCGTGCCCATTCCTGCGGACGTAATGATGGGGCCGGGTTTCTTCGGCTTCCTCGCGAACTTGGTGACGCTGGATACCCCGGCGTCGAGCGATATCACGCGCCGGATGCTCGGCTGGACACCAATGCAGCCGGGCCTGTTTGCCGATATGGACAATGGCCATTACTTCCCTGCCGCCTGAGTGAGCTGAGGCTGTTCGCCGGGTCGCAACGAGCCCGGCACAACACGGGATACCAACCGGGGGAAGCCCGTTCAGAGATTGCGGGCAATACCCCAACTCATTTGGAGATTACACATGAGCACTATCAGCATCATCGGTTCAGGAGGCATGGCTGCGGCCATTGCCGGTCGTGCCGCCAAAGCTGGACACACCGTCGAGGTGGTCAGCCGCGACCCCACCAAGGCGCAGGCGCTGGTTGACAAGCTCGCAGCAGGAGCGACCACAGGAACCTATGGAGCCGCGCCCGCCGGCGACATCGTCATCCTCGCCGTGCCTTACACCGGTGCGGCCTCGGTGGTGGCCGATTACGGGGACGCGCTCGACGGCAAGGTGATCATCGACATCACCAACACGGCCTCGCCGGACCTCACGGGTCTCGTCTCTCCCGCCGGCAGTTCTGGTGCGCAGGAGATCGCCAGGATCGCCCCCGCCAGCGCGCATGTCGTGAAGGCATTCAACACCCTTTTCGGCCACGTCCTTGCCAAGGGAGGCCCCCTCGATGCGTTCATCGCCGCCGACGACCCGCAGGCCAAGGCGCGCGTCTCGACGTTCATCGAAAGTCTCGGGCTGCGTCCGTTGGATGTTGGTGGCCTGCACATGGCCCAGACGCTCGAGGCGCTCGGCCTGATGATGATCGGCCTGGCGAAAAACGGCGCCGGCACTTGGGACATCGCCTTGAAAGTCGATATCGGCTGAGTCTCCGACACCACGCCCCTCACCGGCAGGTCCACAAGGTATCTGATTAGAACGGACGCGAGCAGATGCGAGAGAAGCGGAGAGATTTTGATGAACACACAAAAGAATGTTCAGGTTGTTAAGGACTTCTTTACTGCAATGGGCCGCAGCGATAGGCGAGGTCTAATGGCGCTGACTTCCGAAGATATTGAATGGATCATTCCGGGCGAGGACTGGCCGCTGGCTGGCACGCATCGCGGGCACGCGGGATTGGAAGATCTGCTTCAGAAGGCTTCCGAAAAGATGGAAACCTCTGTCATGGAGTTCCATGAATACGTGGCGCAGGGTGACCGGGTTCTGGTCGTCGGCTTCGCCAAGGGGAGAATCAAGGCCACGAATAAAACGTGGGAGGACGATTGGGTCTTCGCCATTACCGTGCGAAATGGAAAGCTGACGAACATCCGGGAGTATATCGATACGCAAGCACTGTCGCGGGCCTGCGAAATGGACGTGGGCTCCAGGCCCTGACCCATCGAGAAGAACTGTACGCAGCCGGGGAGGGGAGCGGGGAAGACATCGCGAAGTGTGTCTCCTTCTTCTCGGATAAAGGAGAGGATTGCTAAACCAGTTGGCGAATCCCCAAAGACAAAATCAACCCACCGCACAGTCGATCAATTGCTTTTTTCCTCCCTTGATACCCGGCAGCGATCTTGGGTTGCGAAAGAGCGATTGCGACCATTCCATACCAGGTCATTGAAACCACCACGACAACTGCCAGCATCGACAAAAACGTGCCTGGCGAAACGTGGGCGGGGGCTGCGGCTGAAAAGACAGCGGCATAGAAAGCCATGGACTTGGGGTTGCCAATATTGGTAACCACACCCTGAATGAAGGACTGCCGGCAGCTGCCGGCGACGGCATCATTTAGCGGGCCAAGCGCATTCTTCCCTGCGTTGATCAGCAGTCGGAATCCGAACCACATCAGGTAGGCGGCGCCCAGAACCTTTACAACAAGCGCAGCCCAAGGGAGCGCAGCAAATACAACCCCGAGACCTGCAATTGCACAGGTGGACCAGAACAAGTTGACCAGTACGATGCCCGCGACCAAAGCCAGAGCTTCTGACCGCGTAGCAGCCACCGCTTTATGGACCACCGCAACGAAATTTGGCCCGGGGATAACGACGCCGGCCAAGTAGACCAAAAAGACTGTCAAAACGGCGGAACCATCGATCATGTGCTTCCTCGCGAGTCCAGTGGACGGTGATCGTCACGGGTGAGATGTACTAAGAGCTAAGGTCGTTTGTGACCTCAACGTCCATCGAAATAAGAGTCTTGCACAGCGTTATCGAGATCAGGGGCTTTTTACACACTTTGGACCACTGGCTGCCAGTCAATTGTGTCCAAAGAATCAGGGACAATTCATAATGCTGTCCATCTCCACTAACACCTCCAAGATCGACACCCATGCCTGAAGAGTTCGAAGTCCCCAGCCCTCACGAGCAACACATTGAGCACACCACCCATCATGCGCATGCACAAGGCGACAGCTTTGCCAGCAAGATTGCGGTGATGACAGCCATCATGGCGACCGTCGGCGCCCTGATGAGCTATCAGGCCGGCTCAACGGAGAATGAGGCGGCCATGGACAAAAACAACGCCGCTATCCAGAAAACCGAAGCCGCCAACGAGTGGAATTATTACCAGGCCAAGTCCAGCCGGCAGAACCTGTCGGATCTGGCAAGCCATCTCCCTGGGCTGGATTCCGCCCATTATGTTGCTGAGGCGCGGCGGTACGGGGAACAGAAGGAGGAGGCGCGCAAGAAGGCTGAAGCATTCGAACAACGGGCAAGGGAGTGGGACGAGAAGTCAGAGCAGGCGTTGCATCAGCATCACCGCTGGGCCCAGGCAATGACAGCGATTCAAATAGCAATTTCACTGGCGGCCATTACCTTGCTGACGCGTAAGGAATGGCTCAAGCGGCTCTCGTTTGGGGCCGCGGGTGTTGGCGTCATGTTGGGTTCGCTGGCTTGGCTGCATATCTAAGCGAGGCGCTCAGAAGTTCGCCTGTCGAATGCGACCGCTACTGGTCGATTTCTGCCCTTCACGAACGGCAGAAATCGACCCAGGCTGTGTAAAAACGTTTTAGAGCAGGTTTGAAGGTTCGAATCGGAACGAAAACCGCGTTCCTACGCACATTTCAGGACCACTGATCTGCCAATCACGGTCAGATTTTACGTAGCGACACAGACTTCAAAACGAGGCCTGCGTTTTTACACAGCCTGGACCCATAGCGGACACTCCAGCAGCCAGTCAGATGTGTCTGCGAGACCAGAGGGCCATTCAACTTACTGGAAATTGTCTGCCCCCGACCTAGGCAACCTCATTGCGCACTTGACGGCAACTCTTATCCGGTATGGCGTGGCTTACAACCTCCTAACATCAGGCATTAGGTACTTTAAGGTCGAACAACAGCTCATCGGTTGCGCGATCAAAATGGTCGGTAAGGAAATCCAGCAATACACGCACGCGGGGAATCCGGTAACGATTGCCGTGTAATACCGCGTAGACGCCGGCCTCTCGGACACAAAAGTCAGGTAACAGGACCTTCAGTCGTCCAGCACGGATATCGGCTGCCGCATCCCAAATAGTCTTGCGTGCGATGCCATGTCCAGCCAACGCCCATGCGCGCGCGAGGGCGCCGTCGTTGGTTTCCCATGCCTGGCTCATGGGAACGGTGTGGTTCCATTCCTGACCATCCACCACAAAGTGAAAGGTGTTCAATGGACCTGCAGACGTCACCAGCACGATGAACTTGTGGCTAGGCAAGTCAGTAGGGGTTTGGGGTTCACCGTATCGCGCCAGATAATCAGGCGAAGCGCACAGTACTCGCCAGTTGGGAGCCAACTGCCTGGCGATCATCGAGCTGTCATGCGGCTGTCCAAACCGGATTGCCAGATCGACATCGTCCTGCACCAGATTTGACACCGAGTCCGACAACGTCAGTGCGACGTACAGTTCCGGGTGCAATGTACTGAATGTCTCAAGCCAGTCATTTAAAAGATTGCGGCCAAAATCGGCGGATGCGGATATCCGGACCTTGCCACGCACCTCTGTTTGACTGGCTTGAAGCCCAGCTTCCGCCTCATCGATAGCCCGCAATGCGACCCAGCATTGCTGCAAATAAAACCGACCTTCTTCCGTGAGGCGCAACTGACGCGTTGTGCGATCAAACAACTTGGTGCGCAGCGCCGCCTCAAGCTTGATAAGTCGCGCGCTGGCCGCGGCCGGCGACAGCGCCAGTTTGCGCCCTGCGGCAGACAAGCTGCCGAGTGCTGCCGCTTCGACAAACAAACGCATGTCGCCCAATCGGTCAGTAGCCATATTCAATTCAAATTTGATGGTTAATCAAATGGTAGACCAATTATCAAATCCGTAGCAATTCATCACACTCACGTCTCCCATTCCTCTGAGCACAGGTCATGACCAGCAAATCGCAATTTGAAAATGGCTCTTTCACGACATCGGGCAATACCGAATACCTCACTACTGGGCGTCTCCCATTGGCGGCCCTGTTGGCGCTGACAATGGGGAGCTTTATCGCCACCGCCAACGAAACGGTGCCAGCAGGACTTTTGCCGCAAATCGCCGAGGCATTTGGTGTGTCGCAAGCGTGGGCTGGTCAGATGGTGACCCTATGTGCGCTGGGCTCAGGGTTAGCGGCTATTCCATTGACTCTCGCGTTGCAGGGCTGGCGTCGGCGCTTGGTGCTATTACTGGCTGTCGGGGTGTTTTGCGCCTGTAATGCGGTGACCGCCCTGTCGCCCTGGTTTTCATTGACGCTGGCTGCCCGCTTCGTGGTGGGTATCGCAACCGGTCTGGCCTGGAGCCTGCTGGCCGGCTATGCCAGACGATTGGTCGCCCCACAGCAGCACGGTCGCGCAATGGCGCTGGCCATGCTCGGCATCCCTTTGGCACTTGCCCTAGGCGTACCGCTAGGTGCCTGGCTCGGCAAGCTGCTGGGATGGCGTTGTGTGTTCGGGACTCTCTCAGGACTCAGCCTTTTGCTGATGGCCTGGATATATCTGAAAGTGCCTGATTATCCCGGACAACGCTCCGATCGACGCTTGCCGCTACGCAGGGTCCTGCAAACCCCAGGCGTGCGGCCCGTGCTGGCGGTGGTCATGCTCTGGATCCTGGCTCACTACACCCTCTATACCTATATTGCTGCGTTCCTGGCTTCTGTTGGATTGGCCGATCAGATAGATCGGGGCCTTCTTTCATTCGGTATTGCGGCCTTGTTCGGTCTATGGATGATCGGCACGCTGATTGATGACAGGCTTCGGAGTCTGGTACTGCTCAGCCTGACAGCATTCATCCTGGTTTCGTTTGCCCTGGGCCTGGGTGAGCTGCCCGTCAGTGCGATCTATATCGGCATCGTCCTGTGGGGGATGAGCTTCGGTGGTGCGCCAACCTTATTGCAAACCTCCTTGGCTGATGTTGCCAGTGACGGCGCTGATATTGCGCAATCAATGTTGGTGACCGTCTTCAATCTGGCGTTTGCAGGCAGTGGTGTGATCGGCGGCATTTTCCTGGAAACATGGGGGGCAGGTGCTATTCCCTGGGTAGCGCTGGCATTGTTACTACCAGCGCTGTTGATTGTTTCGATAGCCAAGGGGCATGCTTTCAGGCGTTAACTACTGCCGAGGTGTTGAGGATTTATCAACCCTAAGAGGGTGGGCAGAGGTGATCATTGAGGCTTCATTTGATTTGGCCTTGATACACCCTTGGTTTAAGGGCGATCCCTTCAATGAGCCTCCGTAGTTGTGCTCGCGATCGCCCTCGTGATGAGCAAGTGACCGATCTCTACCTATAAACGCGGTCGGCTGCTGGTCGATTTCTATCCGCGAAAGGCTGTTTCTGGTCGCTTTCTGCCTATCACGACTGACGGAGATCGACCCGTTTTCTGCCTTTCAGCATAGGCAGCTATGGCTCAGCATCAAACCGCACAAATCTTCTAAACGTTCTTTTCAAAAGCGCGGTAATTTAGTCGCCCGCACAGTTCAAAGCTGAACCATACCTCTGGAGCCTTCCGTGGATAAACGCAACTGGATTGAGCTGTCCCAGGATGCCGATACCGGGATTGAATCGATTCGTGCCCATTTTCAGGGGCATGCCTACGATCCGCACTGGCATGACAGTTTTCTGGTGGGGGTCACCGAACAGGGGGTGCAGCAGTTCAATTGCCGACGCGTTCGCCATCTTAGTACGCCGGGCAAGGTATTCATGCTGGAGCCGGGGGAAATCCACGATGGGCATGCGCCGACCGAGGAAGGGTTTACCTATTCCATGCTCTACCTCGATCCGCACTGGCTTGAACGGGAGTTGCATGCGTTGTTTGAGCACGCGCCGGCCGATAGTCAGCCGGGCTTTGCCGACACCCTGAGCCAGGATCCGGGCCTGGCCACTGCCATTTATCAAGCCTTCCACGTGCTCCATGAGGGTGACTTGCGCATCGTGCGCCAGAGCGCCATCGATACCTTGTTGGGGTCGCTCACTTGCCACCTTGATTGGCGCAAGCGGCAGGCCTTTGATCCGCGTCTGCCGTTGGTGGCCCAGGTTGCGCGTGACTATCTGCATGCCCATGTCTACGAGGACATCGGGTTGGATGATCTGGCTCAAGCCTGTGGTGTTGATCGCTTTCGCTTGACGCGGGCCTTCAAGGCAGCCTTTGGGCTGGCGCCTCATGCTTATCTGATCCAGCTGCGCCTGGCCAAGGCGCGGCAGCTACTGGCGCGGGGCGAGTCGCCGGCGCAGGTGGCCAGTGCTCTCGGGTTCTCCGATCAAAGCCATATGGGGCGCTGGTTCCGCCGTGCCTACCAGCTCACGCCAGCGGACTACCGCAAGCGCTGCTCAAACCTTCCAGACTGAATCCCGCTGACCCGCGACCATGGCTTCCTATCTGATCAAGGAGTCCATGCCATGTCTTTTTCGCTGTTCCTTTCTGCGCCTTCGATGTGTCCTCAGGGAGTCTGAGCCATGGAATCGTTGTTGCCTTTCCTGCTGTTTGCGTTCGTTGCCTCGATCACCCCGGGGCCGACCAATATTCTGGTGCTGAGCCACAGTTCGCGGTGGGGGCTGGGCGCTACGCTGCCGATCATTTTTGGCGCATGCGTGGCGGCGGCGCTGATTGTGTTTGCCGTCGGGCTCGGCGTGGGGGAGACGCTGCTGCGGTTTCCGCGAGTGCAGCAGGCGATGGTCTGGATCGGGGTGTTCTGGTTGAGTTGGCTGGCCTGGCAGATCTTTCAAAGCGCACCGCCGTCCCTGAACCCGACTACCCCGCGCGACGAGGGCCTGAGCGTGTTCGGTGCCGCCACCCTGCAATTGCTCAACCCCAAAGTCTGGATGATGGCGGTGGCGGTGGTGAGCGTGTTTGCCGGTGGCGGCGACAAGACCATGCGGTTGGTGTTGTTGTCGCTGGTGTTCCTGTTGGTCTCTTTGCCGTGCATGACTCTGTGGGCGTTGCTCGGCGTGGGTAGTGCTCGGTTTTTTGGTTCGCCACAGGCGTTCAAACGCGTGAACCATGCACTGGCTTTTTTGCTGCTGGTGTCGGCCTGGTTGACCGTGCTGGTGTAGGTCGAACATACCTGGGCAGGGCGTTTTAATCAGCAGCCAGACCCCGCCAAGCTTAGGGTGATGATGAAGGCCTGTATGGAGAAATAGGCAGGCAGAATGCGTATTACCAGGCCGACTATAGTCTCGATTGTCCAGTAACGTTCTGGTTCTGACCGTTTAACTTGCTCTAAATCATTCTTACACAGCTTCGGCCGATTGCTGCCTGTCACGACAGGCAGAAAACGACCCAGGCTGTGTGAAAACACCGCCGAGCAGTTCAAGACCTGCGGTTTAAAACAGTATGAGTCGATAGTGGACTTACACGACCGGCAGCCTTCGTTCGGTCGTTGTCCTTCGAACAGCAATGGCTGGGCTCACTCATAAAATTTACCAGCCAGCAAAATGGCCGCACAGCGTTGCCATACGTTTGATCTACTGGCACTCACAGGGGAACTGCGTGAGTTGGCAGTCGCCCACGCTGCGGCAGCATCAAGAAAGGTATCAATAGAGCCGTTTTCCCACCCCAACGCCCCCGGTCCATAGGGAGACGACGGAGAGGTCTCCTCCAGCAAACGCTCCTCGGCGAAATCCATACCTAGAGCTTCAATGAAGCCGATGAATGATTGTTCGTCGTCTACGGTTTTCAGTAGCTCATCAAGATTTATGGACATGGTGACCTTGGAGGTGCGTGATAGGTGATAGCGAAGGAGTAAATTCTCACTATGCTGCTATGCCACGAGATTAGGGGCAAGCTTACGTCCTCTTTGGGGCCAGGCTGTGAGAAAGAGCCAGTAATCGTCTAACCTTTTCATCGTCGAGATCGCCCCCAATACGATCTAGACGATCAGAAGGTTAGACAAACACTGGCGTTTTCACACAGTCTGGGTCAGCGACTTGCTGCTTGGCCATGGCAGAGTTCAATTACGTGTTGACGACCTCCGCCCCAGAATGTTAGAGACCTCAAATAAAACCAGCACCCAAAACGACAAAGAGAGCACAAAATACGCAACGCTCGCCCCGATTATCAACAATCTACTTTCCCACATTGCCTTAAGCACATGATATGAGAACTGCAACTCACTATTTGGCAACTCTTGAAAAATTGGTAGCAACAAGAATACTAGTATGACCCCGACAGTCAAAACTCTTGATAAATAGCTTTTTTCCTCGACAGCCCGAAAGGCATGCATATTAATACGAGTCAACGACAGCACAATGGCAGCAACCAAAGACAGAATAACCGCCATAGAAAAACCAACTATTACTACCAACCTATAGCTTGACCCTTCACTAAGACTCCCAATATCCTTGTATCCAACCAAGATCATCTGCTGGACCAGCAACCAACTTCCTCCCTCAGCTGTATCGGGCACAAGGGCGCTGACCGCAACCAGTAAAACGAGAAGCAACACAATCACCAGCTTTGCCTGCCCTATACTGAAAACCGGAAAAAAAATACTTGCTCTGCTGCGCCCATAGCCGTCATCGGACATAACCTATCCTCAGTTGATACCTGTGTGTTGTGATCGAGATATCGGGTGCTAGAGCATAGACAAGAAAATTCCGGTAAGCTAAAAACGCTTAGATCAAAATGCTATCACGCATGTCGGGACGAAGAACTGTCGCTGGCAAAATTGTAGGGGGCATGAGTTGCACCATTGGGTGTATCGAGAGTTCGAATCGTAAGTAAGCGAGCAAACTTGCAAGAGATACCCTACGAATGACCGCTTCGGGCCCAGAGTGTGTAAAAACGCTTCGCCAAAATTGAAGTGTGCACGTCTAAGTTAAGTCTGAAGTTTATCGGCACGTCAGCAGATGTGGATTTCGCGTAGAAGCACGATTTCCAGTTCGGTTTTGAGTACCTGTTGCGCTCAAAAACGTTTTTACACAGCCTCGGTCGATTGCAGCCCTTCATGACAGGCAGTTATCGGCCAGAAGCTGCCCTTCATAGGCGGCTGCGTTCGTCCCCTGTAAACGGCATCTCCAGAGTCTTTGCGATTCGGGCCAATATCTTTGTGCATTTTTCAGAAACAATGAGTGGTGGCTCATTAATCATGTAAAGCAGGTGTTCGAACGCTATTCCAGCCTCGTTGTGATCGATATAATCCAGAACGATTTCACCACCATTCTCTAAACCTGCCTGAGCTAACGCATGGTCATCCGGTACTGGGCCGGTTTGTTCGTATGCAATGGACATCAGCGCGGTGATTTCCTTGAGCGCCTCTATGAAGTCGTTTCTCAAGTCGTGGTTATGGCCGCTCACTAAAAACACTCCTTCGATTAAGATAACTTGCGGTCGGCGTGCTTCTGGTCGATAGCGGCGCATCAAGATCGACTGCCAACGACCAAAAACAGTCAATCACCGAGAGCAACCAAGATCAATCAGGCGTCTTTCGCAGTCATGTACTTGCTGAAGTTGTTGATATGGTCGTCGAGATTATCCTCGAGCATCATCCGGTACTGCTCACAAAAATACTTCAACATCGCTTCGCGAGCCTGCGCCATTTCCTCGCCTGATTTGAAGTTGCGAGCGCTCACCCAAGCATTGAATCGAGTGGTGCCAAACATCATCGACGCGCTTACCTTGCCAAGGTCTCTGAACTCTCTAAGCTGCTTGTTCGACAGGTTTATATGCGCGTCTGCACGATCATAGAATGCTTCATCGGTCGCATCTGGCATTGCTGATTACCTTTCAATCATTTTCGGAAATTCCGTAATTGGAACACTTCCCGCATCGGCTAGCTACGACACGTAAACGATAAATACCAAGGTTTGACGTCCGCTATTGGCACGAGCCGTTTATCGCGCGGTTGCCCTTCAGCAAGCGTTGAACCTGGCGATAACCTGTTCGGCGACTCACGCGGACTCGGGCGTTTTCCCACCGAGTGATCCCCTAGCCCTCTATCGTTGAATGGACTTCCTATGCATCACCGCATCCATGCCGCTTACCATCAAGCGAAGTTTAGCCGTAGCCGCTGTGCCTGGCTGTTTATCGACGATGTACCTATCGAGGAGTGGCTATACAGTCACCTCGAATACCCCGATCTAGACCTGAATGGTCTTTCATTGATGTGGTTGTTGGACGAGGAAGAAGACGCGCTCGCCCAACGGCGTTTCGCGCCTGCAGAAGACGGCACATCGACGCCGGTTCCGCTGCTGGTCTGCGGCGATGACATGGACTTCGATTGCTTTGTGCTGATGACCGAACAGGTGATTGACGGAGATACTCTGCACTGGCGCCGTTTTGGGTTGAGCGTGTCCAGCGGCCTGGAAGTCGGTATTACCACTCGATGGGACGTCGAGAATCGCCCGATCAGTTTTTCCCTGGCGGACTTTCGCGAGGCGCTGGAGGACTTTTACAGGCTGATGAAAGCCTGAGGGGCTGAGTGAATTACTCCTGCCCAAGTCGAAAGTTTTGCCAAAGAGTTGTCCGCCATTTAACGAAATGATCGAACGCCAGGGTGATGAACCGCAAATGAGCAAACTGGGTTGCAAGTGTGGCCATGTGATTACCGATCAGACCGACAGCTCGCCCTTTAAGGCTAGCCTGCTTCGCGACGAGGTAGAAAATGAATTCTGGAATGAAGTGCACCGTGAGCTCAAACCTCTGATAGAGGCTGCGGAGTCCGGAGACAAGGCTGCGATAGCTGAGGCATTTGGCGAGTTCGCACCCTGGATCAGCGCTACTGACGAACTGCAAGGCCGGATATCCAGCATCTACATCCATCGAATGTCGACTGTCTACGAATGCCAGAACTGTGGACGCCTTTGGGTGCAAAAGGATGCCAGTGACAGATTTGTTTCCTATGTCCCTGAGGAAGGCGCATATGGGGCGATCCTGGCAGTGGCATCAGGAGAGTCTGAAAATCGAAATTGAGCGCGCGTGATTGGCCGAAAGCTACAGTTGAAATTGGCTGCACTCGGCCAAAAGCAGACCATGGACACGCTGCTAATACGCCAGTAATGTGTGCCCAAGTCATGTCGCTTTACATCCTCACCTCATGTTGCGTTTCTGGCGCGACACTCAAGCCGAACAAGGGTTACACATGGACAAGGAACGTTATCAGACACAAACAGCGGAAAATATTATGCCACTTGTGTCGTCTACTTATAGTCAGGCATAGCCATGAATACCTTCGAAACGCATGAAAAGTTAATTGCCGAAGGCTGCAGCACTCAAAACTTCGCAATCAACAGCATTGGAAGTGACATGTATTGCCTATGCAATACAAATGGTTTTTGGTCAGTTTTTTATACGGAGCGCGGGATAGATCACCCTCCAATATTCAGTTCGATATCCGAAGAAGCAGCCTGTAAATTCTTCTATGACCACATTATGAAAATGGAGCATTGGCACATCGTAGGCTTTTACAAAGACAACAACTTGGCAGAAGCCATGGAATCTAAGCTTTCTAACCTTGGAATCCGATTTGTGCGCAATGACATACCTGCATATCAAGCACAAAATGACCCAAGATTTCGGATATTTATAGTGGGTAAAGATATTTTCAGATTCAAGGATGTATTCGGTGAGCCGTATATCAGTTACGCCTAACAAGGCGCTGAAATCGCTCATTTCATTCGCTGGGACGGCGCGCCGCCGCCCCTTAGCTTACTCGTTGGTCAGCGTCCGCTATGGGTCGTTTTCAGCCCTCCGCGGCGGGCAGAAATCGGCCAGAAGCAGGTTTTTACCTGACCGGTATGAGGCATTAAAGACAGTTATGACACTTTCCAAAGGCGACTTCATAAAACTAACCCACGTCGATTCTACGAAGGCGGTGTATGTTGATTGGATAAATGCTCGTGATGCGGCGCCTGGAGATATCGCAGTCGTCAAAGAAACTTTTAGTACGGAGTCTGGACTCATCGTCCGTCTATTGTGCGAGCCCCGGTCGGGCTTTCAAGAGTGGTGCACCACATTTTATGAAGCAGATTTGACCTACGAACTGTTGCTCATAAAACCAATTCACGATGACTAAACTTGAAAGTCCGCTTCGGGTTGTGGATTCCTGGCTCTCGCGGAAGGCAGGAGTCGACCCAGGCTGTGTAAAAACGCAGACACGGTTTTGAAGTCTGCGTCGCTACGTAAAATCTGCCAATGGTTGGTGGGTCAGCGGACCTGAAATTTGCGTAGGAACGCGCTTTTCGTTCTGGTTCTGACTGTCAAACCTGCTCTAAACCGTTTTTACACAGCCTCGGCCGAAAGCGGTCCTTGGATGAACGTCCGGTCTTGGCCAGCCCCCTTCGATACCGGCACATTTATCGCTGCCGACCGGGTTTCTGGCAGCGTATAAGAGGCCGCCCCCGGCAGCCCAATCCTCAGAGCGACCTGCCTAAGCGCCATACCTCTACTTCGCAACCCCCTCAAAGCAATCGTTCAATGGCAGAATCTCCTCAACTTGATCGTTTTGGAGAACACCATGCTTCGTGCGTTTGAACGAAGGCTCGACCCCTTTCCTCCTGACGAGGTGCCACCGCCACCCGACGGCCTGGCTCGCTTCCTGTGGGCCTGTACGCGGGGAGCTCGCGGTTACATTCTGGTGTTTGCGCTGCTCAGTGCCGGTGTGTCGATTTACGAAGCCTGGCTATTTTCCTTCCTCGGGCAGGTCGTGGACCTGCTCTCGACCTGGCAGGCAGGCGGTGAAGCGGCTGCGCAGGAAAGTCGCGTGTTGTGGGGCATGGGCATCATCATGGTGGCCAGTGTCGGGCTGGTGGCGTTGCGCACCATGGTGCAGCATCAGATATTGGCGATTAACTTGCCGTTGCGGCTGCGCTGGGACTTCCATCGCTTGATGCTGCGGCAAAGCCTTTCGTTTTTTTCCGATGAGTTTTCCGGCCGGGTCACGACCAAGGTGATGCAGACGGCGCTAGCGGTGCGCGACATGCTATTCACCCTTATCGAGATCGCCCCCGGGATCGGGGTGTATTTCATCGCGATCATCGCACTGGCCGGCGGCTTCGCCCTGAAACTGATGCTGCCTTTCATTGCCTGGGTCGTGTTGTTCGGGCTGGCCATGTGGTACTTCGTGCCCCACCTGGGGAAAGTCGGGCAGGAACAGGCCAATGCGCGGTCGATGATGACCGGGCGTATCTCAGACGCCTACACGAACATCACGACGGTGAAGCTGTTCTCCCACTCCAATCGTGAAGCGCATTTCGCGCGTGCAGCGATGGAGGATTTCAAACAAACCGGCTTTCGTCAGATGCGCCTGGTAAGCCAGTTCGAGATCGTCAACCAGGCATTGGTGGTGGCGTTGATCATGGCAGCAGGGGGGTATGCCCTGTGGCTATGGCACCAGGGTGAGGTCGGCGCAGGAGCCGTGGCGGCAATCACCGCCATGGCGTTGCGTATCAATGGCATGTCGCACTGGATCATGTGGCAAATGACCTCGCTGTTCGAGAGCATCGGCACCGTGCAGGATGGCATGGCAACCTTTACCCGGGGCCCAAAGGTGCAGGATGCGCCGGACGCGGGCGTGCTCGTGACCTCCGGCGGCGCGGTCACCTTCGATAAGGTGAGCTTCAACTACAATGGCGAACGTCAGGTGCTCGATGGCCTGAGCCTGCACATCCGTCCGGGCGAAAAGATCGGTCTGGTTGGCCGCTCTGGCGCCGGCAAATCCACGCTTATCAACTTGCTGCTGCGCTTTTATGACGTCGACAGCGGGGAGATTCGCATCGACGGCCAGAACATCGCAAAAGTGACGCAAGACAGCCTGCGCGGCGCCATCGGTATGGTCACGCAGGATACCTCCCTGCTGCACCGTTCCATTCGTGACAACATCGCCTACGGCCGCCCCGATGCGACCGACGCGCAAATCCGCAGCGCCGCGGCCAATGCCCAGGCCGATGAGTTCATCAGCCAACTGAGCGACCGGCAAGGCCATACCGGTTACGACACCCTTGTGGGTGAGCGCGGCATCAAGCTGTCGGGCGGCCAGCGCCAACGCGTCGCGATTGCCCGGGTGATGCTCAAGAATGCCCCGATCCTGCTTCTTGACGAGGCCACCAGCGCGCTGGACTCGGAAGTCGAAGTGGCCATACAGGAAAGCCTCGATGAAATGATGCAGGGCAAGACGGTGATCGCCATCGCCCATCGACTGTCCACCATTGCGGCCATGGACCGGCTCATCGTCATGGACAACGGACGCATCATCGAGCAGGGCACCCACACCGAATTGCTCGGGAAGAACGGGATTTATGCGCGGCTGTGGCAGCATCAAAGCGGCGGGTTTCTGGGTGAGGATCAGGGAGTGGTCGAGGCTATGGATCAGGTGTGAGCGTGAAGAGGGCGCAGCAGGCGGACGATAGGGGCGGGCCACTACCGTTGCCACTCGGCGACGACTGCTGTCGGCCCAAAGTGGGCAGATCGGTCCTGACTCGGACCGGTCTGTCGATGGCGGTTAGAAACACCAGTCCTCAGCATATACGACGCGACAGAATGGTCCCGCCAGAGTCGCATTGTGATGAGCGACAATCTCTTCAGCCTTCAGCGCAGGGGGGCTGTTGCAGGTGTGGCCATCGGCGATCAGCACTGCATCGAATCCAAAATCCCGTGCAGCGCGGCAGGTGCTATCGACACAGTATTGGGTCTTCATTCCGGTAATGACCACGCCCTGAGCGCCACAAGCTCGTAGCTGATCGGCCAGAGCAGTCTTGGTGAAGGCGTTGGGTCGGCTTTTCTCGAAGATCACTTCGTCACCCTGTAGCTCCAGTTCCTGCACCAGTTGCGTCAACGGACTTCCAGACTCGATAGGCGAACCAGGTGGACCGACGTGACGAGCAAGGAAAATTGGCGCACCTGCACGTCGGGCTTTACTCAACAGGTTATTCAATGTGTCTAGCAGCGCTTCGCCAGCCCACGGTTTATCCGGGCCATGAAACAACCCAACCTGCATATCGAGAATCAACAGTGCATACATAGTGCTTTTCCTTGCGTTTGGACCAGCGACACAAGGGCAAAAGAAAAGGCCCTATCCATCACTGGCGGGCCTTTGAAGTTCGTGTGTTATTGGCCTCACGACACCTCTCACGACCCGCCTCTGGCGGTCGTGGTAGTCGTGGTCAAGGCAATTCGTGGCTGATTCATAAAGCTGACAATAGCTGCACGGCACCGGGTTGGCAAATGAGCGCATGAAGGTGAAGACTGATTCACGATCGTTAAGGTTCGCTTTTGGCCGATAGCCGTCCGCTGTAAAGCGCAACTAACGGCCCTGGATCTAAAACGCGGTCAGCACAACAACTTCTGGTAATAGAGCCGGGTATGTCCTGGTGGATAGTCTGCCAGGCGTCCGAATTCGGAGTAACCCAGTTTTCGATAAAAACCGGGAGCCTGAAAACTGAAGGTCTCCAGCCAGATACCAATGCAGTGTTTTTTCTGCGCGACTTCTTCAGCCATGCGCATTAGCCGTTCTCCGATACCCTGACCGCGCATTGACTCGGGAACGCTGACAAGATCGATGAGCAGCCATCGATAAGAGATCTTGCCGTACAGCCCACCCATAACTTCGTTACTGTCAGCGTCTCGTAGCAACAGAGCAAAAGTTTCATAGGCGTCGTCGCCACCGTTGGCCAGGTTATGGGCCAGCAATGGGGTCAAAATGCCTAGTCGCTCTGCTTCGGTCGCATTTTCCGAAAGCTGGATTTCTACAGACATGGCGCTCTCCCTGAGCAGTGAGTAACGGGGTCAACAAGGTATGATTCTTAAGTCCTGCGCGTAGAGCAATACTCCACAATGAGTTGAGTGACCGCTGCCACAATCGCCTGATCCGCTTCAGGAGCGCTGAACAACCGATACTGCGCATCCGGCAAATCCGGCAATCCTTGTTCCGCACCAAGAACCGCCAGTCCTTGCCCCAACTGGCTGACTGGCATGGGCGCTACCGCGAAGCCAGCAAGCGCCGCGGCTCGCAATCCGGCCGTGCTGCTGCACAACATCGCCGTTCGTTGGGCGATCCCCGCCCGAGCCAGTTGTGTCAGGGCCACCTCGCGATAAGGGCACGGCTCGGGGAACAGGGCCAGCGGCAACGGCGTCGGTAACTCGGTGACGGGCTGCGCCGACCAGGCCCACACCAGCGGTTCTTGCCATAGCAGCAGCCCCGTGTCGCTGGTTTCGCACAGAGAGCCGATGACCAGTTCCAGATGCCCTTGTTTCATCGAGGCCAGCAACGTGCCCGGAATGCCCACCTGCACGTCGATCTCCATCCCCGGGTACTGCGCCGCGAAATCCTGAAAAGTCCGCATTAATCGCGATTCGACAAAATCTTCGGATACCCCGATCCGCAGTCGCCCGTGAAACGGCGTGCGTGTCAGTTCTGCCCAGGCATCACGGTTCAGCGCGAGGATCGTGCGTGCATAAGCCACCAGGCGTTCGCCATCGGGCGTCAGTTGCTGGGAACGGGTGGTACGCCTCAACAGGGGTTTACCAATCTGTTCTTCCAGTCGCCGCACGTGCCCACTGACCGCGGACTGGGTCAGGTGCAGCTTCTCGGCTGCACGGCTGAAGCCTTCTTCATCGACGACTGTGACAAAAGTCTTGAGTAGCAGAGCATCGAACATAGTTTGATACGTGATTAATAGCTTATTTATTTACGATTTATATTCCAAATAAAACTATGTTGCAATGTTTGCCGCCCCCCATCTCCCATTACCCGAGGCGTGCCATGACTACTCTTCTGCATATCGAATGTTCCCCGCGCAAACAGCGCTCGGCCTCCCTTGAAGTCGCCCGCAGCTTCATTGCGCGCTATCAGGAAAACATCCCGGACACCGAAATCATCACCCTAGACCTTTGGAACATGGCGTTGCCGGAGTTCAATGATCAGGCCATGGAGGCCAAATACGCCGGACTCAGTGGCACGCCCTTGACCCCGGTACAACAAGACGCCTGGAACACCTTGAAAGATCTGGCCGCGCACCTGCACGGCGCGGATGTGCTGGTGATGTCCGTGCCACTGTGGAATTTCAGCATCCCGTACAAACTCAAGCACTTCATCGACCTGGTGTCGCAGAAAGACATCCTGTTCAGCTTCGACCCGGAGCGCGGTCTGGAAGGCATGCTGCACAACAAGACCGCTGTGGTGATGTATGCCCGCGGCCTGGATTTTTCGGCGCAGTCGATCACCCCGGCAGAGCGCTTCGACTTCCAGAAGCCTTACGTTGAAGCCTGGCTGAAATTTATCGGCGTGACGGATGTGCACTCGGTGACTGTAGAGAAAACCATCCTGGGGGAAGACGTTGACCTCAGCGCGCGTGAGGTCGCGACTCAGCAGGCCAGGAGATTGGCGGATAGTCTTGGTCGCTGAGGTTACAGAATCTTTCGCACGAAGAGGCCTGTTGGTCCCCCCAGTCACGGGGGCCAAGAGCAGTCATTGGACAGAGTGATGGCCCTGTACTAGCATCACCCAGAATGATGCCTATTTGAATTGAGTTGCCACGAACGCCTTTAGATGGATCGTTAGAAGTAGTAGGAGTAGTCCATGGACGAAAGAACTTTCTACGATAGTGGTAAATTAAAAGTCACTGGCGTGAGATCTGTCGTCAATGATCATATCTATACTTTATCGCCTGTGAACTCAACCTGATTGACCCCAGTAGCCATTGGCGCTTATTTGCTTGTCTACTCAAAAGCGGGGGGGTGGCGGTTCCCTCCTGCTCATCTCAGTCTCAGTAGTTCACTTAATGATTGCTTTAATCAGGATGGGGTCACATGATGCTACTCATAATTACCTGCTCAATTGTTATTTCAATGATGTTTGGGGCGCTATTTTACATCGTAAGGCAACCATTAAACCCAAGAAAAACTTTGCAAAATAGTATTTATAGTGGTGTCGCATTTACTGCGCTGGTAAGGCTTGTTGCAACAACTAATAAAGTTAACTCATCTATTCTCGTGCTTGTTGCGGCGGCGATAGGGGTTGTTGTCTGTTTTTTTCTTGGTTGGTCTTTGATTGGTATAATAAAAGAGAAAAAAGAAAGCGCTTGAGAAAAGCAGGAAAGGATTTATTTGGTGAGACTGGTGAGGAGGTTTTTGCTGGACAAACGAGCGCTGTTTCTGGATCGGCTGGATGTCCGTGGTGATGAGCATGAAAATGGTTTTTTTGGTTTCTAAATTTTTAGCTGGGACTTCTGGTGTCTTACTGTTTTTTTATCGAAATAGCTTGTTTGTTCAATATGCGGGGGAGGGCACGAAAAATCCAGACGCGACACATCAAGTCCTGATCAATAATCACGGGGCTTATTCATATATAACCTCGACGCAATCTGACCATCTTCGTATGTTGATTTTGGCAGCGGCTGCTTTATTTGCAGTAGCGATCGCCATCGATCTTTTACAAAAGAAATACCGTCGTTAAATTACAGAGGAAATGGGGCGCAGCCCCCCCCCCCCAGCGCTATAGTTGCGCATCCTGCACCGTAGGCTATTCAACGCCCAACGGGATATTCAAACCCAGCTTCACGGTGCTCATCGAAACAAGGGTTTTGAAGCGTTTGACGTTATTGTTCTCAAAGAGCAACTCGCGGGTCAGGTCGGTGTACTGCTGCATGCTCCTGACCGCGAGGATCAGCACGAAGTCCCACTCGCCCGCGACGTAGTAACACTGCTGCACTTGCGGACACGCGGCAAAGCTTTTGCACAGTACTTTGATCGACGGCACGCTGCGTCCGGATTCGATCTGCGCCAGCATCGCCCGACTCACGCCGCATTGCCGGGCCAGAGCGTCGAGGGACAAATGGCGCTTGCCCCGCAGCCGTTGCAGGTTCTGCGCGACCCGCTCGCAGATCGGGTCTTCTGAATGGCCGCGTCAAAGCCCTCGACTGCTCCTGATCAACTCATAGGCCCGACGCACCAGCGGGTTCACGGTGTTGGGCCGAATCCACAAGTGGTAGGTCACGTCCGGCAGCCGTGGCAGGCCATCGTTTTCGCCGAGCACGCGCATATCGGGGCCGAGCATTTCCATGCTTCTGGGCGTGACGCCCAGCCCGGCACGCGTTGCGGCCTTGATGCCGATCAGGTTCGACGCCAGGTACGCCTGGCGCCATGGAATGTTGGCGCGCTCCAGCGCCTCCAGGGCGTAGCGACGATAGATGCTCGGCTCATCCACCAGAATCAGCGGCAAAGGCTCACCGGGCGTATGGATGTACTGCGCCGAGCAAATCCACCACACCGGCGAGGTGCGCAAGGCGAAGCCTTCGAGCGTCGGGTCTTCACGGGTGGAGATCACCATGTCGACCTTGCCCCGGTGCAGGTCATCCATCAGAAACGGGCTGCGGCCGACATCGATCTCCAGGCGCAAGCGCGGGGCCGAGCGGGCGATGTGGCTGAGGATCGGCGGCAGGATGGTGTCGGCGATGTCATGGGGTGAGCCGATCCGCAGCACACCGCTCAAGTTGCTTTCGCGCAGGGAGTTCAGCGCATCGTCGTTGAGCGAAAGCATCTGCCGCGCATGACGCAACAACTGCAAGCCGGCTTCGGTCAGTTGCTTCTGACGCCCGCGCTTCTCGAACAGACTCACCCCCACTTGTTGTTCCAGGCGTTGCATGTGCTGGGTGACCGACGATTGCGTGCGGGCCAGTTGCGCGCCGGCCTCGGCAAAACTGTGGTGATCGACCACGGCAATGAAGGTGCGCAGCAATTCGAGATCGAGGGTAGGTGAGGTCGGCATGGCCATTTCCGGGCTGTTTTTATATCAGGGCTGCAAACATAAACATTACATTTGTTTATGTATTTTTGGCGATATTTTAGTGCTAATGCGGTAACTACGGGCGCTGTGAGGATTTTCGCTTAGCAGCAATACGGCAAGTTATAACGATATTAGATATTTGAATTTCCGTTACTTCAGGACTGTACCTAGGATGCCGCCTCATCAGGTCGGGGAACGCCGATCATCCATGAGGGGAAATCCATGTTGCTTGAGCGCTCACCTGTAAAACGATGGTTGCCTGTGATGCTGGGCGCCTTGATCTCATTGGCTACCAGTGCCGGGGCTCAGGCTGATGCCACGCTGGACAAGATCCAGCAACGGCATGTGCTGACGGTGGGGGTCGTACTGTCCGGCGGCCCCTTCGGCAGTATCGATCCGGGCACTCAGAAACCTCGGGGCTTGAACGTCGACCTCGCTCAGGAACTGGGTCGGCAGTTGGGCGCCGAGGTGCAATTGGTGCCGGTATTGCCCGCCAACCGCGTGCAGTTTTTGCAGCAGGGCAAAGTGGATTTGTTGATCGCCAACATGGAATGGACCGCCGAGCGCGGTGAGATCCTCGGTTTTGTGCCAACGCCTTTCTACCGTGTCGGCGGTACCGCGGCGCTGCTCAAGTACAGCAAGATCAGCCGTTGGGAAGACCTCAAGGGCCAGCCCGTCTGCACCTCCCAGGGCAGCAGCTACATCAAGCCGCTCACTGATCTGGGCGTGGAGATCAAGGCGTTCAAGAGCTCGTCGGAATCCTTGCTCGCGCTGCGTGGCAACAACTGCGTCGCGGCAGTGCATGACGCCACGCTGATCAACCCGTTGATCGCTGACAATGCCGAATGGCAGGGCTATCGGGCGCTGAGTCCGGAGCTCAACCCGGCCCCTTCGGTGATCTGGACCCGACCTGGCGAACGCGATACCCAGGCCCGGCTCGACCCCATCGTCAAGGAACTGCACCGCAGCGGCTGGCTGATCGACGCCCAGACCCGCAACCGCATAACGCCCGCGTCACCGGCCTTGGTGGAGTTGCAGAAACAGTTCCAGGCCAACGGCGCCTGAGCGGTTCACCTCATTGTTTTCAATAGACCGCCGACGGATTCGGCGGTCGTTCAAGGTAGTCGTGCATGAACCGATATTTTTCCGCTAGAAGCCTGGCCATGCTGTGCCTGGCAGGATGCGCCGTGCTGGGCGCCAGCCTCGCTCAGGCCGATGCCACGCTGGACAAGATCGAACAACGCCACGCGATCAGCGTCGGGGTGATGCTCAGTGGTCCGCCGTTCGGCACCCTCGACCCCAAGACCGGCGAACACCTGGGGTACAACGTCGAACTGGCTAAGGGCATCGCCGAGGCGCTGGGTGTCGAGGCCCAGACTGTTTCGGTGCTGGCACCCAACCGGGTGCAGTTCCTGCAGCAGGGCAAGGTCGACATCCTGATCGCCAATATGCAGTTCACCGAAGAACGCGCCGAGATTCTCGATTACGTGCCCACGCCCTATGAAGAAGTCGGTGGCGCCGCGTTGATTCGCAAGGGTGCGGGTATCACCCAGTGGAGCGACTTTAAGGACAAACCGGTGTGCGTGTCCCAGGGCAGCAACTTCATCAAGCCATTACAGGAAACCTACGGCGCGCAGATCAAGGCGTTTCGCAGCCAGTCCGAATCGCTGTTGTCGTTGCGCGGCAATGGCTGCGTGGCGGCGGTGCATGTCAGCCCGACCATGCATACCTTATTGAGCGATGCCGAGTGGGCCGGGTATGAAATTCCGCTGCCGGGTGACTTGATCCCGTCGAACTCGGTGATCTGGATACGCAAGGGCGAGCACGATACCCAGGCGAAGCTGGATGCCATCGTGCGCGACTGGCACCGCAGCGGCTGGCTGATCGAATTGGGCGAACGCACGGGCATGGCACCGTCGCAAGCCTTGCGTGACCTGCACGAGCAATACCGCAACGCGGCACCGCTGGCAGTGCGGTCATGAGTCGACCGTTGTTCGTGGCCTTGCAGCAACTGCTCGGCGCCCGTCATGTGCAGACCAGCGAAGAGGCCGCGCCGTACCTGACCGACAAACAGGGCCGTTACGTGGGGCAGGTGATTGCCGCCGTGCACCCGGCAAGCACCGAAGAAGTTGCGGCGGTGGTGCGCGCGTGCGTGGCCTGCGATACGCCGGTGGTGGTGCAGGGCGGCAACACCGGGCTGATGGGCGGCGCGACTCCGGACGCCAGTGGCCGCGCGGTGTTGTTGCTGCTCGACCGGATGAATCGCGTTCGGGCAGTGGACACCGACAACGACACCCTGACCGTCGAGGCGGGCTGCATTCTGCACACCATTCAGGGCGTCGCCCGCGATGCCGGGCGCCTGTTCCCGCTGAGCCTGGGCGCCGAAGGCAGCTGCACCATTGGCGGCAATCTGGGCACCAATGCCGGTGGCACGGCGGTGCTGCGCTATGGCAATACCCGCGAATTGACCCTTGGTCTGGAAGTGGTCACCGCCCAGGGCGACATCTGGAATGGCCTGCGCGGTTTGCGCAAGGACAACACCGGCTACGACTTGCGCGACCTGTTCATCGGCAGCGAAGGCACCCTCGGCATCATCACCGCCGCCACCCTGAGACTGTTCCCGTTGCCCAAGGCCCAGGCCACAGCGCTGTTGGCCTTCGACTCGCTGGCCAAAACGGTGACGTTCCTGTCCCATGCCCGCGCCGGTTTCGGTGCCAGCCTGACCGCGTTCGAACTGCTCAGTGCCGGGTGCCTTGCGTTGCTGCGCGAGCAATTTCCCGAAGGCCCACAACCCTTTTCCGGTGCCCGTCAGCCTTGGTTCGCGTTGTTGGAATTGTCCGATAACCACAGCGAAAGCCATGCCCGCGAAGCGTTTGAACAGGTACTGGGCGAGGCCTACGAGCAGAGCCTGCTGGCCGATGCGCTGATCGCCGAAAGCCTCGCCCAGAGCCAGGCGTTTTGGCTGTTGCGCGAGAACATGAGCGAGGCGCAGAAGCGTGCCGGTCGCAATATGAAGCACGACATCTCGGTGCCGATTTCCCAGGTCGTGGCATTTGTCGCCCATACCGATGCGCTGTTGCAGCGCCATTTCCCTGGTGTGCGGCATTACACCTTCGGCCATCTGGGCGACGGTAACCTGCATTACAACGTCGCCCATCCGCACAACTCAACGGTCGAGGCGCACATGGCCCATTACGCAGCACTCAGCCAACTGGTGCACGACAGCGCCCACGCTCACGGCGGCTCCATTAGCGCCGAGCACGGTGTCGGCCAGCGCAAACGGGACATGCTAGGGCGCTACAAAAGCCCGGTGGAACTCGACCTGATGCGCCGGATCAAGCAAGCGCTGGACCCGAACAATCTGCTGAACCCCGGCAAGGTTTTGAAGGGGAGTCAGTCATGACGCTTCGTCTGTCCAAACGCGTACAGCGCGTCTCGCTGTCGGCCAATGCCGCCGCGAAATCTCAAGCCACGGCATTGCGCGAGGCTGGTCGCGACATCCTCGACCTGACCACCGGCGAGCCGGATTTTGACACCCCGGAGCACATCAAGCAGGCCGCTTATGCCGCCATCGCCGCCGGTGCCACCAAGTACACGCCGACACCGGGCGTGAAGGCCTTGCGCATCGCGGTGCAACGCAAACTCCAGCAGGAAAACCAGCTGGACTATCCGCTGGAATCGATCGTGATTGGCAACGGTGCCAAACAGATCATCTTCAATGCCTTTGCCGCCACCCTCGACGACGGCGATCAGGTGCTGGTGCCAACGCCGTACTGGCCGTCGTTCCCCGACAGCGTGCGCTTCAATGGCGGCGAGCCGGTGTTTATCGAATGCGGGCTGGCGCAGGGCTGCAAACTGACGGCCGAACAATTGGAGCAACGGATTGGCGAACGGACTCGCTGGCTGATCCTCAACGGCCCCGGCAACCCCAGCGGCGCGGTGTACAGCGCGGCCGAGCTGCGTGCCCTGGCCGAGGTGCTGCGGCGCCATCCCCACGTGCTGATTCTGCTGGATGAGCTCTACGAACATATCCGTTTCGACGGTTTGCCTGCCCAGAGCCTGCTCAACGTTGCGCCGGATTTGCAGGCGCGCAGCCTGCTGGTGGGCGGGGTGTCCAAGACCTACGCCATGACCGGTTGGCGCATCGGTTTCGGCGCCGGACCGCAAGCGCTGACCCAGGCCATGACCGTGGTGCAATCGCAATCCACCTCGGGCGCTTCCTCGGTCGGACAAGCCGCCGCATTGGCGGCATTCGAAGGTGGACTGGATTTCTTGCGGTCGCAAGTCGCGGCCTATCAACAACGCCGGGATTCACTGGTCAGCGCCTTACGCGAAGTGGACGGTCTTGAAGTGCTCGAACCTCAAGGTGGTTTCTTCGTGTTTGTGCGCTGCGCCGGGTTGTTGGGGCGCTATCGCCCGGACGGTCGACGTCTGCAAAGCGATGCCGACGTCGTCGCGTATTTGCTGGAAGAGGGCGTGGCCGGCGTGGCGGGCAGCGCTTATGGCTTGTCGCCGTGGTTTCGCCTGTCCATTGCCACGGCGACCGACACCGTAGTCGAAGCCGGATGCCGCATCGCTCAAGCCTGCAGGCAATTGCGGGGCGAACCATGAGTCATTTGTTGGAACTGTTCGTCCACTGGGCCGCCGGATTCGGCCTGAACTACGGCTTTCTGCTGGACGCTTATCAGCGCGGAACCCTGGAGAAGGGCGCGCTGACCACGGTGCTGCTGTGCCTGTTCACCATCGTCGGCAGCCTGCTGGCGGGGGTCGGTTTGGCGGCGATGCTGACCTCGGGTAAACCCTGGCTGGCAAAACCAGCACGGGTGTTTGTCGAAGTCACCCGCAACACGCCGACGCTGGTGCAGCTGTATTGCGCATTTCTGGTGCTGAATATGCTGCTGACCCAGGCCGTCGGCGCGGCCAACCCGCTGACGCCGTTCGCTTGGGTGGTGATCGTGATTTCGCTGCACAAAGGTGCGTTTCATGCCGAAGCCTTGCGTGCCGGGATCGAAGCGGTGCCGGCAGTGACAATCGAGGCGGCCAGTTCGCTGGCGTTCAGCAGTCGCCAGTTGTTGTGGAATGTGCAACTGCCGCTGGCCCTGCGTTTTGCCTTGCCATCGCTGATCAACAATCTGATCGACCTGGTGAAAATGACCGCCGTCGCCTCGGCCATCGCCGTCGGCGATATCACCTACGCGGCGATCATGATCTGGACCCAGAGCGATAACGTGTTGGAGCTGATGATTCTGATCCTGACGTTCTTCGGCCTGCTGAGTTTTACCGTCAATTGTGTGGGGCGCCTGCTCGAAGCGCGCCTGAGGATGCCCGGTTATGGCCATTGAATCGTCCGTCACCGCGCCGCTGGCCTGGCCGCGTCGGCATGTCGGCAAGTTGCTGCTGTTGGTGGGGGCCGTGCTCTGGCTGGTGTATTTCGCGCCGCACAGCCCGGTACTCAAGGCTTTGCTGCAATGGTCGCCAGCCTTGGTCGTCGGGTTTGGCCAGAACATTCTGATCAGTCTGGTGGCGATCGGGCTGGGCTCGTTGCTGGGGTTGTTGGTCGGTGCCCTGACGTTGTCGCCGTTGTGGCTGCTGCGCTTGCCGGCGCGGATCTGGGTGCAGATTTTTCGCAACGCGCCGTGGCTGGTGCTGATCTATTTCACCACCTATGTGTTCCCGTTCGAGATCCACATCGGCAGCGCTTATGTCGCGTTCCCGGACTGGGTCAAGGTCACGATTGGCCTGGCGTTGCCGGCGAGCGCCAATGTTGCGGAGATCTTCCGTGGTGCCGTCGCCTCGATCCCCAGTACCCAGTGGGAAGCGGCGCGATCCCTGGCCTTCACTCGCGGGCAGATTTTCCGCTCGATCATCCTGCCGCAGTGCTTCAAACGCATGTTGCCGCCGTGGATGAACCTCTACGCGGTGATCACCATGGGCACCGCACTGGCGTCTTTGGTGGGCGTGCATGACGTGATCGACACCGCGCAAATCGCCAGCAACACGGTGAACCTCACCGGCTTCACCGTGGTGATTTACCTGAGCCTGCTGGTGCTGTTCTTTGCTTACTGCTACCCGATTTCCCGACTCACCCAACGCCTGGAGCGACGTTATGCCTTCTACTGAAACCGTCGCCGAACCCTTGGTCAGCCTGCGCGACCTGCACCTGTCATTTGGCAGCAACCCGGTGCTCAAGGGCATAGACCTCGACGTGCATCGCGGCCAGGCCGTGTCGATCATTGGCCCGTCCGGCTCCGGCAAGTCGACGATCCTGCGCTGCATCACCGGCCTGTTGCAGCCCCAGCGCGGGAGCATCCGCGTCGGCGCCACCGAGGTTCACACCCTGGCCCAGGAAAGCCAGCGTATCGAGCTGCGCAAGCGTGTGGGGTTTGTGTTCCAGCAGTACAACCTGTTTCCGCATTTGTCGGTGCTGGAGAACCTGGTGATCGCCCCGCGCAAAGTGCTGGGGCGCAACCGCTCCGAGGCCGAAAAAGACGCCCGCGCCTTGCTGGCCAAGGTGCGCATGGAGCACAAGGCCGATGCTTATCCGGGGCAACTCTCCGGCGGTCAGCAACAGCGGGTGGCGATTGCCCGGGCGTTGGCCATGCGCCCGGAACTGATTCTGTTCGATGAGGTGACTTCTGCCCTCGACCCGGAAACCGTTGGTGAGGTGCTGACGGTGATTCGCGCACTCACGGAAGAGGGCATGACCTGCGTGCTGGTGACCCACGAAATGCGTTTTGCCGAAGAGATCAGCGACATCGTCTACTTCACCGAAAACGGTGTGATCGTCGAACGCGGCAGTGCCAAGCAGATCTTCCAGCACCCCACCAGCGAACGGACCCAGGAGTTTCTGCGTCACGCCCTGGGCGATCCGGGACGCCGTCCCCGTGTCGCCAACGATCCATATCTGTTGAGTAACCTGAGCCGCTACAGCCTGTCCGTCTAATACCGAGGAGTCTGTTCATGAGTACCGATAACCGTGCCGCCGTCATCGAGGATTTCCTCAAGAAAATCCGCGTCATCCATCAGCGTGGCGTCGACCGCGCCGCGTTGACGGAGATCGTCGCCTTGCTCGAAACCCTGGCCGAGCGCCGTGATCTGTTCAATTTCGACGCGTTCCCGGCGCCCGTGCCGGGACAGGGCAGCACCGCGTTCCGCTACCGCCTCAACGACGATGGCGACACACCGACGCTGTACCTCAACTCATTGCTGCCGGGTAAAAGTACGATCCCGCACAACCACGAAACCTGGGCGATCATCAGCGCCATCGAAGGCCAGGAAATCAACTACGTCTACGCCCGTGATGACGAGGGCCGCGAGCCTGGGTTCACCACGTTGCACCTGGAAAAGGAAGTGATCGTGCAACCCGGCACGTCGATCTCGTTTCTCGGTGAAGACCTGCATGGCATCCGTGTCGAAGGCGAGCAGCCGACCCTGCATTTCCACCTGTACGGTTTGCCGCTGGAATCGCTCAACGGCCGTTACGGGGTCGAGGCCGACGGGCGCATTCTCAATTACAACGCCTCGCAAATGGCGCCGTCGATCAAGGCCTACACATGAGCCAGACCGTAACCCCAGGGCAACTGCAGCAATGGCTGTTCGACGGGCAGGAAATTGCCCTGTTTGATGTGCGTGAGCATGGCCAATATGGCGAAGCCCACCTGTTTCACGGGGTGAACCTGCCCTATAGTCGCCTGGAGCTGGAGGTCCGACGCCTGGCGCCGAACCCTCAAGTGCGGCTGGTGATCTATGACCAGAACGGCGGGGACATCGCGGCGCGTTCTGCTCGGCGTTTGCAGGCGCTGGGGTACAGCCGCGTGCATATTCTCGACGGCGGTGCCGATGCCTGGAAGGCGGCAGGCCTGCAACTGTTCGCGGGTGTGCATGTGCCGTCCAAAGCCTTTGGCGAGTTGGTGGAAGAAGCCAGTGATACGCCGCATGTCACCGCCAGGCAGCTGGCTGAATGGCAAGCCCGGGGCGAGCCTCTGGTGGTGCTGGACGGTCGGCCGTTCGACGAATACCGCAAGATGACCATCCCCGGTTCTGTCTGCTGCCCGAACGGCGAGCTGGGCTATCGCGTACAGGATCTGGTGCCGGACGACAGCACGCCGATCGTGGTCAATTGTGCCGGTCGAACCCGCAGCATTATTGGCGCCCAGACCCTGATCAATCTGGGATTGAAGAATCCGGTCTACGCCTTGGAAAACGGTACGCAGGGCTGGTACCTGGAAGATTTCCGGCTGGAACATGGCAGCACCCGCCGCTATGCCGATGAGGTGTCATCGAAGACCTTGCCGCAACAACGCCTCGCCGCGGCACAACTGGCCGCACGGGCCGGGGTAGAAACCGTTACGGCGGCGCAAGTCGAGCAGTGGGCCGGGGAGGCCGCACGCAGTTTGTTTCTGTGCGATGTGCGCACCGCCGAGGAGTTTGTCACCGGCAGTTTGCCCGGTGCGCAACACACGCCGGGCGGGCAGTTGATTCAGTCTACCGACCTGTACATCGGCGTGCGTCAGGCGCGGTTGGTGCTGATCGACAGCGATGGCATACGGGCGCCGATCGTTGCCAGTTGGCTTCGGCAGTTGGGGCATGAAGCTTATGTGCTGGAAGGTGGGGTGAGTAGCGGTCTGGCATTGCCCGCGCTTGAGGTATCCGTTCACGAAACATTGCCCGTGACCACCGCGCAGGCCCTGGCCGATGCGTTGAAGGATGGCGCGCTGGCATTGATTGACCTGCGCCCGAGCATGACCTTCCGCAAAGGTCATATCGCCGGCTCACGCTGGTCGATTCGTTCGTTGCTGGCAAGTGAAGTGGCCGGTGAACAGCGACCCCTGGTGTTGCTGGCCGATGACCCGCAGCTGGCAGCGTTCGCGGCGCTGGAATTGCCCGATGTTCAACGTGCGCAAACCCGGCTGTTGAGCGGCGGCGTTGACGCCTGGCGCGAGGCGGGTTTTGCGTTGCAAGAAGATGCCAATACGCCGCCCGATCAGCAGTGCATCGATTTTCTGTTCTTTACCCATGATCGCCACGCCGGCAACAAGGACGCGGCGCGTCAGTACCTGGCCTGGGAAATCGGCCTGTTGGCGCAAATGAGCGCAGACGAAATCGCCAGCCTGAAACCGCTGCGCGCGCCGTCTCAAGCGACTCGTGATGCGCGGGTGCGTACCCGTCTAGTGCAGGCGGCGCGTACCGAAAAGGGCAGTGGCAGTCGAGGTGTCAACGTGCCCGTCACTCGTTTGAGCACGGTGCTGTTCGACAACCTGGCGCAGATGCGCGATGCCCGTGCTCGCCGTGACCGGGAGCGGGTGCTGAGCTATGGCGCTCGGGGCAATCCGACCGCTTTTGCCTTGGAAGACCTGGTGACGGAGCTGGAAGGCGGTTATCGCACCCGCTTGTTTGGCACCGGGCTGGCGGCAGTGGCGCAGACGTTCCTGGCCTACCTGCGGCCCGGCGATCATGTGCTGATCACCGACGCGGTGTATGCGCCCGTGCGGCGTCTGGCTCGGGAGCTGCTTGGGCCGTTCGGCATCCAGGTCGGCTACTTCGCGCCTGACGGCAGCGGCCTGCAAGGGCAACTGCAAGCCAATACAAAAATGGTCTACACCGAAGTGCCCGGCTCGCTGCTGTATGAACTCAGCGACCTGCCGGCCATCGCCGCACTGTGCAAACCACGGGGCATCCTGCTGGCCGTCGATAACACGTGGGGTTCGGGCTACCTGTACCGGCCGCTGACGCTGGGCGCGGACATCTCGATCATGGCGTTGACCAAGTACCTGTGCGGCCACAGCGATGTGGTCATGGGCAGCGTCTGTACCCGGCAAGAAGTCTGGCAGCCGCTGGCGTCCATGAGCGACACCTTTGGCAGCGCCGTCAGCCCTGACGACGCCTGGCTGGTGCTGCGCGGCGCCCGAACCCTGGCGCCACGCCTGGAGGTGCACGAACGCCAGGCCCTGGAAATCGCTCATTGGCTACAAGCGCAACCGCAGGTGAAACGGGTGTTCCATCCGGCGCTGGCCGATCATCCCCATCATGCCCTGTGGCGGCGGGACTTCACGGGCAGTAACGGCTTACTGTCCTTCGAACTGCGTGATGCCGACGCTACGTATGTAGAGCGCTTCATCGATGCGTTGCAGGTGTTTGGTCTGGGCGCGTCCTGGGGCGGCTATGAAAGCCTGGTCACCGTCGCCGACACCCAGGATCGCAACAGTGCGGCAGATCGCGCATTGAATCCGGTGCTGCGGTTGCACATTGGCCTGGAAGATGTCGACGCGTTGATCGAGGATTTGCAACGCGGGTTCACCGCGATCGAGGACTAGGACTTGCGCAACAGGAGCAACGCCAGCGCCGCAGCCGCCAGCACCGCCCCTGCGATGAAAGTGCTGGCGGAGCCCGAGGTTTCCCATAGCGCGCCAGCCAGTACGCTGGCGATCAACAGGCACATGCCGCTGATCAGATTGAACAGGCCGAAGGCCGTGCCCCTGAGATGTTCGGGTGCGGTGTCGGCGATCAGCGTCGCGAGAATGCCCTGGCTGAACCCCATATGCAGACCCCACAAGGCTACGCCCGCCAGCATTGTCATGATTGAATCCGCTTGCGCCAGCAGCAGGTCCGCCAGGATCAGCAGCCCCATGCCGACACACAGCAACTTGGTGCGGCTGATCCGGTCGGACAACCAGCCGGCAGGGTAGGCCGACACCGCATACAGCAGCGACATGACCACCATCACCATTGGCACCCAAGTGGCCGTCAGGCCTGTCTGCTGCGCTTTCAAGACCAGAAAGGCCTCGCTGAAACGGGCCAGCGTGAAGAGCCCGCCGACGATCACTACCCACCAGTAACCCCGGGAAAACTCCCGCAGAACCTTCCAGTGGATAGGCGAGCGAAAGGTGTGTTTCCCGGCGACATCGGTTGGTTCTTTGACTCCACCGACAATCAGCGCCACCGATATCACCGCCGGGATCACCGCAAACCACAACACCAGATGGATCTGCCCGAGCCAGAGCATCAGCACGATCGCCAGAACCGGACCCAGAATCGCCCCCACGGTGTCCATCGACTGGCGTAAGCCGAAGCAGGCACCACGGATTTCGGCGGGGGCGACATCGGCGACCAGCGCATCGCGCGGCGCGCCACGAATGCCTTTGCCGATGCGGTCCAGAAAGCGCGCGGTAAATACCACATCAACCGAGTGCGCGAGGGGAAACAGCGGCTTCGACAACGCCGCCAGACCGTAGCCCATCAACAGCAGGCCTTTACGCCGGCCGATAAAGTCGCTGATGGCGCCGGAGAATATCTTGACCACCATCGCCGTCGCCTCGGCAATGCCTTCGATCACCCCGACGGTCAGTGCGCTAGCGCCTAAAGTAGTGACCAGAAATACCGGCAACAGGCTGTGCACCAGCTCTGACGAAAGGTCCATGAACAGGCTGACAAAACCCAGGGCCCAGACCGTGGAGGGGATACGCAGTGAGGCTGGTCTGGGTTTTGCTAGGTTGTCCATGCTGGTTTCCGGGCTGAATACTCATCGAGTATTGATAGCGCCAACCTCGGCTATCAAAGGTTCTGACTTAAAAAGATCAACGTATTGCCATGCGCCTCGGCCGCCGCCCGTTGGTTGTAGCTGTCACGGTGCGAGCAGTTGAAACCATGTTCGGCCCCCGGATACACCTCGATATCGACATCGTCGTTGAACTCGAAACGCTCGGCGATTTGCTTCACGGCGTCGATGGGGATGTGGCTGTCCTGTTCGCCGAAGTGCATCAGCAGCGGCACCTTGATTTCACCGGCCCGATCCAGTTGGTTCTGAATGCCGCCGCCGTAATAGGCGATCGCCACGTCGACGAAACCGTTGGCTGCGGTGTTGTACGACAGCATGCCGCCGAAGCAGTAACCGATGGAGGCGATCCTGCCGTCGAGCCCGGTATGCGTCTTCAGGGTATCGATGGCCAGTTTGATGTCAGCCTGGGCTTTATAGCGGTCGGTGGCGTTCATCAATTCGACGGCGCGTTTCCAGCCGGCTTCGTCGTAGCCCAGTTCGATACGGTGGCCGTGGCGCCAGAACAGATCCGGCGCTATGACCAGATAGCCATCGGCGGCGTATTGCTCGGCGACCGAGCGGATGTGCTCGTTGACCCCGAAGATTTCCTGAATCAGCACGATCCCCGGCCCTTTACGGGTGTGAGGGATGGCCAGGTAAGCGCCGAAGGTGCCTTCGGGGC
This sequence comes from Pseudomonas sp. URMO17WK12:I6, assembly GCF_003253625.1. Taxonomy (NCBI): domain Bacteria; kingdom Pseudomonadati; phylum Pseudomonadota; class Gammaproteobacteria; order Pseudomonadales; family Pseudomonadaceae; genus Pseudomonas; species Pseudomonas sp. URMO17WK12:I6. The sequence goes on from NZ_QKYZ01000003.1 coordinate 74,997, forward strand.
TGCTGATTTCGATCCATTGGCTGGTTACGCTCATGATGGCTCCTTTGCATAAGTTGGATGGGGTATCGAGACGCTGGCGCCTCAGCGGTGACTGCGCCGCCAGAAGAGTCGAGCCAACAACGCGTCCATGCTGAGTTTGCCGGCCCCCGAGAACAACAACGGCATGAGGGCTACGAGGTAGATCAACGGCAGCTTGAAGTTGCCGTGGCCCTTGTTGCTGATGGCATAACCCTGGGCAAGTTCACTCAATGTAGACCAATCAGCCGGCCAGTGGACGGCAGCGGTCGCGACGACCGTGACCACCACGAGAATAATCGCCGAGAGCCGTGTCCCGAGGCCTGCCAGCAGGGTGAGGGCGCAGATCAGCTCGGCCCACATCGCCAGTTCCCAGTTCAGCGTGGCGGGAACGTGGTTGAAGGGAAACGGGAAGCGGTCCTGGATGTCCGCGAACCAGTTCTGGCCGTTCCATTTTTCCAGGCCAGACTCGAAAAACTCCCAGGCCAGAAACAGCCGCAGGGTAAGGGGCGCGATCCAGTTGCCGACGCGGTCGAGGTTCAGGTGCAGGCCTTTGACGGCTGATGAAAGGGAAGTGTTCATGGGTTTGATCTCCGTGAGTTTGATCGTTGGCAGGCAATCACCCGTAGCCGCTGTAGCAGCTGCCGAGCAGCGCGAGGCTGCGTTCGGCTGCGAAGCAGTCGTACAGCCTGACGTTGCGGTGCGTCAGGCTGACCGCGTTAGTCGAATTCACGACTGCTGCGCAGCCGAACGCAGCCTCGCAGGCTCGACAGCTGCTACAGCGAGCGCAGAGCTGCTACGGGGTGTTGTTGGTCAGGGGATAGGCGCGGGGCAGGCTACGTTTGTACTTCTGCGCAATCGTGCCCAGCAGCCGAATGACAATCGCTGAAAACATCAGGCCGAACGGCAGAACGTACCAGGCGCTCAGTGGGATGCGTTTGAAGTTGGAATAGGTGAACACCGCCGCGATCACCCACATGCCGCAGGTGTGCAGGGTTTTCCAGGCTTTGGGGCCGATCAGGCGCGCCGTGGTTTTGAATGAGGTCAATGTCATCAACAGAATGAACAGGTAACCGACCGAACCCGGAATATTGCCGACCGTGGTGCGGCCGGGCCAGAACTCGGGGTTCAGTTGGCCGTAGCTGTAGATCAGGATGGCGTGGACCAGATGGGAAAACGCGAAGGCCAGGCCGATGAAGCGTCGTTCACGCACCAGCGAGTGGCTGAAAGGCGAGGGCACCAGCACCGCCAGGGCCGATGCAGTGAACGCGGCGAGAAACAGCGCAAACGAAGTGCGTGCGGTGGCGCGAATGGCGCTGCGGGTGGCTTCTACCAGATCGGGGTTGAGCAGCAGAATCAGGCCGGTCATCAGCAGCACCAGCATGGCCAGCAGGCCAAACAGCGACCAACCATGGTAACGGGGGACTTGGGTCATCATGACAACACTCCTGAGCAAGGGCCGACCCGGTTTACCGGTGGTCAGCGGACGACAGAAGTGTTGCAATCAGCTGTATTGGCGATATGTCTGAAAGACCGCCCGGTGCAAGTTGGTGTATCCCGGGCCGCGACAGATACATTCGCGTACAAAACTGTGATTCAGCGCCGTCCAGCGGCGTCTAGCGACAGTGTCCCCGCAATCCCATGGGGCGAGACTTCGGAACCCGGCATGCAAGCGCTGTTGAACGAGATCCTTGACGCAGTCCGACCGTTGATCGGTCAGGGCAAAGTGGCTGACTACATTCCCGCCCTCGGCGAGGTACCGGGCAATCAATTGGGCATTGCCGTGTATGGCAATGACGGCGAGTTGTTTTGCGCGGGGGACGCCGACACGCCGTTCTCGGTGCAGAGTATTTCCAAGGTGTTCAGCCTGGTGCAGGCCATCGAACACTCCGGCGAAGCGATATGGGAACGCCTGGGCCACGAGCCGTCGGGCCAGCCGTTCAACTCGCTGGTGCAGCTGGAATTCGAGCGCGGGCGCCCGCGCAATCCCTTCATCAATGCCGGTGCGCTGGTGATCTGCGACATCAATCAATCGCGCTTTGCCGCTCCAGCGCTGTCGATGCGCGATTTCGTCCGGCGCTTGTCCGGCAACCCGAACATCATGGTGGACGGCAAGGTCGCCGAATCCGAATACCAGCACCGCGCGCGTAACGCGGCCATGGCGTATCTGATGCAGTCGTTCGGCAACTTCCATAACGATGTCGAGGCGGTGCTGCGCAGCTACTTCAGCCATTGCGCGCTGCGCATGAGTTGCGTGGACCTGGCCCGGGCGTTCTGCTTCCTGGCCAACGACGGCTTCTGCAAACACAGCGGCGCACAGATCCTCAGCGCCCGCCAGACCCAACAAGTCAACTCGATCATGGCCACCAGCGGGCTGTACGACGAAGCGGGCAACTTTGCCTATCGCGTCGGTCTGCCGGGCAAGAGCGGCGTGGGCGGGGGCATCGTCGCGGTGGTGCCGGGGCAATTCACGGTGTGCGTCTGGTCCCCGGAATTGAACGCCGCCGGTAACTCGCTCGCGGGCATGGCGGCGCTGGAGTTGTTGAGTCAGCGGATTGGCTGGTCGGTGTTCTGATGGCGCTCCTTGACTTGCACCGGGTGGTCGCTAACGTGAAGTAGATCTTTTGACTGCTCACCCGATCGGGTGGAGGCGCGGGTGAATCCATGATGAAGTTCGGTTCCGCGCTTCTCGTCTTCAATGAGACGGACGCTCATTTGCGCGACGGGTTGTCTGCCGTGGTGCAGGTCGGTAATACCCTGTGGGTCGCCAATGATGAATCATTGAGCCTTGAACGTTTCACCCGGCGCGAGCGCGCCAGCCCGGGCCAATTTCTGTTTGATCAGCAGAAGCGGTTCCCGTTGGCATCCCTGTTGACGCTGCCGGTCATGCCGGACGTTGGCAAAGAAGACGTTGAAGCAGACCTGGAGGGCATGAGCTACGACCGCGACACAGGGTATCTCTGGATCGTGGGCTCTCACAGCCTGAAACGGAAAAAGCCCGATAGCACCAAGTCCCTGAAGAAAAACGCCGAACGTCTGGCCATTGTCAGCCGTGATGGCAATCGTTTTCTCCTGGCCCGGATTCCGCTGGTCGAAGAAAACGGGACGTTCACTTTGGTGAAGAGCACCACCAGCGATGATCGAGTCGCCGCTCAATTGGCCGGCAATCAACTGGGTAACGAATTGCTCGATGAACTCAAGGACGACGAACATGTCGGGGCATTCCTGCACATTCCCAGCAAGGACAACGGGTTCGATACCGAAGGCCTCGAGGTCAATGGCAAGCGTGTTTTTATCGGGTTGCGAGGGCCTGTGCTGCGGGGATGGGCAATCATTCTGGAGGTCGAACCCGAAGACCATCCCAAGCTTGCTCACACACTGAGGCTGAAGAAAATCGGGCCGGGTGGGCGAAAGTATCGAAAGCATTTTTTCCAGCTGAATGGACTCGGCGTCAGGGACTTATGCCTCGATGGTGACGATATGTTGATCCTGGCTGGACCGACGATGGACCTCGACGGGCCCGTCACTGTATTTCGATGGCGCGACGGCGCCAGGCCAGCAGATGAAGGTTTCGTTTTCAGCGAACAATTGACGTCGGTCCTGGAGGTTCCTTACGGGCAAGGAGAAGATAAAGGCTGCGATCATGCCGAAGGGATGACCTTTATCGGCACCGAAGGCGTAGAAGAGCCATTGTTGCTGGTGGTTTATGACGTGAATTCGGACAAGCGTAAACAGGGCAGCAATGGACTGGAGCAGGACGTATTTCGACTTGCTAAAAAGTAACCGCCACCGCGTCCCGGTGAATGACGCTCCACGGATTTTCCTATACATTTTCCGACCGCCCCCCTGCATGGTGAAACCGCTTCATGTCTCTTGCGCTCGAACGTCTAGTCGCTGGCACGCCGATCCCATTTGCCGGTAATCGTGTCACGGTCGTCAGCCCCGAACTGGCGGCGCGCTTTCAGCCCGGCGACCATCTGCTGGTGGAGCAGGTCAGCGGCGAGTTGTTGCTGATCCCGGTGGCGGATCAGCAGGCGGCGACGGTCGCCATCGAGCGCGCCGAGGCGGCGTTTGCCGCAATGTCCAGCGTTTCGGATCACGCCATCAGCGAGTTCTTTGATCGCTTCGCGCAACGCCTGGAAACCCCGGAATGCTGGGCTTTGATTGCAGCCGCCAACCTGGCCGACATCGAGCGGGCCAAGGCACGCGGGCGTTCCACCACGCGATTGCTGGCTGATGAGCGCATGCGCCGCGACATGATCGCCGGCCTGCGGGCCTGGCGCGATGCGCCGGCCACCCGCGGTCAAGTCGTGAGCTGCGTCGAGCACGACGGCTGGAAAGTCGAGCAGGTGGTTTCGCCGCTGGGCATCGTCGCTTTTGTGTTCGAAGGCCGGCCCAATGTCTTCGCCGACGCTGCCGGTGTGCTACGCACTGGTAACACCGCGGTGCTGCGCATTGGCAGCGACGCGTTGGGCACCGCCCAGGCCATCGTCACCCATGCATTGAATCCGGCACTGGCCGATGCCGGGTTGCCGAGCGGTGCAGTGTCGCTGGTCGAAAGTGTCAATCACGCCGCCGGCTGGGCAATGTTCGCCGACCGGCGCCTGTCGCTGGCCGTGGCTCGTGGTTCGGGGCGTGCGGTCAGCCAGTTGGGCAGCATCGCGCAACAGGCCGGCACCGCCGTCAGCCTGCACGGCACCGGTGGCGCCTGGATGATCGCGAATAAAGATGCCGATGCCCAGCGCTTCGCCGCCGTGGTGCGCAATTCGCTGGACCGCAAAGTCTGCAACACCTTGAACGTTTGCCTGATCCACCGCGACCGAGCAGCCGAACTGGTGCCGCTGTTTCTCGATGCACTGCAACAAGCCGGCACCGCGCGAGGCCAAGGCTGCAAACTGCACATCGTCGAGGGCAGCGAGCAGCATTTGCCGAGCGATTGGCGCACCGCGAGCGTCGAGGTGTACCGCGCCGAAGGCTATCAGACCGAAGCACAGGCCGAACCGCTGCCCGAGGACCAATTGGGCCGCGAGTGGGAATGGGAAGAAACCCCGGAAGTCAGCCTGAAGATCGTCGACGATCTGGATCAGGCCATAGCCTTGTTCAACCGCTACAGCCCGCAATTCACCGTGTCGCTGATCAGTGAGGATGCCCAGGCGCAGGCGCGTTTCTACAACGCGGTCAACGCGCCTTTTGTCGGCAACGGGATCACCCGCTGGGTCGACGGACAGTACGCGCTGAACAAGCCGGAACTGGGGCTTTCGAACTGGGAGAGCGGTCGCCTGTTTGCGCGCAGCGCGATTCTCTCGGGTGATGGCGTGTTCACGATCCGCAGCCGCATGACCCAGGTGGATCTGTCGGTCAAACGCTGACAGCGATAAGTTAAGCCACGCTCCCACGGATTTTCGTCGCTCATCAGGAGCCGCCGGCTGCAGGCAACGGCACACACTATACTTATTGTGTGTCCGTGCCTGCGCGGGGACGGACAGCGCATCTGATTACGTGTGAGAGGATTGCGCCATGAAACTTCATGACTTCCAACATTACTCCCATGGTCTGGAAACGGTCGTTCACGACACGTGGATTACCACCCGGGTAAAGTCGGCCCTGGCATTGGCCGATACCACTCTTGGCCTGAATGTCCATGTCAAAACCCATGCGGGTGCGGTGGCATTGAGCGGTCGCGTCAATACCCATAGACAGTGTGAGCACGCTGTTGCTCTGGCCCGTTCGGTTCCTGGTGTCGTCAACATCGATGCCAGCGAATTGCTCACTCATGTGTTCACCCCAGGCAGTTTTCCAGAAGCGCCCAACGCTGAAGACACACCTGAACGTCGGCCACAATCGTCAGCCAAGACGGACGACAAATAACCAGGGCGACCGTGTGAGTGTCACATTCCCGGCCGGGAAACGAGGACGGGCGCAGTAGCGCGCCTGTCCACTTTGTAACGCTGCGCCAAGCCTGGTGCAGCTTGTGCGGTCGACACCTTCAGGCGGCTTCGACCGTTTTGCCGTGCACGGCGCAAGTGCCGGGGTGTTCGGCCAGCGACACGAAGCTGTGACTGCCGGCATCCAGGGCATCGACCGAGCCGGTTTCGATGTCATAGACCCAGCCATGCAGGTTCAACAGGCCTTTTTCCAGGGCCAGGCGCACGCTCGGGTGGGTCTGGATATTCGCCAGTTGGGCGATGACGTTTTCCCGCACCATCGAACTGACCTTGGCCGCGTCGCTGGCATGAGGGCGGGCTTCGTTGATCACCTTGGCCGACTCGGCGTGCTGCAACCAGCCGCTGACGGCGGGCAGGTGATCCATGCATTTGCACTGGGCAATGGCGGTCATGGCGCCACAGTCCGAATGCCCGCAGATCACGATGTCCGTCACGCCCAATACCGCGACCGCATATTCCACCGTGGCCGACACGCCGCCCGGATGCGGGCTGTAAGAGGGCACGATATTGCCGGCGTTGCGCACCACGAACAGTTCGCCGGGCTCTTGCTGGGTCAGCAGTTCCGGTATCACGCGGCTGTCGGAACAGGTGATGAACAAGGTGCCGGGATGCTGGGTGGTGGCCAGGTGTTTAAACAGGTCGGTACGTTGCGCAAACGCTTCTTTCTGAAACTTCAATAAACCTTCGATGAGCGCTTTCATGGCGGACTTCCTTGCAATGAATGAGGGGGCGTAGCAGCCTCGCAGGCTCGGCAGCTGCTACGGGGTATCGCTTGCTAAAGGTGGCCAGTTACTTAGAACGGACGCAGCGGCAGGAACTTGCCGTCCAGGGTAATCACGGCGCGGGAGCCGCCTTCCGGGTCTTCGACCTTTTTCAGGTCCAGCTTGAAGTTGATCGCGCTGATGATGCCGTCGCCGAACTGCTCGTGAACCAGGGCTTTGAGCGTGGTGCCGTAGATCTGGATCATTTCGTAGAAACGGTAGATGGTCGGGTCGGTCGGAACACCCGACAGGCTGCCGCGCAGCGGGATGATTTGCAGGCGGGCCACGGAGTCGGCGTCCAGCTCGAGTTTTTCGCCGATTACTCTGGCGGCGGCTTCCGGCAGTGGATGCTGACCGAGCAGGGCGGCGGTGACGTAGGCCAGACCCAGGCCGGTGCCGTCAGTCAGATCCTGCCAGGACAGATTCTTGCGCGCCTTGGCATCGAGGATCGAAGTGGTCAGGGCCAGACTAGTGTCCTGGTAAGCGTGGGACTGTTGCATGGTGTGACTCCTATCGGTTGTGGCTGGAAAGTGGAGCCATCTTCGGTTGATTGATCCATAGCGTCCAAGATCGATATATAATGCTTTGCATAAGTCCTGCCTATAGATGATGAGCCCCATGCTGCTCCGACATTTGCGCTACCTGCTGGCGGTCGCCGACCACGGCGGCTTCACCCGCGCCGCGGAGGCATTGCACGTCTCCCAACCGACACTGTCCCAGCAGATCCGGCAACTGGAGGAAACCCTGGGTGTCAGCCTGTTCGACCGCACCTCGCGCACGGTCAGAGCGACCGACGCGGGGCAGGCCTATATCGAATGCGCCCGGCGGGTGCTGGTGGAACTGGAAGCGGGCAAACGCGCGCTGCATGATGTGAAGGACTTGTCTCGCGGCACCTTGCGACTGGCCATGACGCCAACGTTCATGGCGTATCTGGTGGGGCCGCTGGTGCGCGATTACGCGGCGAAGTTTCCGAACATCCATCTGCAGATTTTCGAGTTGTCGATGGATGACATCGAGACGGGGTTGCTTGATGACTCGCTAGACATTGCCATTGCCTTCACCCCGGTGAGGAGCCCGGATATCGAGTGCGTGCCGGCGTTTGTCGAGACTCTGGGTGTGGTGGTCGGGCACCGTCATCCGTTGTACGAACGGCAGATCCCGCTATCGCCCAAGGAGATGGCGCAATTGGAATTCGCGTTGCTGACGCCGGACTTCATCACCCGATCCTCAGTCGACGAGTATTTTCGGCAGCAGAACATCACGGCCAAGGTGGCGATCGAGGTGAATTCGGTGAGTACGTTGCTGGAGGTCATTCGCTACACGCCGATGGCCACCATCCTCCCGGAGCCCATCGCCACGGCGGAACGGGCATTGCGCCGAATTGAATTACAGGGCGAGGCACCCCGGCGCGACGCGGCATTGCTGCGCAGGAAGAACAACTATCACAGTGCCGCGTCTGTGGCGTTCGCGAACCTGGTGATGGCCGGCAGCACCAGCGTGTGAATCAATCATCCACCGACTGGCAGATGCCATTGCCGCCTTTCTTGCTGGTATAGGTCACGGCTACCGTGTCGTCATCCGCGATGCTGATCGAGATCGTCACATCCGGCCCCTTGGCCTCGAAAAGGCGATCATTGATCATTTTGGTCTGGGCTTCTTTGCTGTTGATCATCACCGGACCATCCTGGTCGGCGTGGACCATGATTTTCCCGGGACAGTCCACATCGAAGGCGGGAATGCCGGGGAGACTGTTCGCATGGGCTGCACTCGCCAATGCCAGTAGCATGAATGTCAGGGTTGTTTTCATCGCAGACCTCCAGCGGATAAACCGATGTCCAGCGCACTGTTAACCATAGCCCTGTTCTTTTGACCCGGTGCAAAGTCAGAGGTGCAGACGGTGACGAATAAAAAAGGCCCCGCTCGATAAAACGAGCGGGGCCTTCTTGTGTTTGGGAGAGATCAGTACAACCGATCAATCACCCGAACTTCATTCTGGTTCTGCAGCGAGGCCCACGCCTGTGTCAGCGTTTGCAGCACATTACCGATGAAGTCCTTGTCGGCCGCGGCTTTCTTGCCGACATAGCCCTGGCCGCGACGGTACATCTTCATGCGGGCCAGCAGGTTCTGGTTGTTCTTGTCGAACTCTTCTTCGTGGGCATGGGGCGACAGGCAGTCGATATGGACCTGGCCCGATTTGCTGATCCACAGAATATGGCTGTCATGGCTGTCTTTTTGCGCAGCGAACAAACGAGCCAGTTCATCGATAGTAGGTTGATTGTTCAGATTCATTGTAAGCCCCTTGACCATTTGGTGATCTTTCAAAGTTGATTCGCTAATACAGGTAGCCCATCGGTTAGTTGATCCCTGGCACCGAAACCAGGACGTCAGCGGTCGACCGTCAATACGACGGGGTCGCGCATCTGTTGCATGTAGTCGTGTTGAATAACTGCTACGCAATAGCGTCACAACGAAGAGAAGCAGCGAAAACCTGGAGGCCACTGCCGACGTTTTCAGGGTCGGCCACAAGCTTCATGAGGATTGATCGCCAGCGCTTCTCGCCCTTGTACTGGACGTTCAGGCCAGGTCAGCTTCTTCAATCTGCCTTGTGGGCAGCGTGTATCCGGGAAAAACAGCTCGGCGGTCAGACGAACTTGCTCAAACGTGTTGCCTGCACTCCCGATCGGGGAGACGTCTGCATCATGCAAGGGCAAATCGGAGGCGTCAACGGTTTTGTAGTGATTATTTTTGTTCACTACATATTGTCGGACAAAGTGGTTTTGGAATTAGAAAGTCAGCGTGGCCACCGTTTGGAGTCTTCGGCAGCGCTTACCCCGGCCCCGTAGGCGTTGCCGAAGGCTGCGATCTTTCAAAGCGGTAAACGGTGCATGGATAACCGTCGATCGGCAGCTGATGCACGGTGAATGCTCCGCCCGTGAGATCGGGCATCACCCTGGCCCAGAACAGCCGCGCAGGCTGGTTGGCATCGATGTGGAAAATCTGCCATTGACCGGGGAAGCGGCTCAAGAGGGCAGAGACGACAAACTTCGCGACACCTTGGCCACGAAAGCGTCGACTGACAAAAAAGTAGCCGATGTTGTACTCGGCGTCGACGATATGGGTTTCGTTATCCACGGTCACGAACCCCGCCAGCTCGCCGTCGACCTTGATCAGAAACGGCCGGGTTGCCGGGTTGCGCCAGTAGTCCAGTCTGGGCTGGATGTTGAAGTAACCATGTTCCCCGAGCTTCAGCGGCAGCCATTCGCTGAAATCGTACATGTAGAACTGCATCAGGTTTTCGATGGTTTCCAGTTCGTCGCGCTGGGCGGCGTGCAGTTCTATCGAGGGCTGGCTCCTGATTGTCGCCATGGTCGTACCTTCGGTGTCTTAACTGACATTGAAGAACACTAGACCATTTCGATTCGCTGCCCTCAAACCTTGCCCGCCGGTTTCGCCGCGCGCTTGGCGCCAGTCGAAGGCTTGCGTTTGGCGGGTTTGCGTTTGTTTTTCCACGGTGTGGCGCCACGCCCGGCCGGGCTTGCCGGCCCGCTGATGGTCAGGTTCAGGCCGGCGCAACGCGCCACTTGCTTGCTCATCCACGCGGCCTGTTTGGTGACGAATTCTTCCAGGCTCATTTCACCGCTCTGCACCATGTCCAGCGCCTGTTCCCAGATCGCCGTGGTGCCGGGGTCGGCAATCGCGCGCGGCACCGCATCGATCAGGCTGAAAGCCGCCGGCGTCGCGGCCAGGGCCTTGCCGTTCTTGATCAGATAACCTCGGTCGAGCAGGCCCTGGATGATCGAGGCGCGTGTGGCTTCGGTGCCGATGCCGGTGGTGTCCTTGAGCTTTTGCTTGAGCAGCGGATCTTCCACCAGTTTGGCAACATTCTTCATTGCCTTGATCAGATCGCCTTCGGTGAATGGCTTGGGCGGCTGGGTCCAGAGGTCCTTGAGTTTCACGTCAGCCACCGCGCAGTCACGCCCTTCGGCCAGTGTCGGCAGTGTTTGCGGTGCCGGTGCTTCGCGGCCCTTGGCGGGCGCGAGGGCTTCGGGCAGGGCGCGTTTCCAGCCGGGCTCGACAATCTGCTTGCCCACGGCGCGCAAGGCTTCACCGGCGCAGTCGAAGTCGGCCTGGGTGCGGTCGTATTCATGGTTGGGCAGGAACTGCGCCAGGTAACGCGCACGAATCAGGGTGTAGACCGCCCGTTGCTTGCCCACCAGTCGATCGAGATTCTTCGCCGCGGCGGTCGGAATGATGCCGTGGTGCGCGCTGACCTTGGCATCGTTCCAGGCCCGCGATCGGCGTTGCGGCTCCAGATAATCGTGCAAGGCGTTCAGGGCCGGATCGGCTTGCCGGAGCGCCGCCAGAATACCCGGCGCTTCGCTGTGCTGACTCAGGGGCAGGTAGCCGCAGTCGCTGCGCGGGTAGGTGATGACTTTATGGGTTTCATACAGGGCCTGGGCGATATCGAGGGTTTCCTGGGCGCCGAGCCCGAGTTTTTTCGAGCAGACTTCCTGCAAAGTACCCAGGTCGAACGGCAGCGGCGCGACTTCGCGCATGCGCACGGTACGTAGCTTGATCACCCGAGCGCTCGCCGCATTGCCAATGGCTGCAGCCGCCTGCTGGGCCAGCGCCTGGTTCAGGCAGCGATCCTGATCGTCACAAGCATCGGACGCCGCACGCCACTGGGCAGTGAACGCAGTGCCATCGTGCAGCAGTTGCACGTCGATGGCCCAGTAGGCCACCGGGACGAAATCGGCAATGCTACGGTCGCGATCCACCACCAGGCGCAAAGTCGGTGTCTGCACCCGACCGACCGGCAACACGCCCTGATAGCCGGACTGACGCCCCAGCAGGGTGAACAGCCGACTCATGTTCATCCCGATCAACCAGTCGGCCCGGGAGCGCCCCAACGCCGAATGATAGAGGCTGAACGTCTCGGCCCCCGGCTTGAGCGCCGCCAGCGCCTTGCGGATCGATGCATCGTCCAGGGCCGACAACCACAGCCGCTGGATCGGCCCGCGATAACGGCAATGTTCCACCAGTTCCCGGGCGATCATCTCGCCCTCACGGTCGGCGTCGGTGGCAATCACCAGTTCACTGGCCTCGCCGAGCAGGCGTTTGACTGCCTTGTACTGGCTGGCCGAGCGCGGCTTGACGGTCATTTTCCATTTTTCGGGAATGATCGGCAGATCCGCCAGCACCCAGCGCTTGTAACGCGCGTCGTAGGCATCCGGCGGCGCGGTTTCCAGCAGGTGGCCGATGCACCAGGTCACCGTGACGTCCGTTCCCAGCCAGCAGCCGTCGCCTCGACGCCTGGCGCCGAGCACGGCCGCGATATCTTTGGCCTGGGAAGGTTTTTCACAGAGGTACAGCCGCATAACCACCATCATCGATCAGTGTTCGAGAGGTGCACAGAATGGCGGTTGATGAGCGATGGAGCAATCTTTATCTGTATGGATGTACAGCTTGAGCTGTTGCGTTTGATGACAGCGGTCAATCCAGCGACTCCCGTTCGGCTGCGAAGTACTCGCGATAGCGGAACATGGGGTATACCTGTTGGGGCGCGGAAACCGCACAACAGCAACAGAGGAACCTACTTCATGAAAGTCCCAGGTGCCGGTAGTCCCATCTCCATCGTCCCCCAATCCGGCTGCGTGGTGGTGAAGTTCCATGGCATTCAAGTGGCGTCGTCCACTCGGGCGCTGGTCATGCATGAGACCAATTATCCTCCGGTGTACTACATCCCGCGGGAGGACATCGCCGAACAGTATTTCGCCCGCACCGACCACACCAGCTATTGCCCGTACAAGGGCGATGCCAGCTATTACAGCCTGCAGATCCCCGGGCATGAAGGTGCCAATGCGGTATGGAGTTATGAGCACCCCAAGGTGTCGGTTGCGCAGATTGGCGGGTATGTGGCGTTCTATCCTGACGAAGTGACGTTTGAGGTGCTCAAGACCTGATGTGCAGAAAGCATTTTGTGGCGAGGGGGCTAGCCCCCTCGCCACAAACTAACCTCCCGTTAGCGCTCAGTTTTTATCGAGGTCCACGTTTTTCGTCTCGCGCAAACACATCATCCCCACCACCAGGCTCACCCCGGTAATCACCACCGGGTACCACAGCCCGTAGAAAATATCCCCGGTGTACACCACCAGGGCAAACGACACCGTCGGCAGGAAACCACCAAACCAGCCGTTGCCGATGTGATAGGGCAGGGACATCGAGGTGTAGCGAATGCGGGTCGGGAACAGTTCGACCATCAGCGCCGCCAGCGGGCCGTAGCACATGGCGGAGATGATGATCAGCGCGACGATCAACACCACGATCATCGGTTTATTGATCAGCTGGATGTCGGCTTTTGACGGATACCCGGCCAGGGTCACTGCGCCACGCAGGGCCGCTTCGTCAAAGCCGTCGAGCTTCACGTCACCGACGCTCACCTGCACACCGCTGCCGGTCGGGGCCGCTTCGCTGCTGTAGGGCAGGCCCTGTTTGACCAGGAAGGTTTTGACCTTGTCGCACGGGCTATCAAATTTCGCCTTGCCCACCGGGTCGAACTGGAAGGTGCAGGTGGCCGGGTCGGCCAGCACGGTGATCGGTGCCTGACGGCTGGCCTGGTCGATGGCCGGGTTGGCGTAGTGGGCGATGGACTTGAAGATCGGAAAGTACAGTGCAGTCGCCAGCAGCAGGCCGATCATCAGCACGGGTTTGCGTCCGACCTTGTCCGACAGCCAGCCAAAAAAGATGAAGAACGGCGCGCCAATGATCACGCTGACAATCAGCAGACTGTTGGCCAGGGCCGGGTCCATTTTCAGGAACTGCGTGAGGAAGAACAGCACGTAGAACTGCGCGGCATAGAAGGTCACCGCTTGCCCGGCGTTGATGCTGAACAGGGCGATCAGCACCACTTTAAGGTTTTCCCATTTGCCGAAGGAGTCGCGCAGCGGCGACTTGCAGAGTTTGCCTTCCTCTTTCATTTTCACGAACGCAGGCGACTCGTGCAGGCTCAGGCGAATCCAGGTGGAAATGCCCAGCAGCACGATCGAAAACAGAAACGGAATACGCCAGCCCCAGACTTCGAACTGGTCGCCGGTGAAGTAACGGCAGCCGAGCACCACCAGCAGCGACAGCAGCAAGCCGAGGGTGGCGGTGGATTGAATCCAGCTGGTGTGGAAGCCGCGCTTGCCGATCGGTGCGTGTTCGGCGACGTAAGTGGCAGCGCCGCCGTACTCACCACCCAGCGCCAGGCCCTGGAGCATGCGCAGCACCACGAGGATGATCGGCGCAGCGATGCCGATACTCGCGTAGGTCGGCAGCAAACCGACGCAAAAGGTTGCCAGGCCCATGAGGACGATGGTCGCGAGGAACGTGTATTTACGCCCGATCATGTCCCCCAACCGTCCGAACACCAACGCACCGAACGGGCGCACGATGAAGCCGGCGGCGAAGGCCATCAGCGCGAAAATGAACGCCGTGGTGTCGTTGACCCCTGCGAAGAACTGTTTGCTGATGACCGCCGCGAGGGCGCCGTAGAGGAAAAAGTCGTACCACTCGAACACCGTCCCCAGGGACGAGGCGAAGATGACTTTCTGGGTTTCCTGACTGGTGCCCGCGCTGCGGACGGCTTCCAGGGGCTGAACATGTTCTGACATATCGGTATCCCTCACAGTGATTGTTTTTGTTGTTCCACTGTCGACGCCAGCCTTGTGGGCGGGTGCCGCTATTCCTTTGCTCAAGAGACTGCGGTCAGTGCTTTTTCGTCAGGGGCAAAACTCCTTGCGGTTGTTTCGAGGATCAGTTGCGCGGCTTTCTCGGCGATCATCAGCGTCGGCGAGCAGGTGTTGCCCGAGGTGATGCGCGGCATGATCGAGGCGTCGGCGATGCGCAAGCCGGGGATGCCATGCACCCGCAGCTCAGCGTCGACTACCGCGTCCGCGTCGTTGCCCATCCGGCAGGTGCCCACCGGGTGGAAAATGGTGGTGCCGATGCGGGCGGCGGCTTCGTGCAATTGCTCTTCGCTCTGCAAACTGTCGCCGGGCAGGTATTCCACCGGTTTGAACGCTTGCAGGGCGGGGGCGCGAACGATGCGGCGGGTCAGGCGGATCGCGTCGGCTGCCACGCGCAAGTCTTCGGGATGGCTCAGGTAATTGGGCTGAATCAGCGGCGCTTCTCGCGGGTCGGCAGAGCGAATGTCTATCCGGCCACGGCTTTGCGGGCGCAGATCGCAGACCGACGCGGTGAAGGCGGGGAAGGCGTGCAGCGGTTCGCCAAAACGCTCCAGCGACAGGGGTTGCACGTGGTATTCGAGGTTCGCCGAGGTCTGTTCCGGCCCCGAACGGGCGAAGGCGCCGAGTTGGCTTGGGGCCATGGACAATGGGCCGCTGCGGTCATACAGATAACGCAGGCCCATGCCCATCTTGCCCCACAGCGTGCCGGCGATCTGGTTCAGGGTGCGGGCGTTTTCCAGTTTGTAGATCAGCCGCAGTTGCAGGTGGTCCTGCAGGTTGCCGCCCACGCCGGGCAGTTCATGGGCAACGCCGATGCCGAGTTGTTGCAACAGCGGGCGAGGGCCGATGCCGGAACGCTGGAGGATGCCCGGTGAACCGACGGAGCCGGCACACAGGATGATTTCCTTGCGCGCCTTGAAGGTTTTCGCCTTATCTTGCCAGCGGGCGCTGATCGCCGAGGCACGGCCGTTTTCCAGCAGCACGCGGTCGACTTCAACATCAGTCAGCACCGTGAGGTTGGTGCGGTGACGGACCGGTTTGAGAAACGCCTTGGCCGCGTTCCAGCGCACCCCGGCTTTCTGGTTGACCTGGAAATAGCCGCAGCCTTCGTTGTCGCCCTGGTTGAAGTCATCGATGCTGGCAATGCCGCTTTGTTCGGCAGCAGTGCGGAAGGCATCGAGAATCGGCCACGACAGACGTTGCCGCTCGATCCGCCATTCGCCAGCGGCGCCGTGAAACTCCGAATCGCCGGCAAAATGGTTTTCGCTCTGTTTGAACAGCGGCAGCACGTCTTGCCAGCCCCAGCCGGGATTGCCCTCGGCCGCCCAGCCATCGTAGTCGCCGGCCTGGCCGCGCATGTAGATCATGCCGTTGATCGAGGAACAGCCGCCGAGCACCTTGCCGCGCGGGTAGCTCAGGGCGCGGCCTTGCAGGCCCGGTTGCGACTCGGTCTTGAAACACCAGTCGGTGCGCGGGTTGCCGATGCAGAACAGGTAACCCACGGGGATATGAATCCACGGATAGTTGTCGCGGCCGCCGGCTTCGAGCAGCAACACGCGGTGTTGCGGGTTGGCCGACAGTCGATTGGCCAGCAAACACCCGGCAGGGCCGGCGCCGACCACAATGTAGTCGTATTCATCAAGGGAAGTCTGCATCCCTGACCTCGTATTGTTGTTCTTGTTGTCGGTCATCCTAGTTGTTAGCTTTCGTTAAAAGAATGTTAGTTTTTGCGCAGCTGCTGTGCGTTTTTAAACAGCGTTATTAACGGCATAACGTCAAGGATGGTTCATGTTCGACTGGAATGACCTGCGGTTTTTTCTCGAATTGCAGCGCAGCGGCCGCTTGCTGACCGCCGCCCGCCGCTTGAACACCACCCACGCCACCGTGGCCCGGCACATCGAGGCCATCGAAAAAAGCCTCGGCACCGCGCTGTTCGTCCAGCATGCCCAAGGCTACGAATTGACCCCGGCCGGCGAAGCGCTGCTCAAGCATGCCGAGGCCATGGAAAACGTCGCGTTGCTGGCCCAGGAAGAAATCACCCAATCCACCGCGCCGCTGGGCAAGATCCGCGTCGGGGTGACGGAGGGGCTGGGCATCATGTTCCTCGCCAGCCGCATGAACGGCTTGTTCGAACGCTACCCGGGGCTGGAAGTGGAGCTGGTGGCGGTGCCGCGCTTCGTCAGCATCCTCAACCGTGAAGCGGAGATCAGCATTCACCTGGAACGCCCGGCCGCCGACATGCTGGTCACCCGCAAACTCACCGACTATCGACTGGCGCTCTACGCCAGCCAGGCCTATCTGGACCGCTCGCCACCACTGCGCAGCCGCGAAGACCTCGGCCGCCATGCGTGGATCGGCTACGTCGACGACTTGTTGTTCAGCCAGGAACTGATGTTCCTCAACAGCTTCTGCCGTAACCCCCAGGTGGTGTTTCACAGCACCAGCGTCATCGCCCAACAACAGGCCGCGCGCTCGGGCCTGGGGATCGCCGTGCTGCCGTGCTACATGGCCAGCGCCGATCCTGAACTGGTGCCGTTGCTGCCGGACGAAAGCATCCAGCGCAGTTATTGGATCAGTACGCGGCGCGAGCTGCACAAATCGGTGCGGCTGCGGGTGTTGTGGGATTACGTGGTGGAGTTGTGTGAGCGTGAGCAGGCTCTGCTGCGAGGCTCCATTCCTTTGTAGGAACGAGCGGTGCGGCGATCCGACTTGCCTGCGAAGGCGTCAGGTCTGGCACACCGCGTTATCGTTCTTCGCGGGCTAGCCTCGCTCGGGTAATGGAATCTTGAGTCAGTGAGAAACCTGTGGCGAGGGAGCTTGCTCCCGCTTGAGTGCGTAGCACTCACAAAAATCGGTGATTGTTCAGATTTTGGGGCCGCTACGTAGACCAGCGGGAGCAAGCTCCCTCGCCACAGAGTGTTCAATGGTGCTGGTCAACAGGAATGGACAGCGTCGCCCGCAACCCGCCTTCTGGCGGATTGACCAGGGTAATCCGCCCACCCAGCTGCGTCGCGATGGTGTTGACGATGGCCAGTCCCAAGCCTGCGCCACCGGTGTTTCCACGGCTGTAAAAGCGTTCGAACAATCGTGCGCGATCCGCTTCGTCGATGCCCGGTCCCTGGTCCTGGACGCTCAAGTTGTAGAACCCGTCATCCTGGCTCAATTGCACGGTGATGACGCCATGCTCCGGCGAAAAATTCGCCGCGTTGGTGACGAGGTTGTTCAGGGCGATGTCGATGGTGCCGGCGTCGGCGAGGACTTTGAAAGGTCGGTCCTCCGCGTCGAAAGCCAGTTCCAGGTTCCTGCTCAGTAACCAGGGTGTGAGCTGGGCCAGGCTGGCGCGCACGGTTTCACTCAGGTCGATGCTGTGCAACACCGGCACCACGGCCTTGGGTTCGAGACGGGCCATGGTCAGCAATTGATTGACCAGACGGCTGGCGCGGTCGACCCCGGCAATCAGAAACGCCAGGGACTCACGACGCTCCTGTTCCGTGCCGGCTTCCAGCAGGTTTTGCGCATGCACCCGCAACACGGCCAGTGGCGTGCGTAATTCGTGGGCGGCGTCGGCGATGAAGCGCCGCTCACGGCCAAGCACCTCTTGAATTTGCGCGAGCATGCGATTGAGCGCCGCTTGCATCGGTTCCAGTTCGCTGGGCAACGGCGTCAGTTGCAACGGCTCCAGAGAACCGCTGTGCCGTGCCCGCAACGTTGCCGCCATATCGGCCAGGGGTTTGAGCCCCCAGCCAATGGCCAGCCAGACCATGGCCGCCAGCATCAGGCTGCCCAGCACATTGGGCCACAGGGTGTGACGCACGATCCGGTCGACCAGGTCTGCACGCACGTCGTCCCGTTCACCGACCCAGATGCGCAGGTCATTCTCTTTGTCTTCGAGCACGAACACCCGCCAATGACGGTTGCTCAAATCCACCACATCGCTGAAACCATGTGTCGTCGGCGGCACGGTGAAGGAGGGGGCGCTGGCGGTGTGCACCAGCACTTCGCCTTTGCTATTCCACACCTGAAAGGCAATTTTGCCTTCATAGGGGTGACCATCGACGCCCGGCACCGCTTCACTCAAGGCCTTGTTGAACGCTTGATACAGTTCGGCGTGTTCATGACTGGCCAGTGGCATGCGCATCACACCCTGCAGCAGCCGGGCGTTCTGCGCCAGTTGGGCGTCGTAGACTTCGGCGATTTCGTGATTGCTGTCGTGCAGGTTGAACACGCTGAGGATTGCCAACCCCGTCAGCATCAGGCCGATGATCAGCGTCAGGGTACGACGCCGGATCGAAGTCATCGACGCTCCTCCACCAGATAACCCACCCCACGAATGGTGCGGATCAGGTCGGTGGAGAACTTCTTGCGCAGGTGATGGATATGCACTTCCAGGGTGTTGCTTTCGGCTTCTTCGTTCCAGCCGTAAAGCAGTTGCATCAGGTGGTCGCGGGTCATGACCCGGCCCGGAGGCGAGAGCAATTCATGGAGCAGTTGATATTCCTTGGGCGTCAGCGCCACCGGTTCGCCCTGATAGCTGACTTGCTGGGTGCCGGGGTTCAGGCAGATGCCAGCGTGTTCGATCAGCACTTGCGCGCGACCGGCACTGCGGCGCAACAAAGCTCGCAGGCGAGCCTTGAGTTCGGCCAGATCGAAGGGTTTAACCAGGTAATCGTCGGCGCCGGCATCCAGCCCGGCGATGCGGTCTTCAGTGGCATCCCGGGAGGTGAGGATCAGCACCGGCAGGTTCGAGCCGCTGTCACGCAAGCGGCGCAACACTTCCAGACCGTCCATGCGCGGCAGGCCGAGGTCGAGCACGGCCACATCGAAGGTTTCGCTGAGCAGTGAATGCAAGGCGTTGCTGCCGTCCTGCAGCCAGTCGACGGTGTAACCCTCACGGCCCAGGGCCTGATGAATGCCCTCGCCAAGGGCCACGTCATCCTCGATCAGTAATAAACGCACGCGGACTCCTGTCAGTTGAGTTTTTTGTTCACGTCCACCAGTAACGCTTCGATCTCTTTGCGCCGCCCGGCGTCGGCGCTTTCCCGGCCAGGGCGGGGCGCTGCTTGCAGGGCTTTTTGCAGTGCTTGCTTGGCTTCACCATAGCGCTTTTGACGGTAAAGGTGATCGCCCCAGAAGTACAGACTGTCGATGCCGGTCGGGTTAAGGTCCAGGGCCTGCTTCAACAGTTTTTCGGCCTTGTCGGCGTCGCCGAAACCGATAGGCCAGCCGGGCACCCGATCATACAGCGCCGCGAGGCTGGTGTAGGCCGAGCCTTGCAGGGCCTTGGGATCGATGGCCAGGGCTTTTTCCAGATCGACTTTGGCCGCCTTGGCCTTGCTCAGGGCACCGAGGCCACCCTGGGCGCCGGCCCAACTGCTGGTGACGATACCGGACCAGATCCACGCTTCGGCCAGGGATTGGCGTTCCCGGGTGAACGTCGAGGCCTGGGCTGCGAGTTTTTCGAAGGCGGCGCTGCGCTGTTCGGCGGGCAATTCGTACTGGATGTGCGCCCAGCTTTGTTGAATGGCATTGAGGCGCTGCTGATCGGCGGCGTCCAGCGCCCAGACGCTTTGGCTCAGTACCCCGAACAGCAAGCAGGCGAGAATTTTCTTCATGGTTTGAGGCTCTCTTTATCGGTCTTCTGACTCAGGCGACGGATCAGCGGCAATTGCTTGCGCAAGCCACGGTCCACCAGATGCGGCAACAGACTGTTCAGGCGCACGAAAAAGCGTTCCGGCCAGCCCAGGTACAAGTCGCGACGGTCACCGGCAATGGCGTGGATGACCGCCGAGGCAACGGTTTGCGGGTCGTCGACATTGGCTTTGAGCGCATCGTTCAGCGCTTGGGCCGCCGCACTGTTCATGCTGGTGCGGGTCGCCCGGGGGGCGACGTAGAGCACGTTGATCCGGGTATCGGCCAGTTCCCGGCGCAGGGCTTCGGAGAAACCGCGCAGGGCAAACTTGGTGGCGCAATAGCTGGCGTAACCGGGGTAGCCGATGGAGCCGTAGGTCGAACCGACGTTCACCACCATGGCACTCTCGGCCTGCTTGAGCAGCGGCAGCAACAACTTGGTCAGGCAGATCGGTGCGCCGACATTCACCGCGAGCATGGCGTTGACCTCGCTGTCATCGAGCTGTTCGAGCATGGCGAAGTGATTGACGCCCGCGGCATTGATCAGCAGGTTGATGCCGCCGATGGCTTCGGCCGCGGCCAGCACGTTGCGCCGGTCGTCGGGCGAGGTCAGGTCCGCACCGACCCAGCGCAACTGCTCCGGGTAGCGTTCGAGCAAGGGCTCCAGCGACTCCCGATGCCGGGCCACGGCCAATACATGGGCGCCACTGGCACACAGGGTGCCGGCGATGGCCAGGCCGATGCCGCCGCTGGCTCCGGTCAATACCACGCGAGCCTCAGACGGGCGCATGCAGATTCTCCCCATCACGCGGCAGGCCGCGGAACATGTCGGTGTAGAGCTTGTACACGACCTTCGAGGCATGAATCACCGCGGCCTGATCGGCCGGGTCTTCGAGCAGGTTCATCAAGCGGCGGTAGGTCTGCATGTGTTCGATATCCAGTGAGCCGTGGGAGCTCAGGTAGCTGAAGGCGGTCTCCGGCAGCGCCAGGCGTTCGCGGATGCTGCCGGCCGCGTGGGTGGCCAGGGCGATGCTGGTGCCTTCCAGCACGTTGACCATGCCGAACAGGCCCACCGGGTTGTCCCGGGCAATCAGGTCGTAAAGAAAGCTGACCATCAACTCGATCGGCAGCGATGGACGACCATCACGCACGGCGTCTTTGTCGCCGCCACAGGCTGCGATGTCGTCGAGCACCCACTGTTCGTGGCCGTATTCGTCCTCGATGTACTCGCACACCGCTTTGCGCAGCCATTCCAGACGCTGCGGCAGACGTGCGCCGCACGCCATCATCAACGGCACGGTATGGCGCACATGGTAGTAGGCCTGGGTGAGGAAGGCGCGGTAGCTGTCCAGGCTCACGTTGCCCTCAAGGGCATCGCGGATGATCGGCAGATTGAACAGCTCGTGGCGTTCTAGATAGGTGGCTTCTTGCAGCGTGTCGAAAAAACTCATGGTGCAGATACCTCGGGGAAAACGGATTCAGTGAGCAGCGCCCGGTAACGCTCGACAATGGCATCGCGGCGCGGTCGGCCATTGGCGGTCAGCAGGCCGTTGGCGGGGGTGAAGGGTTGATCGAGACGGGTCCAGTGATGAACCTGAGCGTAATCGGGCAAGGCCTCATTGGCCTGGGCCACGGCGGTGGCCAGTTCTTCATCGGTGCAGTCCGGCCGATGGGGCCAGAGCAGGGCGTGGTTGCTCGGCATCGCTTCGCCGTAGACGAACGCCTGGGCGATGTGGCGACGCTGGGTGAGTTCGGCCTCGACCCATTCCGGGTTGACGTTGCGGCCGAAACTGGTGATGAACTGATGCTTCTTGCGCCCGTTGAGGTAGAGAAAACCTTCCGGGTCGAACTCGCCGAGATCGCCGGTCGGCCACCATTCATCGTGGTAGGGCGCTTGCCCCAGATAGCCGAGCAGGGTCGAGCCCTTGACCAGCACTTCGCCGTCGTCGGCCAGGCGAATTTCGACATGGGGCAGGGGCCGGCCGACGCTGCCGGGGCGGTGTGCTCCGGGGCGATTGAGGCACACCACCGACGCACATTCTGACAATCCGTAACCTTCATACACTGGCATGCCGATGCGTTGGGCACGATGCAGCAGTTCTTCGGAAACCCGCGCACCGCCCACGGCGGCAAAACGCAACGATTGGGGGTTGAACGCTTTTTGCTCGGCGGCGCTGACCAGCATCAGCAGCAACTGTGGCACCAGGATCAAGCTCTCGGGCGCGCGGGAGGCCAGACACCCCAACAAGCGCGGCACATCGACACCGCTGGCCCCCTGAATGCCCAGGGTTTTCTGGCTCGGCACGCTGAGGGTCGCGCCGGCATACAGCGCGGCATAACAGCCGAGGTTTTCCAGCAGAATCGCCAGGGGCAGCAGTGCCAAGTGATGTCGCGGATGGGTGGGCTTGCTCGCCTGATCCAGTTCACGGGCCACTCGCAAAAGGCTTTCGGCGCTCAGGCATACACCTTTGGGTGTGCCGGTGGTGCCGGAAGTGAAGGTGAGTTTGGCGGTGCCTTCGGGGATGAGGTTCGGGCCGCTGAAGGAACGACGCCAGAATTCGCCTGTGTGTTCATAGCCGGCCCCTTGCAGTTCGGCGTCCAGTTCCGGCTCGGCAATCACCCGTTCGGCCTGGCTCTGTTGCAGGCAATGAATGCGTTGTGCCGGGCTGAAGAAGGGCGGCAACGTCAGGCAGGTCAGGCCTTCGAACAGGATGGCCAGGTCCCAGAGCATCGCCTCGGTACCGTTGTCCAGGGCCAGCGCGACCACTTTGACGTGCTCATCACGAAGACGCTGTTGGCGATCCGTGACCTCGGCGTACAGCGTGGCGTAGTCGAGTTTCAACTGATCGCCCCACCATAGGGCGACGGCGTTGCCTTTGTGTTCGGCGTGATGGCGCAGGGTTTGTTTGAAACGCTCCATTTCAGGCGACATGGCTGGACTCCTCAAGGGAGGTTGGCAGCCCCAGGCGATTGAACAGGCCGATGTTGCGCAAATGAATGAAGCCGGCGCGGATGTTGCCGACATGCACCCATGGCTGGCTCTCGTAATAACTGCCCCAGTGGTGACGGTCCTCTCCCAGCCGCTCGGGGTCGGCGGCACACAGCGTCACCGGCTTCAAGCCCAGGCGATGGAAACTGTTCACCAGCCCGATATTGCCGGTGAACGCCACCCATTCCAGCCCGCCCATGGCCAACAGGTAGGTGATGGCGATGATGCTCAGTCGCGCGCTGCCGGTATCGCTGGCGGCCAGGTTACCGACCTCGACAATGCCGGCCCGGTCCACGGGTTGGCCAGCAGCGGCGCTGATCAGCGTATCGATCGCCTCGTCCAGGTAACGCTCCAGAAATAAGGGTTCGGTACTGGCCAGTCGTAAGCCGGCTACCGCACACAGCGTGCCGGACTCATCGCTCATGCCGAACAGTTGCGGCATGAAATGGCGGATATCGGCGCCATGGGCCTTGCGAAAACGTTGCTGGATAAAAGCTTCGAAGACGGGTCGCCGGGCATCGTCCGGCAAGGCCCTGGCCAGACTCATCTGCGGGGTTTCGGCTTGACCGAAGTGCAGGGGCAGAGGGATGTTCCAGTCGAAATCGTGCATGGGCAAGAACGCCTCCCCGAGTCAGTTTGGGGGGAGTATCAAAGGCGATTCTTAACGAAGTCTGAAGGTTATCTTCAGATTGTCTTAAGACTGGACAGGCAGGGTGGCGCCGGTCGGTTCGACGAAACCGGATCCAGGCTGCACGAAATGAGTCGGCAGCCGCCACCGATCTTCAAGAGGCTCTGTATGACCCGAGATTCAGCAGTACACCGGTATGGAAAACTCTCGATCACCTTGCACTGGCTGATGTTGGCGCTGTTCGTCGGCGTTTATGGCTGCATCGAGATCAAAGGGCTACTGCCCCGTGGAAGTGATTCGAGGGGCCTTTTCCTGGGGCTTCACGGCTTATTCGGATTGAGCATTTTTGCGTTGGTCTGGGTCCGCCTGCTCGGGCGTCTCACGCCCCGGCCACCGATTACCCCGGCCCTGTCAACCTGGCAGACCGGCGTCTCGCACCTCATGCACCTGGCGCTGTATGTGCTGATGATTGCAACACCGCTATTGGCCTGGTTGATGCTGGCCGCCGGTGGCAAGCCAATGCCGTATTTCGATTTCTTCCTGCCGGCGCCGGTGGCGGTTGATCCCGTGCTGGCCAAGCAATTCAAACATTGGCATGAGTGGCTCGGCAGTGCCGGCTACTGGCTGATCGGTTTGCACGCGGCGGCGGGGTTGGTCCATCACTACTGGGTTCGCGACAACACGCTCACGCGCATGCTGCCCAAGGGCTTTGGTGCGGGTGTCAACGAGCGTCAGCGATAAGTTTCCCTGGACGTTCGGGCTGCCTCGAACACTGCGTTATCGTTCATCGCGAGCTTGCTCGCGATGAAGTCATCACTGTCACCTCAAACCTTGCCCGCTTGCTCTTCCAGCTGATCCGATTCAAACAACTTCGCCAGTTCCGCCCGCGCTTCCTGCGCCGTCTGCATCACCTTGGCCGCATCGTCATACACCGCGTGCTGAGCCTCCAGCACCTGTTCGTCGTGATGGGTAAAGCGCTTGATCCGCGCATCCGCCTGGGCTTGGGTCAGCCCCAGTCCAACGAGGGTGCGCCGGGTCATTTCCAGGCTGGAGTAATAGGTCTCCCGCACCGCCTGCGCCCCGACATCCACCAACCGGTGCACATGCTGACGGTTACGGGCACGGGCGATGATCTTGATGTGCGGATACAGCTTGTGCACCACCTCGGCCGTCTTGATGTTGGTGTCCGGATCATCGGTGGCGATCACAAAGAACTCCGCTTGCTCGACCTTGGCCGCGCTGAGGATTTCCGGGCGCATCGGGTCGCCGTAGAACACCGGCACGCCGCCGAAGCTGCGGGACAGTTCGATGGTTTCCACCGAGGTGTCGAGGGCGATGAACTTGATGTTCTGCGCCCGCAGAATCCGCGCCACGATCTGACCCATACGGCCCATGCCCGCGATGACCACGCGGGGCGTGTCGGCGTCGATTTCGCGGAACTTCTGCGGCACCTCCACCGGTTGCACCTTGGGTTTGACCAGGCGTGCGCAGGCGAGCAGCAACAGCGGCGTCAGCGCCATCGACAGGGTGATGGTCAGCACCAGCAAGTCGTACAGGCGCGGCTCGAACAAGCCCTGGTCCCGACCGATCTTGAACACCACGAAGGCAAACTCACCACCGGCCGCCAGCACGATCCCCAGACGAATCGCATTAACCTTGCCCAACCCTCCGGCCAGTCGACCGACCACAAACAGCAGCGGCAGCTTGATGGCGATCAGCAGCAGGGTCAGCCCCAGCACCACGACCGGCGCACTGAGCAGCAGACTCAAGTTGGCGCCCATGCCGACGCTGATGAAAAACAGCCCCAGCAGCAGGCCTTTGAACGGCTCGATCTGCGCCTCCAGCTCGTGACGGTATTCGGAATCCGCCAGCAGCAGGCCGGCGAGGAACGCACCGAGTGCCATGGACACGCCCACCAGGTCCATCAGCCACGCCGTACCGATCACCACCAGCAACGCGGTGGCGGTGGACACCTCCGGCAGACCGGTCTTGGCCACCACGCGAAACACCGGACGCAACAGATAACGCCCGCCGATCACCACCACCGCGATGCTGCCCAGCACCCGCAAGCCATGGTTCAAATCTTCGGCCGCGCTGCTGGTGTGATCGCCGCCGGCCAGCAACGGCACCATCGCGATCAACGGGATCGCGGCGATGTCCTGGAACAGCAAAATCGCGAACGCCAACCGCCCATGGGGGCTGGTCAGTTCCTTGCGCTCGGCCAGGCTTTGCAAGCCAAACGCGGTGGACGACAACGCCAGGCCCAAGCCCAACACGATGGCACTGTTCAGGGACTGGCCAAACGCGAACAACGCCAGCACGCCAATCACCGAACCGGTCAGCAGCACCTGTGCCAGGCCCACGCCGAACACCGATTTGCGCATCACCCACAAACGTCGCGGCGACAGCTCGAGGCCGATGATGAACAGCAACAACACCACCCCGAGTTCGGAGATGTGGCTGACGCTTTGTGGATTACCGATCAAACCCAGCACCGACGGCCCGATGATCACCCCGGCAAACAGATAGCCGAGCACCGCCCCCAGTTGCAGGCGCTTGGCCAAGGGAACGGCGAGCACCGCCGCGAACAAAAAGACGACAGCGGCTTGTAACAGGTTGCCTTCATGGGGCATGTGAAACTCCAAAAACTCGATACGGCGGGGGCGATAAGGATAAAGGCTGGAGCCGGATGCGTCAGCCATGAACGAAAATGTTTGGGCCTCGCGATGGCAATTTTGCAGGCATCCAAGATGTCGTAACATTTAGCATCAATTAGTGACATTCATAGGATAAGCTGATCAATCTGTTCGTTCCCGAGTGCGCACCATGGCCATCAACTTCGACCTTAACGATCTGCAAGCCTTTCGCGCCGTGGTGGAGCAGGGCAGCTTTCGCAAGGCTGCGGACACCGTACGCATCTCCCAACCAGCCCTCAGCCGGCGGATCGAAAAGCTCGAAGACGCTCTGGGCGTGAAATTGTTCGAACGCACGACTCGCCGGGTCAGCCTGACTCAGGCCGGGCGTGGTTTCATGCCCAGCGTCGAACGCCTGCTGGATGACCTGGACGTGGCGCTACTGGGTATCAGCGAAGTCGCCTCGACCCGGCTCGGGCATGTCACCGTCGCCTGTGTGCCGTCGGCGGCGTACTACTTCATGCCGCGTGTGATCGCCCACTACCATCGGCAATTTCCGCGGATCAAGGTCAAGGTGCTCGACTCCAGTGCTCACGAGGTATTGAGTGCCGTGGTCAACGGTGAAGCGGACTTCGGCTTGAGCTTCATGGGCACCCTGGAGGCCGAAGTCGAATTCGAGCCGCTGGTGCAGGAAGGTTATGTGGTGGCGTGCAGACGAGATCACCCCCTTGCAGGACGCAGCAGCGTGACATGGGATGAGTTTTATCAGCAGGATTACATCTCGCTGGACAAGACTTCGGGCAATCGCTTTTTGCTGGATCAAGCGCTGGCTGGCGTGGTGCCGCAGCGGCCGAGCATCTGCGAAACCCGTCATGTGACGACCATGATCGGTCTGGTGGAGGCCGGGTTGGGCGTGGCTGCCGTGCCGTTGATGGCGATGCCGGCGGCGGACCACCCGATTCTGACGCGGGTACCGTTGACCGATCCGCAGGTGATGCGCAATGTTGGGTTGATCAAGCGCCGGGGTCGTACGTTAACCCCGGCGGCATTGGCGTTGGAGCGTCTTGTAGTGGAAATGAAAGTCCAGCAACCTTCGGTCAGTGGCTGACTGAGTCCAGCCCCGTCGCTTTTACGTCCGGCTGGGCTGCGCTGGAGGCCAGGTACGCAAGCAGCGCCTTGGCCTCGGCCGGGTGTTGCGCATTGACCGGAATACCGGCGGCGAAACGGGTGACCGATTGCACCGATTCCGGAATTTTCGCCACAAAACTTACCCCAGGCACCGGTAGCAATTCGCTGACCTGCTGGAAGCCCAGTTGATAATCGCCGGTGGCAACCACCGAGCCCACCGGGATTTTCGGGATCATCTTCGATTTGGGTTTGAGCTGGTTTTCGATGCCCAGACGCTTGAACAGTTGATCCTCGATATACACGCCGCTGGCACTGTCGGAGTAGGCGACTGACTTGGCGTCGAGCAAGGTTTTTTTCAGGCCTTCCACCGAGCTGATGTCCGGCTTCGGCGCACCTTCACGCACCACCATGCCGATCCGCGAATCCGCCAGTTCGACCCGTGAAGCGGGATCGACTTTGCCTTGCTTGATCAGGTCGTCGAGGGCATAGCCGACCATGATGACCACGTCGGCTTTCTCACCGCGGGCCAGACGATTGGGAATCGCTTCCGGGGCTTTTCCCATGGATGGACCGAGGGCGGTGTCCAGGGTGTTGCCGCTAGACTCGGCGAATTTCGGACCGAGGATTTTGTAGGCTGCCGTGAAACCACCGGACGTCATTACACGGATTTCTTCAGCCTGGGCGATCGAACTCAGACCGAGACTGGCCACCAGAGCCAGGGCGGTAAAGTTGAAAAACCTTTTCATCAAATAGCTCTCGCAGTTAGAGGTTGGGTGGTTCACGACACGGCCGGTTGCAGGCGGCCAGAGGCACGGCGATAGAGAAACAGCGTCGCGCACAGGGCACAGAACGCGGCGAAACTCATCCAGTAACCGGGTGCGGCCTTATCGCCGGTGTACTGGATCAGGAAGGTCGATATGGCCGGTGTGAAACCGCCGAACACCGCCGTCGCCAGGCTATAAGCCAAAGAGAAACCTGCGACCCGAACCTCGACCGGCATGATTTCCGTCAGTGCGGCGATCATTGCGCCGTTGTACAAGCCATAAATGAACGACAGCCACAGCAGCACCAACAGCATGTTGATGAAGCTCGGTGCTTGCACCAGATAGGTCAGCGCTGGGTAGGCCGTGGCCAACGTCAGTAACGCCATGGCGATCAGTACCGGGCGACGACCGATGCGATCTGAAAGCGCGCCGCCAATCGGCAACCAGAAAAAATTCGAAACGCCCACCAGCAAGGTCACCAACAGCGCATCGGAGGTATTGAGGTGCAGCACGGTTTTGCCGAAGGTCGGCGCGTACACGGTGATCAGATAGAACGCGGTAGTGGTCAGGGCGACCATCATCATCCCGGCGAACACGATGACCCAGTTCTGTCCCAGGGTGCGGAACACGTCGCCCATGCTTGGCCGGTGTTTACGGGCGGTGAACTCTTCGGTTTCTTCCAGGTTACGGCGCAGGAAGAAGATGAAAGGCACGATCATGCAGCCGACGAAAAACGGAATCCGCCATCCCCAATCGGCAATCATCGTCGGCGCCATCCATTGGTTCAGACCATAGCCCAAAGCCGCCGCGACGATGATCGCCACTTGCTGGCTCGCTGATTGCCAACTGGTGAAGAAACCTTTGTTGCCGGGAGTGGCGATCTCCGCGAGGTACACCGATACACCGCCCAGTTCCGCACCGGCCGAGAAGCCTTGCAGCAATCGGCCGATCAGCACGATGGCCGGGGCGAACAGCCCGATGGTTTCGTATCCGGGCACCAGCACAATCAGAATCGTACCGCTGGCCATGATCGACAGGGTGACGATCAGCCCTTTGCGGCGCCCCACATCATCGATGTATGCGCCCAGTATCACGGCGCCCAACGGACGCATCAGGAAGCCCGCGCCGAACACCGCGAACGTCATCATCAGGGACGCAAACTCGCTGCTGGCAGGGAAAAATACGGCAGCGATCTGCGTGGCATAGAAGCCGAAAAGGAAGAAATCGAATTGCTCGAGGAAGTTGCCCGAGGTCACTCGGAAAATCGCACTGGTCCGGGAGCGACCGGAATGGATTGATGCTGTCATTGACGTGTACTCCACCGCTTTTATGACGTGCACTGCCTGGACGCGGTGCACGGTTCTTATTGGGGTGGATAGTGGAGCAGGGACATCGATATGTTAATTGCATAGTTGGTATGTATTGATGCATGAAGCGGATCAATGCTGCCGACCCAGAGACGCGGCGTTTACCCAAGGCTATTCGCTGTGTACGCGTATCGGGCTGATGTTCCCCAACCGATACTGATTATTCCCGCTGCGCTTGGCCTCATACATCGCCAGGTCGGCAATGTGAATCAACCGGTCCATGCTCGGCGCATGGTCCGGGAACACCGCGACCCCAAGGCTGCTGCCGATGTGGCGCTGGTCGTTGCCGATGGTCACCGGCGGTGCGAGTTCGATGAAGATTTTCTGGCAGATGCTGCGGGCTTCGTCTTGCAGGCTGTTGCCTTGGGGAAGTCCTTGGAGGATGACCACGAACTCGTCGCCGCCGATCCGGGCAACGGTGTCGGTTGAACGCAGGATCTTCTTCAGGCGTGTCGCGGTGGTGATCAGCACGCGGTCGCCGGCCGCATGGCCGTAGTGGTCGTTGATCGCCTTGAAACCATTGAGGTCGACAAACACCAGTGCCACCCGCGTGGCGCTGAGGCGGGCGTGTTCCAGGGCAGCGGACAGGCGCTCTTCGAGCACCAGGCGATTGGGCAGGCCGGTCAGCGGGTCGTAATGGGCCAGGTGTTGCAGGTAGCTGGCGGAGGCTTTTTCCTCGGTGATGTCGCGGACCACGCCCATCATCTTGATCGTTGCGTCATGCTCATTCTTGACCACATTGCCGGTCTCCCGCAGCCAGCGGATGCTGCCGTCCGGCCAGACCACGCGGTATTCCTCGTCGTGGTTTTCGCCGGTTTCCAGGCAACGCAATTCACCGGCGCGGACCTTGACCCGGTCGTCCGGGTGCACACAGGAACAGAACAGGGCGTAGGAGGGCGTCACCTCGCCGATCTTGAACCCGAACATCCCGTAGATTGCATCCGACCAATAGAGCTTGTCGGTATCAACCTCCCAGTCCCAGGTGCCGATGCGGGCGAAGTATTGGCTGCGTTTGAAGCGCTCGGCGTCGCCTTCCTGGTGGATACTTTGTCCCTCGGTGAGGCTGTCGATCAGCGCGCGGCACTCGGCCAACTGCTTTTGCAGCGAACGATCGCGCCAAATCAGCGCGACGATCAGGGCAAGGGTCAGCGAGCCGATGGTGACGTCGGTCCAGAGCTGACTCATTGAGAAATTGCGCTCATGGCGTATCGAACCGTGGGGGAGGTGGCGGGTATATTAGTTCACGACCACTGCCGGATACAGAGCGAAACGGTTGCCAATGGCCCGCATTTCTGGGAAAACGGCGCCCATCAAGCCCGTTCGGGCAAGCGCACAGATAGAGTGAATGTAATGAATGATGAGTTGCAGGTAATCGACCTTGAAGTGGGCGACGGCAAAGCCGCCGTCAAAGGCGCGCTGATCACCACCCAATATCGTGGGTGGCTGGAAGACGGCACTGAGTTCGACTCCTCCTACAGCCGGGGCAAGCCTTTCCAATGCGTGATTGGCACCGGGCGGGTAATCAAGGGCTGGGACCAGGGAATCATGGGCATGCAGGTCGGCGGTAAGCGCAAGCTGCTGGTGCCGGCGCACCTGGCCTACGGCGAGCGCTCGATGGGGGCGATTACGCCGAATTCGAATCTGATTTTCGAGATTGAATTGCTAGAAGTGCTGACGCGGGATGATTGATGGGCGAGTGAATTGAAATGATTAACCCCGCTGTCTCTGAGAGGAGAGAGCGGGGTTTTTGCTATCTGTGGCGAGGGGGCTTGCCCCCGTTGGGTTGCGCAGCGACCCTGAAACCTGTGCATGCGGCGTGTCAGGGAATCTCCACTCGCCAGTTTTGCGGCTGCTGCGCACCCGAGCGGGAGCAAGCTCCCTCGCCACAATTCAGCCGCTATTACCGCGATACAAGCCGATGAGCCATGACGCAGTCAACCCGACTTGCCAGCCCTGGCAATATCGGTAACTATGCCCGCCTAAATAGGGGTAGGGGGTATAGGTATGTCGCACATCCACGAACACAAAGACGATTTGCTCAATCGCGTCCGGCGCATTGCCGGTCAGGTCCAGGCGGTGGAGCGGGCGTTGGAGTCCGATGCCGAGTGCGCCAAAACCCTGCACTTGGTTGCGGCAATTCGCGGTGCGGTCAATGGTCTGATGGACCAGTTCATCGACGCCCACGCCCGTGAACATGTGGCACGTCCCGGCCTCAGCGACGAAGCACGCGCCGAAGGCGTGGAAGACTTGTTGCAAGCCATCCGCCGTTACTCGAAATAGAGGCCTGCCCCATGACACTGACACCTCAGGCTTCGCGCTTTACTCACGACCATCTGTTTCTGGGGGCCGCCCACGATGAAAATGCTCGCCGCACGTTGTGGGTGGTGGCGCTGACGTTCGTGATGATGATTGGCGAGATTGCCGCTGGTTATATCACCGGCTCCATGGCGTTACTGGCGGACGGCTTTCATATGGCGACCCACGCCGTGGCCTTGGGCATTGCCGCGGCGGCCTACAGTTTTGCCAGGCGACACGCCAACAATTCGCGCTTCAGCTTCGGTACCGGCAAGGTCGGGGATCTGGCGGCTTTTGCTTCTGCCATGGTGCTGGGCCTGGTGTCGATCGGCATCGCCGGCGAATCGATCCTGCGGCTGTTTCAACCTATCACCGTGGCTTTCACCGAAGCGACGGTGATTGCGGTGGTGGGGCTGGCGGTGAATGTCGTCAGCGCATTGCTGCTGGCAGGCAACCATGGGGATCACGGCCATGATCATCACAACCATAACCACGGTCACCATCATCACGATAACAACCTGCGCTCGGCGTATGTCCATGTGCTGGCCGATGCATTGACGTCGGTACTGGCTATCGCGGCATTGTTGGCCGGGCGCTATTTGGGTTGGGTCTGGCTGGACCCGGTGATAGGCGTCGTCGGAGCCCTTGTTATCGCGAAATGGGCCTATGGCTTGATGCGCGATAGCGCCGCGGTATTGCTCGACGCCACCGACGAGCACGTCGCCGCCGAAATTCGTGAGCTGCTTGAATCGACGGACGATGTCCGCATCAGTGACCTTCATGTCTGGCAAGTCGGGCCCCAGGCGCGAGCCGCAATTGTCAGTGTCGTGGCTACGGCGAGCGTCAGTGCCGACGCCATCCGCGAACGTCTGGCGCCGGTTCATGAGTTGTCTCACTTGACGGTCGAATATCGCAACGCTTGAGGTGTTTTTCAGGCAAAGAGCGGAATGCGCCCGTTAAGGGAAGGGCGGTAGTGCCAGGTCAACCGATCCAAAGCCGGTTTCATTATCAGGATCTGAGTCAACGTCGCGCGGGCAATGCTCAAGGCCAGCACCTGCCCTGGGCATTGATGACGGCCGGCGCCGAAGGTGAAGCTGCGGCGGTTTGGGCGTTCGAGCAGGAATGTATCGGGATCGTCATTGAGCAGCGGATCACGATTGGCCGAGGCCAGCAGCACCAGAATGACGTCGCCGGAGTTCAGGTTCACGCCGTCGATTTCGCAGGGCGCTGCGACGAAGCGGCGGGTGTTCTGTACCGAAGGATCGAAGCGCTGCACTTCGGCGATCAGGTCGTTGGCTTGAGTTGGGTCGATCTGCGGGTTTCGGCTCAACGCCAGTAGCGCATTGCCGATCAGCCCGGCGGTGGCTTCGTAGGTCTGGGAGAACAGGCCGATCAGGTTGGCGATCAAGGTTTCCGGGTCGGTCGAGGTGGCGAAGCGCTGCCGGATACCGGCGAGCAGGGCGCTTCGATTGTTCGGGTCAGCCAGAAGCTCGATGCAATATCCCTTCAGCTGTTCTGCCGCAACATGGGCGGTGTCCAGTTGTGCCTGATTGCTGAGGGGCGACAGGCAGGCGACGAAGTCTGCGGTCAGCTCGCTGATGGTCCGGCCCTGAGCCGGAGAAAAGCCCAGCAACGTCGCCACTACACAGACCGGCCCGCGAAACATCGCCGCGTACAACCCATCGGCTCCAGGGGTAATCAACCGAGCGCTGACCAGTGAGTTGACGTCATTCCCATCAATCAGCGTCAGCCCCGGCTCAATCGCTGCCCTCGGGCAACGCTGCCGCTCACCCTCGTTCATCCGCATTAGCTGACCGAACACTTTGCCCGCCATGTCCTGAGCAATTGCCTTGGGCACCGGCTCATGCGCCGGCCGCACATGACAATCCGGATGCGCCAGCACGGCGGCGACCGCTCGGGCGCTGCTGGCCACCCACAGTTTCAGTCCCTGATGAAAAACCAATCCACCCTCGGCACGCAGTTGCGCGTAATAGGGGTAAGGGTCGGCGTGAGTCGCAGCGATGATCGGGTCCATGGGTCGCAGCCTTATCGATGGTTGAAAAGTGTTGCTACTATCTCCAGTCCTAAGGGGCCTTGATTCGTCCGGGAGCGAAATATGAACGCAGAGCAACACGACGTTGGCATCTCTCAAGTGGCCGCAGCGATTGCAGAGCCTGCGCGGACGAAAATCCTCTGCTCGCTGATGGACGGCCATGCCCGCACCAGCACCGAGCTGGCGGCGGTTGCCGAAGTCAGCGCCTCGACCGCCAGCGCACACCTGGCCAAGCTCAAGGAACTGGCGCTGGTGCGTTTGCACGTTCAGGGCCGCCATCGCTATTACAGCCTCGCGGACAAACGCGTGGCCCAGGCACTCGAAGCACTGATGGTGATCGGCCAGAACGCCGTGCCGACATTCAACCCGCGCACCCCGGACCGCCTGCAATTCGCCCGCACCTGCTACGACCACATGGCCGGCACGTTGGCAGTGGTGCTGCATGACCGGATGATCGACGCGGGGTGGTTGCTGCAAACCGATGAGCAGGCTTATCGATTGAGCGACAGTGGTGAAGCGTTGTTCGAAGGATTGGGCATCGACGTCAAAGACCTCGGCACTTTGCGCCGCCGCTTTGCCTGCCCGTGCCTGGACTGGAGCATGCGTCGGCCGCACCTGGGCGGTGCCTTGGGCGCGGCGTTGCTGCAAACGGCGATCAAACGCCAATGGGTGACGCAGGATCTGGACAGTCGGGCGTTGGCGTTGACGGCGGTGGGGCGAAAGGAACTCGGTCACCGGTTCGCCGTTGAACTGCCGATTCAGGGAATGACAGCGCCACTCACGTCCACCGGGAACAGGCGCCGCGCGATCGCCAGTCCTGCGACTTAGCGACTGGCCGAGGCCATGAGCACGCCAAAACCGGCGAAGGTCACGCCCGAAACTTTTGCGGTCAGCCAGGAACCTTTCGGGCTCGACAACCAGCCTTTGGCGGCATTGGCGAGCAAGGCATAGCTGCCGTGCACCAGGATCACCAGTACGCCGTAGGAGGCGACCAGCTTGATGAACTGGCTGTAGAAGTGCGCCGAAGTGTCGATGAATTGCGGGAACACCGCCAAAAAGAAAAACACCGCCTTGGGGTTCAGAAGCTGCATCGAAGCCGCTTCAAGGAAGCGATAACCCGGGCTTGAAGGGCGTGTTTCAAGCAGCGTGCTGAAACGATCCGAGCGCCAGCTTTTGTAGCCCAGGTACAACAAATAGGCGGCTCCTGCGTATTTCAATGCGATAAAGGCGTTCGCCGAGGTGCTGAGTATCAGGCCAACACTGGTGGCGCTGATGGCAGCGACCACAAACGCCCCCGACGCGATTCCCAGAATGCCCGGCACGGCCCCCCTCCAACCGTGGCGCACCGCGTTGGACAGGGTCAGGACCACACCAGGTCCCGGGCTCAAAATGGTCAGGGTGGCGAAGAGTACAAAGAGTCCGTAACTGTTCATGGCTTGCTCCGTCAGGTGGCATTGGCTGCGTGCTGGCAGATTGGCGTGGCGAGGAGGGCGTGACAAACGCTTTAATTACAGCGCATAGGTGACTAAATTAGACGCATGAATCCACTACCGCCTCTTAATGCTGTTCGCGCCTTCGCCGTTGCTGCTCGTCATCAGAGCTTCAGCCTGGCGGCCGAAGAGCTGCATGTCAGCCACAGTGCCGTCAGCCGGCATATCAAATTGCTCGAGGAATACCTGGGGGTGCTGCTGTTCGAGCGGCGTATCCGGCAATCTGTGCTGACGCCGGCCGGCCAGCGCTTTTATGAGCAGGTCAGCGCCGGGCTGTCGCAGATCGCCAATGCCGCCACTGCGCTCAAGCAGCATGCCTCGCTGCCTACGGTGAAGATCAATGTGCGTCCGTCCTTCGCCATGCTTTGGCTGACGCCCAGGCTGGCGGATTTCGTTGCGCGGCACCCCGGCATCAAGCCGCAGGTGATCACCCAGACCCAGGCACCCGATCAGGCACGCGACGGGTTCGATATCGTCATTCGCCGTGGTCGTGACGATTGGGCACCGGCGATTGAGGCGCGAGCGCTGTTCGAAGACGAACTGTTGCTGGTCGCGGCCCCTGCGCTGATCGAGCGCCTGCCACTTGAAGACCTCACGTCCCTGAGTCGGCATACGTTACTGACCGCCAAGGCACGCCGTGAAGACTGGCACAATTGGGCCATGCACTTTGGTCAAAGCCAGTCAGCCACTCAGGTAACCCGGCAGTTTGATCACATGCACCTGGTGCTTCAGGCCGCAGTGGATGGACAGGGCGTTGCCCTGTGCCCGACCTCTTTGTTGGGCAGCCATATCTCGAGCGGACGCCTGATCTGCCCGTTACCCGAGTTGCGCATGCCGTTGCCGCGTTATTACTACGGTGTTGCGCCGGACGTGACGGCTCACACGCGGATCTTTGTGGAGTGGTTATTTGCCCGGATTGCTCAGGATGAGCTGAGTTGGCAGACACCTCGTGCCGTGACCGCTACGCTCTGAAATCCCAGACGATCTCCACCACCCGCACCGCCAGCACCAGGTAAACCAGACCCAGGATGATCTGGAACGCCGTGTGATACGGCAACCTGGACAGCCGGCGCAAGCCGTCGCTGACACTGAGCAGCATCAACAGTGCTGATATTGCAATCAACCCCCAGCCGGCAAGGTTTGAGGCGAGCAATCCCATAAACAGTTGATGACCGCCTCGCAACGCGTTGGTGCCCGCCGCGAACAACAGGGCGCACACCAGCAGGTTCTTGATGTTGTCGAACACCTGCGTGGTGAAGTCGGTTTCCAGCAAGGCCAGATACTTTCGCCAGAATTTATCCATGGTTGTGGTGGCACCTGTTGATGGCGGTTGCACGTGGCAAGTCTAGTGGCGTTTTGCACGAAACGCGGGCGAAAAAAAGCCCGGCCTTCAATGTGATGGCCGGGCTTTTGTGTTCAAACGGACTGTGGCGTCAGATCAAACCTTGACGATCCAGCCCGCTGGCGCTTCGATGTCGCCGGTCTGTACACCGGTCAGCTCTTTGTAGAGCTTCTGGGTGACCGGGCCGACTTCGGTTTCGCTGTGGAACACGTGCAGCTTGTCGTTGTAGCTGATGCCGCCGATCGGGGTGATCACCGCGGCAGTACCGCAAGCACCGGCTTCCTTGAAGTCGGACAGCTTGTCGATGAACACGTCACCTTCAACCACTTCCAGGCCCAGACGGGTCTTGGCCAGTTCGATCAACGACAGACGGGTGATGCCCGGCAACACCGAAGGGGAATTCGGGGTGACGAACTTGTTGTCGTGGGTGATCCCGAAGAAGTTGGCCGAGCCGACTTCTTCGATTTTGGTGTGGGTCATCGGGTCCAGGTAGATGGCGTCGGCGAAGTGCGCCTTCTTGGCCTGGGAGCCTGGCATCAGGCTGGCGGCGTAGTTGCCACCGACCTTGGCCGCGCCGGTGCCTTGCGGAGCGGCACGGTCGTAGCTGGAGATCTGGAAGTTGTGTGGGGTCAGGCCGCCCTTGAAGTAGGCGCCGACCGGGATGCAGAAGATCGAGAAGATGAACTCGGGTGCGGTACGCACGCCGATGTTGTCACCCACGCCGATCACGAACGGACGCAGGTACAGCGCGCCGCCGGTGCCGTAAGGCGGAATGAAACGCTCGTTGGCGCGGACCACGTCCTTGCACGCTTCGATGAACTGTTCGGTGGACACTTGCGGCATCAGCAGGCGCGCGCAGCTGCGTTGCATGCGGGCGGCGTTCTGGTCCGGGCGGAACAGGTTGATCGAACCGTCCTTGCAACGGTAGGCCTTCAGGCCTTCGAAGCACTGCTGGCCATAGTGAAGGGCAGTCGAGCCTTCGCTGATGTGCAGCACGTTGTCTTCGGTCAGGGTGCCTTTGTCCCACTCGCCATTACGCCAGTGCGACAGATAGCGCTTGTCTGTCTTGATGTAGTCAAAACCCAGCTTGTCCCAATTGATGCTTTCGTTACCCATGACACCCTCTATCACTTAACAACCGTCGAAACGGTTCAAGGCTTCTGACATTTTTCTGGATGGGGACAACAATACTTCATTCCGGGCCTAAATCGCAGCCCGGACTATCGGGTGATTGGCAGATTTCTTAGCCAGCTCATGAAACTTGTCGCCGATCTTTCATCATTCGAAACCCTGTGGCGAGGGAGCTTGCTCCCGTTCCGGTGCGCAGCACTGGTAAAACCGGACACTGCGGTGCATCAGGCAGATCGCAGTGACGCGGTTGGGGCCACTTCGCAGCCCAGCGGGAGCAAGCTCCCTCGCCACAGTTGAGCGGTTACAGATGCAGCGCGTGCCCCAACGCACGCAGCGCCGCTTCCTGCACCGCCTCGCCGAGCGTCGGATGCGCGTGGATGGTGCCGGCGATGTCTTCCAGCCGGGCGCCCATTTCCAGGCTTTGGCCGAACGCCGTCGACAACTCCGAAACACCCACACCCACCGCCTGCCAGCCAACAATCAGATGATTGTCACGCCGCGCCACGACCCGCACGAAGCCACTTTTCGACTCCAGTGTCATCGCCCGGCCATTGGCGGCGAACGGGAAGCTGGACACGATGCAGTCCATCCCCGCAGCCTTGGCCTCGTCCGGGGTCTTGCCGACCACCACCAGTTCCGGGTCGGTGAAACACACGGCGGCAATGGCGGTCGGGTTGAATTCGCGGTGTTTGCCGCTGATCAGTTCGGCAACCATCTCGCCCTGGGCCATGGCCCGGTGGGCGAGCATCGGTTCGCCGCTGAGGTCGCCGATGGCGTAGACGTTGCGCATGCTGGTCTGGCAACGGTTGTCGATCTTGATCGCCGAACCGTTCATGTCCAGGTTCAAGGTTTCGAGGTTCCAGCCCTGGGTGTTGGGTTTGCGACCGACGGCCACCAGCACCTGATCGGTTGCAAGATTCAGGATGTCGCCGTTCGGGTCGCGAACTTGCAGTGAATTTCTTTGTGAATCAAAGCCTTCAACGCTGTGCTTCAAGTAAAGCTTCACATCGAGTTGTTTGAGTGCTTCGTGCACCGGATGGGTCAGTTCGGCATCGTAGGCCGGCAGAATACGATCCTGCGCCTCGACTACGCTGACCTCGGCGCCGAGCTTGCGATAAGCAATCCCCAGCTCCAGACCGATGTAACCGCCACCGACCACAACCAACCGTTTAGGCACGCTTTTCGGCGCCAGGGCTTCAGTGGAGGAGATGATCGGCCCGCCAATCGGCAGCATCGGCAGGTTGACGCTTGTCGAACCGGTGGCCAGCACCAGGTGCTCGCACTGAATCCGCGTGTCGCCGACCTCAACGGTTTTACCGTCGATCACTTTCGCCCAGCCGTGGATGACCTGGACCTTGTGCTTCTTTAATAGCGCGGAGACGCCAGTGGTCAGGCGATCAACGATGCCGTCCTTCCACTCGACGCTTTTGCCGATGTCCAGGGTCGGCGCCGATACGCTGATGCCCAGCGCCGAGTATTGGCTGTGGTGCTGTGTCTGATGGAACTGTTCGGCGACGTGGATCAACGCCTTGGACGGAATGCAGCCGATGTTCAGGCAGGTGCCGCCCAACGATTGGCCTTCCACCAGAATAGTCGAAATGCCCAACTGACCGGCACGGATCGCTGTCACGTAACCGCCAGGGCCGCCGCCGATGATCAGCAGCGTAGTATTTAGAGTCTGTTGCATTCCTTACTCCACAAACAGCGTTGCGGGTTGTTCGAGCAAGCCACGAACGGCCTGGATGAATTGCGCCGCGTCCATGCCATCGACCACGCGGTGATCGAAGGAGCTGGAGAGGTTCATCATCTTGCGGATCACGATCTGGCCTTTGATCACCATTGGTCGCTCGACGATTTTGTTCACGCCGACGATCGCCACCTCCGGCAGGTTAAGCACCGGCGTGCTGACGATGCCGCCCAGGGCGCCGAGGCTGGTCAGGGTGATGGTCGAGCCGGACAGCTCATCGCGGCTGGCCTTGCCAGTGCGTGCCGCCGTGGCCAGGCGGGAGATTTCCGCGGCGTTGTCCCACAGGCTGCGGGCTTCGGCGTGACGCACCACCGGCACCATCAAACCGATGTCGGCTTGCGTGGCGACGCCCACATGCACCGCGCCGAGGCGGGTGATGACCTGGGCCTCGTCGTCGTAACGGGCGTTGATCTGCGGGAAGTCGCGCAGGGCCACGACCAAGGCGCGCACCAGGAACGGCAGCAAGGTCAGCTTGCCACGGGTCGCACCGTGTTTTTCGTTCAGGTGCGCACGCAGCTCTTCGACGGCGGTGACGTCGATTTCTTCGACGTAACTGAAGTGGGCGGCACGCTGGGTGGCGTCCTGCATACGCTGGGCGATCTTGCGGCGCATGCCGATCACCGGGATTTGCTGTTCGTCGTTGCGCTGGGCGTAAGCGGCGGTGGTCGTCGATGCGTTCGACTGACCCTGAGCCAGATAAGCTTCGAGGTCTTCGTGCAGAATCCGCCCGGCAGGGCCGCTGCCACGCACCAGGCGCAGTTGAATGCCAAGGTCCAGCGCATGCTTGCGCACGGCCGGGGAGGCCAGCGGACGTTCGTCGGCTTCGCGGGCGACCATCGGTCCTTGGCAAGCGGCAGCCGGACGCGGGGCCGCTGCAGCCGGTGTGCTTTCTACGACGGCTTCAACTTTCGGCGCCGCCATAGGTGCTTCTTTAATAACCGCCGTTGGCGCAGTCGATTCCTTAACGTTGCCTGCGCCTTCGACTTCAATGCTGATCAGCACGCTGCCGACCGCCATGACTTCGCCCGGCTGTCCACCCAGTGCAATCACCTTGCCGTTCACCGGCGAGGGGATGTCGACCATCGCCTTGTCGGTCATGACATCGGCCAGCACCTGATCTTCGACGACCATGTCGCCGACCTTGACGTGCCACTGAGACAATTCAACTTCTGCAATGCCTTCGCCAATGTCCGGCATTTTAATAACGTGCGTGCCCATTCAGACCTCCATAACCCGATGCAAAGCCGCGCCCACACGGGACGGACCAGGGAAATACGCCCACTCTTGCGCGTGCGGGTAGGGGGTGTCCCAACCGGTCACGCGCTCGATTGGCGCTTCCAGGTAGTGGAAGCAATGCTCTTG
The DNA here is from genome assembly GCF_003253625.1 of Pseudomonas sp. URMO17WK12:I6. Classification (NCBI taxonomy): domain Bacteria; kingdom Pseudomonadati; phylum Pseudomonadota; class Gammaproteobacteria; order Pseudomonadales; family Pseudomonadaceae; genus Pseudomonas; species Pseudomonas sp. URMO17WK12:I6. The sequence continues at coordinate 116,002 of NZ_QKYZ01000003.1, forward strand.
CACCAGCGCGACCAGCTCGGCGCCGAATCCGCAGGTACGGGTCGCTTCGTGAACAACTACGCAGCGTCCGGTTTTCTTCACCGACTTGACGATGGTTTCCAGGTCCAGCGGCCACAGGCTGCGCAGGTCGATGACTTCGGCATCGATGCCGGTTTCTTCAGCGGCGACTTGCGACACATAAACCGTGGTGCCGTAGGTCAGGATGGTCACGTCCTTGCCCGGACGGGTGATGGCGGCAACATCCAGCGGCACGGTGTAGTAACCGTCCGGCACTTGCGCGGCCGGGTGCTTCGACCATGGGGTCACCGGGCGCTCGTGGTGACCGTCGAACGGGCCGTTGTACAGGCGTTTTGGCTCGAGGAAGATCACCGGGTCATCGTTTTCGATGGAGGCGATCAGCAGGCCTTTGGCGTCGTAAGGGTTGGATGGCATGACGGTGCGCAAGCCGCAGACCTGGGTGAACATCGCCTCGATGCTCTGGCTGTGAGTCTGGCCGCCATAGATGCCGCCGCCGCAGGGCATGCGCAGGGTCATCGGCGCGGTGAACTCGCCGGCCGAGCGATAACGCAAGCGCGCCGCTTCGGAAATGATCTGGTCCGATGCCGGATACACGTAGTCGGCGAACTGGATCTCGGCCACCGGCCGCAAACCGTAAGCACCCATGCCCACGGCGACGCCGACGATGCCGCTTTCGGAGATTGGCGCATCGAATACGCGGGAGGTGCCGTACTTGGTCTGCAGGCCTTCGGTGCAACGGAACACACCACCGAAGTAGCCGACGTCCTGACCGAACACCACGACGTTGTCGTCACGCTCAAGCATCACATCCATGGCCGAGCGCAGGGCCTGGATCATGGTCATGGTGGTCGTGGTCATGGCGGTTTCCAACTGAATATTATTGTTGTGATCGTTCATGTCAGATCCCCAACTCCTGACGCTGGCGCTTCAAGTGCTCCGGCATCTCTTTGTAGACGTCTTCGAACATGGTCGCGGCGCTCGGAATCTGGCCGCCGGCGAGGGTGCCGTACTGCTCGGCTTCTTTCTGCGCGGCGATCACTTCGGCTTCCAGTTCGGCGCTGACAGCGGCGTGTTCCTCCTCGGACCACTGACCGATTTTGATCAGGTGCTGCTTGAGGCGAGCAATCGGGTCACCCAACGGGAAGTGACTCCAGTCGTCGGCAGGACGGTATTTGGAAGGATCATCGGAGGTCGAGTGCGGGCCGGCGCGGTAGGTGACCCATTCGATCATGGTCGGGCCGAGGTTGCGCCGCGCGCGTTCGGCAGCCCAGGCGGATGCAGCGTAGACCGCGTAGAAATCGTTGCCATCGACCCGCAGGGAGGCGATGCCGCAACCGACGCCGCGTCCGGCAAAGGTGGTGGCTTCACCGCCGGCAATCGCCTGGAATGTCGAGATCGCCCACTGGTTGTTGACCACGTTGAGGATCACCGGCGCACGGTACACGTGGGCGAAGGTGAGGGCGGTGTGGAAGTCCGATTCAGCAGTGGCACCGTCGCCGATCCACGCCGAGGCGATTTTGGTGTCGCCCTTGATCGCCGAGGCCATGCCCCAGCCCACCGCCTGGACGAATTGGGTGGCGAGGTTGCCGGAAATGGTGAAGAAACCGGCTTCCTTGACCGAGTACATGATCGGCAGCTGACGGCCCTTGAGCGGATCGCGCTCGTTGGACAGCAGTTGGCAGATCAGGTCCACCAGCGGCACTTCGCGAGCCATCAGGATGCTTTGCTGACGGTAGGTGGGGAAGCACATGTCGTCGATGTTCAGGGCCAGGGCCTGGGCGCTGCCGATGGCTTCTTCGCCGAGGCTCTGCATGTAGAACGACATTTTTTTCTGGCGCTGGGCGACCACCATGCGGTTGTCGTAGATCCGTGTCTTGAGCATGGCGCGCATGCCTTTACGCAGGATCTCGACGGGTACGCCTTCAGCCCATGGGCCGAGGGCATTGCCCTGGTCGTCGAGCACGCGAATCAGGCCTTTGGCCAGATCAGCGGTATCGGCCGGTTCTACGTCGATTGGGGGTTTGCGCACCGTGCCGGCATCGGTCAAATGCAGGTAGGAGAAGTCGGTTTTGCAGCCGGGACGGCCCGAAGGTTCGGGCACGTGCAGGCGCAGCGGTTCGTACGCTTGGTTCATGGCTTCTACGCTCGATCTTGTGAATTTCTTGTAGTGAGCTGGCAGTCATTCTTCGGTAAAAGAATTCTTGTCCTACAACAATCATAGGCCGGGCCAAGAAGAATATTTCTCTGTGTTTCGTTGCGCTGGAGGTCATTTGAGGATAAAAAATCTGCATAAACATAAAAAACAGGTGTTTTTGTCTCATGCGCAAACTGGACCGTACCGACATCGGCATTCTCAACAGCCTTCAGGAGAACGCGCGCATCACCAACGCCGACCTCGCGCGCTCGGTGAACCTGTCGCCCACGCCGTGCTTCAATCGGGTCAAGGCGATGGAAGAATTAGGGCTGATTCGCGAGCAGGTGACGTTGCTGGATGCCGACTTGCTGGGGCTGCATGTGAATGTGTTCATTCACGTCAGCCTGGAGAAGCAGGTGGAAGAGGCGTTGCAGCATTTCGAAGAGGCGATTTCTGATCGCCCGGAAGTAATGGAGTGCTATCTGATGGCCGGCGACCCGGACTATTTGATCCGTGTGTTGGTGCCGACCATCCAGTCGCTGGAGCGCTTCATGATGGACTTTCTGACCAAGGTGCCGGGAGTGGCGAACATTCGTTCGAGCTTTGCGCTCAAGCAAGTGCGCTACAAGACGGCGTTGCCGTTGCCGGCGAATGGTCTGACCCTGGCCAATTGAAGATCGCAGTTGTAGCGGCCGTAGCAGCTGTCGAGCACCGCGAGGCAGCGTTCGGGGCTAGAGTTGGTTCAGGGGGATTTTCAGGTAGGTCACGCCATTGTCTTCCGCGGGCGGCAAATTCCCTGCCCGCACATTCACCTGAATCGCCGGCAGCAACAGCGTCGGCATGCACAAACCGGCGTCACGCTGGGTGCGCATCGCGACGAAGGAGGCTTCGTCGACGCCGTCGTGAATATGAATGTTGCTTTTGCGCTGCTCGCCAACCGTACTCTGGCATTGCGGGGCGCGGCCCTCGGGCGGGTAATCGTGGCAAACGAAGAGACGCACACTGGCGGGGAAGGCCAGCAGTTTGCGGATCGAGGCGAACATCTGGTTGGCGTTGCCGCCGGGGAAGTCGCAACGCGCGGTGCCGACGTCCGGCATGAACAACGTGTCGCCCACCATAATCACATCGCCGTCGATCAAATAAGCCATATCTGCCGGAGTATGCCCTGGCACATGCAGGGCCGTGGCCTTGAGGTTGCCGATGCGGAATGACTCGTCTGGCGCGAACAGGTGATCGAACTGCGAACCGTCGGTCCTGAATCCTGGTTCAAGATTGAACAGTGTCTTGAACACCCCCTGAACCTTGCTGATCGACTGACCAATCGCAATCTTGCCCCCCAGTTCCCGGCGCAGATAAGGCGCGGCCGACAGGTGGTCGGCGTGGGCATGGGTTTCCAGCAGCCATTGCACCTGCAACTGGTGTTGGCGAACGAAGGCGATGATCCTGTCGGCCTGGACGGTCGAAGTGCGCCCGGCGGCGGCGTTGTAATCGAGCACCGGGTCGACAATCGCGCAGTGCCCGCCATCGTGCTCGTAGATTACGTAGCTGTAGGTCTTGGATGCGGGGTCGAGGAAGGCTTCAATCAAGGCGGGCATGGTGGCTGTTTCTGTTTGGACAAGCCTTGAGGGTAGTTTCATTTTCCCTGCGTTGACCAGCCCCGCATCAATTCAATTAATGAAAAAAACTGTGCGGGCTCTATCCTGTCACTCAATCGATACCGGGCGTCCCCGGCCTTTTTTCGCGGATCATGAGTGTTTTATGTTGTTGGCAAGTTTTTTTGGCCTGGTCATGGGCCTGGTGCTCGGCTTGACCGGAGCCGGTGGCGGTATTCTTGCGGTGCCGGCGCTGGTGCTCGGGCTGGGTTTGACCATGACCCAGGCGGCGCCCGTCGCGTTGTTCGCGGTGGGCAGTGCGGCGGCGATCGGTGCGATCGACGGGTTGCGCCATGGTCTGGTGCGCTATCGCGCGGCGCTGTTGATTGCTTTGCTTGGCGCGGTGTTTTCGCCGGTGGGTATCTACTTCGCTCATCAGTTGCCGGAAAAGATCCTGAAAATCCTGTTCAGTCTGCTGATGGTCATGGTGGCCTGGCGGATGCTGCGCCCGGAAAAGCTCGACGCCGGTCCGAGCGACCACGGCCACGCCAACTGGGGCCAGAAGAACTGCATGCTCGATCAACAGACCGGGCGTTTTTCCTGGACCGCCAAATGCACCGCGACCCTTGCCGCGCTCGGCGCGGTCACTGGCGTGGTCTCGGGGTTGCTCGGGGTCGGTGGCGGTTTTCTGATAGTGCCTGCGTTCAAGCAACTGACCGATGTGCAGATGCGCGGGATCGTCGCCACGTCGTTGATGGTGATCAGCCTGATCTCGATCATCGGGGTGATTGGCGCGTTTCACGCCGGGGTGCGGATCGATGGTTTGGGCGTGTCGTTCATTGTCGCCAGCATCGTCGGGATGATCCTCGGCCGAAAACTCTGCGCGCGGGTGCCGGCCCGAGGGTTGCAGATCGGCTTTGCCAGCGTCTGCGTGGTGGTAGCCGTTTACATGCTGTTTAGAGCACTCGCCTAGCGCACCGGTTCCTGTGGACGTCTGTGTGGCCCGCAGGCTTACACCCTAAGTTCCGGGCCTGGCCGACGGGCGGTCTTACGCCGAATTTGCCGCGCGCTACCGGCCAGCCCAAAGCACCCGACAACCGCCCCCAAGGCAGCGTATGACGCCGCCTGTCCGCTTTCGATAATCGCCTCCGACATCAAGTCCCCGTAGCGGAGCGCGTCATGCACAACAATAAGAATTTCAAGCATCGTTTCTTGCCGGCTTTCATCGTTAGTCTGTCATCCCTGGGCCTGAGCTCGATGGTCCAGGCCGAGATCATGCTGTACGACAAGGACCAGACCACTTTCTCCACCGATGGCTACATCAACGCCTTCTACGTCAATAGCAACGTGGACCGGGCCGGCGATCAGTACGACCGGCGCCAGGCGCGGGTGAAGATGGGTTTTTTGCCTAACTATCTGGGTTTCAACATGGGCAAGCAGGTCGATGACCTCAAGCTCGGCGCCCGGGCCTCGTTCTGGGTGACCATCAATGACAGCGAAACCAACGGCACCAACACCGCCATTGACGTGCGGCAGTTCTACGGCACGGTGGCCAACCCGGAGTGGGGCGAGGTGCTGATCGGCAAGGACTTCGGCCTGTTTGCCCGTTCCAACATCCTGCTCGACGAACTGCTCGCCGGTTACGGTCAGGTCAGCGATACGTTGGGCCTGGTGGACGGCGGGGGGGTGTCGTTCGGCAACATCGGCAGCGGTTATCCGTACCCGTTCCCGACCTCGCAGATTACCTATCGCACCCCGATGATGGACGGCTTGCGGGTGGCGGTGGGGATCATGGACCCGGTCGACACCAACGACAGCAGCGCAACCGGCAAGGCCTACCAGAAGAACCCGCGTACCGAGAGCGAGATCACCTATCAGTTCGACCTCGGCGGAGCGAAGATTTACAGCTGGCTCAACGGTAGCTACCAGACCTCCGACAACACCGACTCCAACGTCGAGTCCGTCACCTCCAAAGGTGTCGGTTACGGTGTGCAGGCGAAGATGGGCGGGCTGTCGCTGACCGGCTCCGGTTTCCAGGCCAAAGGTATTAACCCGTTCTTCACCAACAATGCCGGTGAACCGACCCTGCGTAATGTCGACAGCAACGGTTACCTGTTGCAGGGCTCCTACAAACTGGGCAAGAACCGCCTGGCCTTGTCTTATGGCAAGACCAAGGACGACGGTAACGGCGTGGTGGGCAGCGGTGCCGATTACGAGACTCGCGGCGTTGCGCTGTTCCATGACGTCAACGACAACCTCAAGCTGGTGGCCGAGTACAACCAGTTCGAAATCAACGGCCACGACACCAGCGCCCAGAATGAAAACACCGATACGTTTGCGGTGGGGGCGGTGTTGACCTGGTAGGGGTTGACTAACCACTCCTTATGGCGAGGGAGCTTGCTGTGGCGAGGGAGCTTGCTCCCGTTGGGTCGCGCAGCGGCCCCGATCCTGGTCGCGCATCGGCCAGTATTAGGGGACTGCTTCGCAGTCCAGCGGGAGCAAGCTCCCTCGCCACAATTGCGCTAGTCACCCACTGATCAGGCCACCATTCTCATCCCATCGAACCACCCACCCGCTACCCAAGTAGCATTCGTCGCCGCCCGCAGGCTTCGTACACTCGAGCCTCATACAGGCGAGGGGCGACGATGCAGCAGGTTCAGAGCGACGGTGTGGTCAGTGCCATGTCCCAGGCCATCGATGCCCAGCAAGCGGCGCAGGATCTGGCGCGACAACTCTTGCACCCGCATTTGGGCTTCGTGCTGTTCTTCTGTTCCGCCGAGTACGACTTGCAGGCGCTGGGGCAGGCGTTGCAGCAGAGCTTCGGCGGCATTCGGCTGGTGGGCTGCACCAGTGCCGGCGAAATCACCCCCCAAGGTTATGGCCGCAGCTGCGTGACCGCGGTGGGCTTCGATCATCGGCACTTTTCCATCTCTACCGAACTGATCGATGAGATGGAGCATTTCAGCCTGATCGATGCCCAGCAAATGGTCGAGCGCCTGGTCAGCGGTTGTCGCAGCAATACCCTGGCGCCGATCAAGGGCAACAGCTTCGCCCTGACCCTGCTCGATGGCTTGTCCAGTCGTGAAGAAATGGTGCTCGCGGCCTTGAGCGCGGCGTTGGGCGATATTCCGCATTTCGGCGGTTCGGCCGGCGACGACAATTACCTGACCCACACCCATGTGTATTTCGGCGGCGAGTTTCACAGCGGCGCGGCGGTGGTGGTGCTGGTCAATACCTGGCTGGACTTCGAAGTCTTCACCACCCACCACATCCTGCCCAGGGCCGAAAAACTGGTGGTCACCGCTGCCGACAGCACTTCGCGCCGGGTATTCGAACTCAACGCCGAACCGGCCGCCGAGGAGTACGCCCGGCATATCGGCGTGCCGGTGGCCGACCTCGATTACCGGACCTTTGCCGCACACCCGTTGGCGGTACGGATCAACGATCAGTATTACGTGCGGGCGATCCAGCAGGTTCACCCAGACCTGAGCCTGAGTTTCTACTGTGCGGTGGAAAACGGCATCGTCCTCACCGTCATGAAACCCGGCCCCATGCTGCCGAATCTGCAAGGCTTGTTCGAGGGCTTGCGCGAGCGTCTCGGGGAATTGTTGCTGACCATCGGCTGTGACTGTTTTCTCCGGCGCCTGGAACTGGAGGACGCCGGCAGTCTCGAGCAGATCGGCGCGTTTTTGCGGGACCAGCGGGTGATGGGTTTCAACACCTACGGAGAACAGTTCAATGGCATGCACATCAACCAGACCTTCACCGGGGTTGCCATTGCCCGAGGACGCGCCCCTGGACAGCGCTGACCTTCAGGCGCAAATCGCCAGCCTGCGGCACGAGAACCAAAAATTGCAGCGCATCAATGACGCGTTGATCGAACGCATCGAGTCCGGTATCACCCGGGGCAACGACCCGTATGCGGCGTTCCAGCATTCGGTGGTGCTGGCCGAACAGGTGCGTGAGCGCACCGACGCCCTGAACCAGGCCATGGCCGAACTCAAGGCTGGCAACCATTTGCTCAGCGAAGCGCGGCTACGGGCCGAAACCGCCCATCAACACTTGATCGACGCCATTGAAAGCATCTCCGACGCTTTTGTGCTGTTCGATGCCGAGCAGCGGATCGTGCTGTTCAACAGCCGTTTCAAGGCGTTTTGGGGTAACAGCCGGGTACGGATCAACGCGGGCATGCGCCTGAGTGAGGTCAAACGGTTGATGACTTCGACCGGGTTGTTCAGTGAAGAACCCCGGTCGCCTGTCGACGAAAGCCTGCTCTATCGCCTGCACAATGGCCGTTGGCTGCAAGTCAGCGAGCGGCCGACCCAGGAAGGCGGGCGGGTGATCCTGTTCACCGACATTACCGACGTCAAACTCAGCGAAACCCTGCGCCGCGAGCAGGCGGTGGCGCAGAAATCGCACCTATTGCAACGGGCGGTCGACAACCTGTCCCAAGGGGTGGCGATGGTCAACGCCGAGGGCATTCTGGAGTTGTGGAACCGGCGCTTCCTGGAACTCAGTGGCCTGGCCCCGGTGGCGGCTCATCGGCCGTTCGCCGAAGTGATCGCCGACAGCGAATTGAACCTGCTGACCCCGGCCAGTCGCGATGCCAACGGGCGGTACGTGCAGGAATGCGAGCAGCGCCTCTACGATGGCCGGGTCCTGGAAATCCGCACCCATCCGTTGCCCACCGGCGGCTTCGTCAACACCTTCACCGACATCACCGAACGCTATCAGCATGCCGAAGCCCTCAGCGAAAGCGAGCGCTGGATTCGCTTGATCACCGACCATGTGCCGGCGCTGATCGCCTACCTGAATGCCGATCTGGTCTATGAGTTCACCAACAAAGTCTATGAAGAATGGTACTGCTGGCCCCGGGGCGTGATGCTCGGGCAGAGCCTGCGCGAAGTGCACAGCGAGCAGCACTATCAGCGCCTCGAGGCCTATGTGGCTCGTGCCCTGGCCGGCGAGAGCGTGACGTTCGAGTTTGCCGAAACCAACATCAACAATCAGGAGCGCTACATGCTGCGCTCCTATGTGCCCAATCGCCTGGCCAGCGGGGAAGTGGTGGGGATTTTCGTACTGATCCGCGACATCACCGAACGCCGCCGTACCGCCGAGGCGCTGCATCAGGCCTATCAGAACCTTGAGTTGCGGGTACGCGAACGCACCACCGAACTGACCACCCTCAATGACCAATTGCTGCGCGAAATCGACGAGCGCCGCCGCGTGGAATCACGCTTGCGCGAGGCCAAGCTCGAGGCCGAGCAGGCCAACCTGTCGAAGACCAAATTTCTCGCTGCCGTCAGCCATGACCTGCTGCAACCGCTCAACGCCGCACGATTGTTTACCAGCGCGTTGCTGGAGCGCCGGGAACCAGTGGCCAACGAAAATCTGGTGCGCAATGTCAGCAATTCCCTGGAAGACGTGGAAAACCTGTTGGGCACACTGGTGGACATTTCCAAACTGGATGCCGGGGTGATCAAGGCCGACATTGCGCCGTTCGCTCTCAGCGAATTGCTGGAAAACCTCGCCGCCGAATACACCCAAGTGGCCCGCAGTGAAGGCCTCGAGCTGCATTTCATCCCGTGTTCGGCGCTGGTGCGCAGTGACATTCAATTGCTCGCGCGGATCCTGCGCAACCTGCTGAGCAACGCAATCCGCTATACCTACAGCGGGCGGGTGGTACTCGGTTGCCGGCGCCATCACCAGCGGCTGACCATCGAAGTCTGGGACAGCGGCATGGGCATTGCCGAGAACCGTCTGGAGGAGATTTTTCAGGAGTTCAAACGCGGTGACGTACAGCGCCCCGATCAAGATCGCGGCTTGGGGCTGGGCCTGGCGATCGTCGAGAAAATCGCGCGTATTCTTGGCCACCGGATTCACGTGCGTTCATGGCCGGGCAAGGGCTCGATGTTTTCCGTCGAAGTGCCTTTGAGCGCCACGGCGCCGAAGGCATTGCCGAGTTTGTTGATGAGTGAACCGATGCTCGAGCGCCTGCGCGGTGCACGGGTGTGGGTGCTGGACAACGACGCGGCAATTTGTGCCGGGATGCGCACCTTGCTCGAAGGTTGGGGCTGCCGGGTGGTCACGGCACTCTCGGAGGAGGACCTGGCGCGGCAAGTGGATAATTATCACGCCGAAGCCGACCTGTTGATCGCCGACTATCACCTGGATGACGAGCAGAACGGTGTCGACGCCGTGGCCCGCATCAACGCCCGTCGCGCTTCGGCGATCCCGGCGATGATGATCACCGCCAACTACAGCAACGAACTCAAACAACAGATCCGCGAACTGGGCCACACCCTGATGCACAAACCGGTGCGGCCGATGAAGCTCAAGACGGCGATGAGTTATTTGCTCGGCCCATCCAGATAACACCTAACCTGTGGCGAGGGAGCTTGCTCCCGCTGGGGCGCGAAGCGGCCCTTTACAAACCACCGAGTCGCCTGGATTGACGACTGCTTCGCAGCCGAGCGGGAGCAAGCTCCCTCGCCACAGGTCAGCTTTCAAACCGGGCAGTTACCGCCGAAGATACGACCCGAAATCAATATCCCCGGCACTCAATATCGCCTGCACCCGGTTGTGCACATTGAGTTTGCGCAAGATCGCCGAGACGTGGGCCTTGACCGTGGTTTCGGCGATTTCCAGGGTGTAGGCGATCTGTTTGTTCGACTCGCCCTTGGTCATGCGTTCAAGCACCAGCAGCTGTTTGCGGGTCAGCGCCTGGAGCAGCTCCGGCGGGAAGCTCGGAGTCTCGCTCATGCGCCGGCTGGCACCGCTCTTTTGCGTGCGGATGATGTCCGGCGGCAGGTACACATTGCCATTGAGAATCTGCTGGATGGCTTCGGTCATCTGCGCCCGTGGCGAGGACTTGGTGATGAACCCCACCGCGCCATAGGTGATGGCTTGCAGCACGATCTGCTTGTCCTGTTCGGCCGAGACGATCACCACCGGAATGGTCGGCGCCTCGTTGCGCAGGTTGATCAGGCCATTGAGGCCGTGCATGCCGGGCATGTTCAGGTCGAGCAGGATCAGGTCCAGGTCGTCGTGTTCCTGGGTCAGGGCCAGGGCGCTGTCGAGGTCGGCGGTTTCCATGACCTCGCTGCCGGGGAAACCGTCGCTGATGACGTTATGAATGGCTTCACGAAACAGCGGGTGATCGTCGGCAATCAGAATTTTGTACATGGCCTTTCACCTCATTATTTTTTTTCAGGGTGTGGCAACAACACGCAAATGCTCAAGTCAGGGAAAAGGCTCGGGCTTCGCCTGTGTCACGGGCAGATTCGCCGCTTGCCAGGCATCCAGTCCGTCGCGGTACCAATACAGTGTTTTATAGCCCATGGAAGCAGCGCGTTTTACCGCGTTCCAGCTCAACCAGCAATCGGAGCGGCAGTAAAAGACCAACGGTTGCGTGTGATCGCCAGCGGTCAATGTGTTCAGGTTACGCGCAAAATAGTCTTGCCAGTCGGGCGTCAGATCGCCGTCACCGGTATTGGCCAGCCAATGGCTGCCGGGCAGGTTTTCGTGGGGCTGGTCTTCGATGAAGCGGCCCTGTAGCCATTGTCGGCGGTAGACGTCGATCAGCACCGGCGGGGGTGTCTGCTTGAGCAGGTCTTGCAGGGCGGGCGTGTCGATGATGCTCGCGCCCTGGAGCTGAGTCGGGGTCGGGCTGCGGTACAGACCGATGCGATAACCGTCGGCGGAGAACAGCGCTGTTTCGGCCTGTGCGGTGCCCAGCAACAGGCTCAGCGACAGCGCAGCGAGAGAAGGGCGCAACAGAACACGTCGGGCACGCGGCATAGGGGTCAGTCCTTATAGTTATGAACCCATTACATGCCAGTAGCGATGCGTTGTGAATGCGACGATAGACAGGTAAACCAGTACCAAAGTAGTAATTTGCCCTGTTTTTTATCGTTCGGAGTAGTCAGCCGGATTTACGCAAGGCCGCATGTTGCGGGTTGAAGGTGAGCACGGCGAGCAGGGCGAACACCAGCGTCAGCCCCGCGCACACCGCCAGCGCCAAGAGGTTGAAGCGTTCGTACAGCGCGAAGCGCACCAGCTCCACCGCATGGGTGAACGGGTTCAAGGCGCACAGCCAATACAGCCACTCGCTGGAATCGCGCATTTTCCACAGCGGATACAGCGCCGACGACAGGAAAAACAGCGGGAAGATCACGAAATTCATCACCCCGGCAAAGTTCTCCAGTTGGCGAATCGCATTGGACAGCAACAGGCCCAGCGCACTGAGCATCAACGCCACCAGCAGCAACGCCGGCAACGCCAGCAACAGGCCCATGGCCGGCGGTTGCACGCCGTACAGCCAGGCAATCGCGAGGAAGGCGTACACCTGCAACAGCGAAATCAGCGACGTCGCCAGTAATTTGCTGCACAGCAGAAAGGTCCGGGGCAGGGGGCTGGTCAACAGCACGCGCATGCTGCCCATCTCCCGGTCATACACCATCGACAACGAACCTTGCATGCCGTTGAACAGCAGGATCATGCAGGCAAGGCCGGGGATGATGTAAACCTCATAGGGAATGTAGGTGTCGTAGGGCTCGATGATGGCGATGCCCAGTGCCGCGCGGAACCCGGCAGCGAACACCAGCAGCCACAGCAACGGCCGTACCAGCGCACTGAGAAACCGCGTGCGCTGCAACACGAAGCGCAGCCATTCGCGCAGCACGATACCGCTGAAACATTGCCAGTAAGCGTTCATCTGCTGACTGCTCCTGAAGGGGGCGAGGTGGTCAGGCGAGCGAAGGCCGAATCGAGGTCGCCGCCATGTTCCAGGCTCAGCGCATCAGCTTGTCCGCTGGCGACCAAACGGCCTTGATGCAGGATCAGCAAGTCGTCGCTGGGTTGCACTTCATCCAGCAAATGAGTGGTCCAGAGCACGCTGATGGTTTGCTCGCGGCACAGGCTGCGGATGTGCTGATTGAGCGCCAGGCGACTGGCCGGGTCGAGGCCGACGCTGGCCTCGTCAAGCAACAACAGGCGTGGTTCGTGCAGCAACGCGCGGGCGATTTCCACCCGCCGGCGGTGGCCGCCATTGAGTTCGCGGACCCGCTCGCGACGGCGCTCGGTCAGGGCCTGACGCGCCAGCTCAGCGTCGACCCGCAGCCCGGTCTGGCGTCGGGACAGACCATGCAGCGCCGCGTGATAACGCAGGTTCTGCTCGACACTGAGGTCTAGATCCAGCGTGCTTTGCTGAAACACCACCCCTAATTGCTTGAGCGCCGGGCGTGCCGCGTCGCGCAACGAGCAGCCGCCGACCCGGATATCACCGCGTTGCAGATCATAGAGGCGGGTGAGCAGGGCGATCAGAGTGGATTTGCCCGCGCCATTGGGCCCAAGCAGCGCCGCAAAACGCCCGGGTGCCAGGCTGAAACTCACCTGACGCAAGGCCTCGCGCGGGCCGTAGGCGAAACTCAGGTCGCTGACCTCGAGGGCGTTCATGGCGTCACCACCACGCCCCATGGATAGCGCCCGACCTTCACCGATTTGCTGACCTTGAGGGTGTCGACATCGATCACCGACACATCGCCACTGACGCCATTGGTGGCCAGCAATTGTCGTTGATCCGGGGTGAACGCCATCTGCCAGACCCGTCGGCCCACCAGCAGGTAATCAACAATTTCGAAGGTCTTGGCGTCGATCACCGCCACATGGTTGGCCGGGCCGAGGGCGACAAAGCCGTACTTGCCGTCGGCGCTGAGCTTGATGCCCACCGGCTGGACTTTGTCCGGGTGCACGCCTTTGATCTGGAAACTCAGGGTCTTGAGGATCTTGCGGCTGGCGACATCGAGAATCGTCACCGTGCCACCGATTTCCGCCGAGGCCCAAAGCTGCGAGCCATCGGGATTGAACTCGACGAAACGCGGCCGCTGATCCACCAGCGTATTGTCGGCCAGGGTCTGGGTGCTGGTGTCGATCCAGTGCAGCATGTTGGTGGTTTCGCTGGTGTTCACCGCCCATTTGCCATCGGGGCTGACGGCCATGCCTTCGGGCTCGACGCCGACGTTGATCTGCCCGAGCACCTTGGAGGTTTCGGTGTCGATCACCGTCACCAGCGCATCGTCTTCGTTGGAGACATACAACCAGCGATTGTTAGGGTGCAGGGCGAATTGTTCAGGGTCTTTGCCCGAGGGCAGTTCCTTGATGATCTTGCGCGTGGCGACGTCCATCACCTGGACCCGGTCCGAATCGCTGGCGCAGATGTACAGCAGCTTGTTGTCGTGGGACAGCAACAGGCCGCGCGGGCGCTGGCCGACGGGCAGGGTGTCGGTGACTTGCAGGGTCTGCATGTCGATCAGGCTCAGGCTGTTGTCCTTTTCGTTGGAGACCCAGGCGGTGCTGGCCGCCGCATGCCCGGCGGCGAGCAGTAGAGCGCATGAAAGCAGGGTGCGGCGCATGGCAGATTCCTTATTGTTGTGGTGGTAGAGCTTTCAGGGAAAGCGGCAACTGACCTCGGCTTTGTCGTAACCCAGGCTGTCCATTTCGTTGAAGGGGTGCAGGAAGCCGTCTTGCGGCGACGTACTGACCAGCGCCCTGGGTTGCACGATGGGGATCGGCTGGCGCAACTGACCGTTCCACGGCCGATAACTGAGCTTGCGACCCTTGAAGCCGTCCAGCGGCAATTGCTCGCTGATTTCAAGGGTACGAATCGCCATGGCATCGGCCTGACGCAGTTTGCCCACCGCGCTGGCAATGCTGCGCACCGCCATCCATGCGGCGAAATCCCGGTCGTTCATCCAGCGCCCGGCCAGGGCTTCGAAGCGTTTTTGCAACTGGGCGGCACCGTAGGTTTCCACGGTCTTGTGCCAGCCCACCGGGGTCAGGCCCTGGGTGCCGGCGACCGGCCGTGGGTACCAGGTCTGGTAGGGCACGTACTCGCCGAAATCGCCGCGTTCATCGGCCACCAGCACCACGTCGTACTCGGCGGTTTGGGTGAACAGCGGCATGTCGGCCTGGGCGCTGCGCCGTTGATCGTTATCGAAGCTCCAGGCTTTCTCCGCCACCAGTTGCAGGCCGAAGCGTTTCGCCGCCCGGCGCAGGGCGGCGGCATAGGCTTGATCGTCGGCGGTGGGGCCGACGATCAGCAGCGCCCGTTGCCATTTGCGCAGCACCAGAAATTGCGCCAGCGCATCGGCCAGCATCGCCCGGCTTGGCAGGCTGTGCAGCACGTTCGGCAGGCAATCGGTAGTGCGCAGGCTGTCGTCGGGGCTGCCGGCATTGAACAGCAGGCTGTCGGGGAGCATGGCGCTGAGTCGGCGCAGGTTTTCCGCCGGAGCATTCACCACAAACAGGCGCAGGCCTTGTTCGTGTTGGGCTTTGGCGGCTTCGAGCAAGGCGTCGGGGTTGTCGACATTGGCGCTGACCAACTCGTAGCGCTGGTTGAGAAAGTGCCCGGTGCTGTTGCTGTCGATGATTGCCAGTTCAGCGCCCCGCAGGCCGGCATCGGTCGGTTCAGGAATAACGTTCGACAGCAATGGCCCGGGATCGGGGCGATACCCCAGGTAGCCGATCCGCACCTGCAACGGAGCATCCGCCGCCTGACTCTGGGTCGCCAGCCCGGCGGCGCAGGCGATCGCCAGCAGGTAGATCAAGGCATAAGGGGCGAGCTGGCGCATAAGGCACTCCATCACAGGTAGCGCCAGCATAGGAACCCTGGACGGGCGGGGAAATATGCAGAAAGTACCGATGGGCCAGTACCAAGGTAGTAACGGCGTGGGAAATACTTGGGCGGCTCACCACAAGCCCTACTACCAAGGGAGTAGGTCGCGACCACCAAAGCAGCATAGGGCTGGTGCGACGGGGTTCCTAAGATGGCTGCCATAGCCTCTGTAAAGAGGTTCTGCGTGCAATCTTGAGGGCATAACAATGACAACAAAACGCAACGCCTTGCTCGTTGCCGGACTGCTGGCCGGCTTCATCAGCGCAGGTTCCGTCTGGGCTCACGGCAACGTGGTACCCCAGGCCGTCGAAACCAAGGGACTGACCCCGATCAAGGATGCCGGTGTGCAGGTCGATGCCGATGGTTGGGCGGCGGTGAACCCGTATCGTTCCTCTCCGGAGCACGATAAAGCGTTGGAAATCGGCTCTTCGGCCTACAACCAGAACTGCGCGGCCTGTCATGGTCTGGAAGCCAAGTCCGGCGGCATCGCCCCTGACTTGCGCAAGCTCGACGTCGCCGAAGCCGGTGACGAGTGGTTCGTCGAACGGGTGCGCCATGGCGCCGTGCGTGATGGCCGAGTGTACATGCCGAAGATGGCTGACTATTTGAGTCAGGAAGCCTTGTGGGCGGTACGCACCTACCTGGACAGCGTGCACGTCGAGGAGTGACCCATGCGCCTGCTCGCGGTGTTGATCAGCGCTGTGTGGTTGTGCTGCCAGGCAGCGCAGGCACAGGTCCGGACCTATGACGAAATGATCGCCGCCGCCGAGCTGAAAGTCGCGGTCTACAAGGACTTCGCGCCCTACAGTTTCGAAGATGCCGGCCAGCCTCGTGGAGTCGATGTCGAACTCGCCCAGGCCTTGGCCAAGGCCATGGGGGTACGCCTGAAACTGATCTGGGCGCCCGCCGGAGAGAAGCTCGACGACGACCTGCGCGATTACATCTGGCGGGCCAGTCAGCTGCACAATCAGCAACTGGCCGACCTGATGATGCGCGTCCCCTACGACCGCGATTACTCACAGAAACGCAATGAGCTGGGCGAACTGGAGAACGGCCATGTGGTGATGTTCGGGCCGTACCAGACCGAGCAATGGCAGGTGGCGTATGACCGTCGTCGGCTGGACTCGGTGGCCAGCGTCGCGGTGTTCCAGCAGCACCCGATTGGCGTCGAAGTCGACAGCGTGCCGTCGTTTTACCTGACCTCGGTGTTCAACGGCATGCTCGCCGCCAAGACCCACCATTACCCCGGTGTGCCCCAGGCGTTTGCCGCGATGAAGGCCGGTGAAGTCGACGCGGTGATGGCGATGCGCGGCGAGATCGACTGGCAGGTGCATCAGGCCGCCGATCCGCAAGTGGCGCTGGCGGAAAACGCCTATCCGAACATGGGTAAGCAACGCTGGGAGATCGGCATGGCGGTGCATGAAAGCAACCGGCAACTGGCCTATGCCGTGGAAGAGGCGTTGGAAACGTTGATTCGCGAGGGCACGCTCAAAAGCATTTATGCCCATTACGGCCTGCGCTATGACGTGCCCGAGATGTATCAACAATGAACTGGCGCGCGCGTTGGCTGTTGGCCTGCTGGTTGCCCTTGGCCGCGCAGGCGGTTGAGGTCGATCCGGTGCCGTCGGTGATGTGGGCGTTCTATCACAAGCAGATGCTTGGCGACGCACCGTTCGTGTTCGACGAGCGGGTCAAGCTGCTGGCACCGCCGTTCGCCGAAGACGCCCGGCAAGTGCCGTTGGAAATCGACGCTCGGGCGTTCAAGGGCGAAGTGGTGCGAATCCTTGCCTGGGCCGAACTCAACCCGCTGCCGAAAATCGTCGACTTCGAGCCTTTGACCGGTGTGCTGCCCTGGCTGTCGATCCGCATCCGCGTTGAACAGGCCACGCCATTGCGCGCGGCGGTGTTGACCCGCGACGGACTGTGGCATGTCGGTTCGACCCTGATCGACGCGGCCGGCGGCGGTTGCACGGCGCCGAGCGTGGTGCGCACCCAGCCGGGCTGGGAAGAACACATCGGCGAAGTGCTTGGCGGTCGTTATCCCCGTGATGAGTTCAGTCGCGTGCGTTTGCAAGTGGCGCATCCGATGGACAACGGTATGGTCAGCGGCATCCCGGAATTTTTCCTCAACCAGGCCGAGCTGCGGGACTCAGACGACCGGGTACTGGCGCGTCTGGAGCTGTTCCCGGCGGTCAGCGAAAACCCCAACCTGGCTTTCGACATCGAAGGTGCGGGGCAGACGCGCCTGATACTGCGCGACAACAGCGGCAATCAATTCGATGCGGCCATACCCTGACCCAAGGAGCGTTTGATGCGCTGGATGCTGTTGTTGTTCATCTGTGTGAGCCTGCCGACCCTGGCCGATCCCGATTACGCACTCAAGCCCCGACAGATTGCCGAAGACACCTGGCTGCTTGAGGGCAGCACCGATAACTTCGCCAAGAACAACGGCGGCAACATCGTCAACACCGCGTTCATCGTCACCGGGCAAGGGGTGGTGGTGATCGACACCGGGCCATCGAAGCGCTACGGCGAGGCCCTGCGCAAAGCGATTGCCGCAACCACCGATAAACCAGTGATCCAGGTGTTGCTGACCCATCACCATCCCGACCATGTGCTGGGCAATCAGGCCTTCACCGACGTGCCGATTGGTGCACTGGCCGGCACCACCGAGCTGTTGCATCAACAGGGTGATGCGATGGCCGAGAACATGTATCGACTGGTGGGTGACTGGATGCGCGGCACCGAAGTGGTGTTGCCGACGCAGACGCTGACGCCAGGTGTGCAAAGTTTTGGGAACCACGATTTGCGGCTGCTGAGTCTGGGTGGGCACACCGGCGCGGATCTGGCTATTCTCGACCAGAAAACCGGCGTGCTGTTTGCCGGGGATCTGGTGTTTTATCAGCGGGCCCTGACCACGCCGAACAGCCCGGGGTTGTCGGTGTGGCTGGCGGATATCGCCACGCTTCAGGGGCTGCCGTGGACGCTGATCGTCCCCGGTCATGGCCCCGTGGCAACGGACAGCAAACCGTTCGAGCAAATGCGCGATTACCTCTCCTGGCTCGATCAACTCATGCGCGAGGGTGCGGCGAACGGCAGCGACATGGCCGAGATGATCCGCAGCCCCATCCCCGAACGTTTCGCCGGGATCAACCTGAGCCGTTATGAGCTGATCCGCAGCGTCAGCCATTTGTACCCGCGCTATGAGCGCGCGCAGATGACGCGGGTGGATTCCGGCACGCGCCAGTAACGCTGATCGTGGTGATCGATCGTTCCCATCTCCTCCGACCCGCTACCAAGGAACTAGAAATCTCCGCATTGCGGGCAATTGTTGCAAGGGCGGCGGCGCCCAAGAATCTGCACCAGACCGGGAAAATTTCCCGGGTATAACAAAAACCGCAGAGGTAGCCGTCATGACCCAACCCGCACGTCGCCAACCCTTCGTCTTGAGCGTGCTGCTCAGTGCCATGCTGTTGTCCGGCCAGGCAATGGCCGCAGTCTCCGATCAAGACATCCTCCAGGATCCGAAGAATCCGGAACAGGTCGTCACCAATGGCCTGGGCGTCCAGGGTCAGCGCTACAGCCCGCTGGACACCCTCAATGTCGACAACGTGAAAGACCTGCGCCCGGTCTGGGCCTTTTCGTTCGGCGGTGAAAAACAGCGCGGTCAGCAAGCGCAGCCGATGATCAAGGACGGCGTGATGTACATGACCGGCTCCTACTCACGGGTGTTCGCGGTGGATGCGCGCACCGGCCGCAAGCTTTGGCAATACGATGCGCGCCTGCCGGATGACATCCGTCCGTGCTGTGACGTGATCAACCGTGGCGTGGCGCTGTATGGCGACCTGGTGATCTTCGGCACCCTCGACGCCAAGCTCGTGGCCCTGAATAAAGACACCGGCAAAGTGGTATGGAGCAAGAAAGTCGCCGACCACAAGGAAGGCTACTCCATCAGCGCCGCGCCTCTGGTGATCAACGGCAAACTGATCACTGGCGTTGCCGGTGGCGAGTTCGGGGTGGTGGGCAAGATCGAAGCCTACGACCCGAAAAACGGCGACCTGCTGTGGACCCGGCCAACGGTCGAAGGCCACATGGGCTACGTCTACAAAGACGGCAAGGCCGTAGAGAACGGCATCTCCGGCGGCGAAGCGGGCAAGACCTGGCCGGGCGATTTGTGGAAAACCGGCGGCGCGGCGCCGTGGCTGGGCGGCTACTACGACCCGGAAACCAATCTGCTGCTGTTCGGCACCGGCAACCCGGCACCCTGGAACTCGCACCTGCGCCCTGGCGACAACCTTTACTCGTCCTCGCGCCTGGCGCTGAACCCGGACGACGGCACGATCAAATGGCACTTCCAGAGCACCCCTCACGACGGCTGGGACTATGACGGCGTGAACGAACTGGTGTCGTTCAACTACAACGAAGGCGGCAAGGAAATCAAAGCCGCGGCCACCGCGGACCGTAACGGTTTCTTCTATGTGCTGGATCGCACCAACGGCAAATTCATCCGCGGCTTCCCGTTCGTGGACAAGATCACCTGGGCCAGTGGCCTGGATAAAAACGGTCGGCCGATCTACAACGAAGACAGCCGTCCGGGTGCACCGGGCTCCGAGGCCAAAGGCAGTTCGGTGTTTGTAGCGCCGGCGTTCCTGGGGGCGAAAAACTGGATGCCGATGGCCTACAACCGCGACACCGGCTTGTTCTATGTGCCGTCCAACGAGTGGGGCATGGACATCTGGAACGAAGGCATCGCCTATAAAAAAGGCGCGGCGTTCCTCGGCGCCGGTTTCACCATCAAGCCATTGAATGAAGACTACATCGGCGTGCTGCGCGCCATCGACCCGAAAACCGGCAAGGAAGTCTGGCGCCACAAGAACTTCGCGCCGTTGTGGGGCGGGGTGCTGACCACCAAGGGCAACCTGGTGTTCACCGGTACGCCGGAAGGTTTCCTACAAGCGTTCAACGCCAAGACCGGCGAGAAAGTCTGGGAATTCCAGACCGGCTCCGGCGTGCTCGGCTCGCCCATCACCTGGGAAATGGATGGCGAACAATACGTTTCGGTGCTCTCCGGCTGGGGCGGCGCGGTACCGCTGTGGGGCGGCGAAGTGGCCAAGCGCATCAAGGACTTCAACCAGGGCGGCATGCTGTGGACCTTCAAGCTGCCGAAGGACCTGGTTGCCAAGCACTAACCCTGGCAACCACAACCTGAGTGGCGATGAATGACCTGTGGCGAGGGAGCTTGCTCCCGCTGGGCTGCGAAGCCGCCCCCAACGTTCCCGGCCCCAACCGAGTCGTTTGGATTTACGACTGCTTCGCAGCCGAACGGGAGCAAGCTCCCTCGCCACAAAAGCCGCTGACACAGCGGCGCCTTCTACTACCAAATAACGAGAGTCCCCCTGCCAACGGCGCATTCGTCTGACAGGCGGGGCTCTCTACTATCGGTTCATCGCCTGTTGGCCTGACAGGCATCGACCCAGACAGAGGCCCATCATGATCTACGCACAACCCGGAACACCTGGCGCCATCGTTTCCTTCAAACCGCGCTACGGCAATTTCATCGGCGGCGAGTTCGTCGCCCCGGTCAATGGCGAGTACTTCACCAATACCTCACCGGTCACCGGTGAAGTGATCGCCGAATTCCCGCGCTCCAGCGCCGCCGACATCGAAAAGGCTCTCGACGCCGCCCATGCCGCCGCTGATGCCTGGGGCAAAACCTCGGCGCAGGACCGCTCGCTGGTGCTGCTGAAAATCGCTGACCGCATCGAACAGAACCTGGAAATCCTCGCCGTCACCGAAACCTGGGACAACGGCAAGGCCGTGCGCGAAACCCTCAACGCTGACGTGCCGCTGGCCGCCGACCACTTCCGTTACTTCGCCGGTTGCATCCGCGCTCAAGAGGGCGGTGCCGCTGAAATCAACGAACTGACTACCGCCTATCATTTCCACGAACCACTGGGCGTGGTCGGGCAGATCATTCCGTGGAACTTCCCGCTGCTGATGGCCGCGTGGAAACTCGCCCCGGCGCTGGCGGCCGGCAACTGCATCGTGCTCAAACCCGCCGAGCAAACACCGCTGTCGATCATGGTGTTCGCCGAGCTGATCGCCGATTTGCTGCCAGCCGGCGTGCTGAATATCGTCCAGGGCTTCGGTCGCGAAGCCGGTGAAGCGCTGGCCACCAGCAAGCGCATCGCCAAGATCGCCTTCACCGGTTCCACCCCGGTGGGCGCGCACATCATGCATTGCGCAGCCGAGAACATCATTCCAAGCACCGTCGAGCTGGGCGGCAAGTCGCCGAACATCTTCTTCGAAGACATCATGAACGCCGAGCCACAGTTCATCGAAAAAGCCGCCGAAGGCCTGGTGCTGGCGTTCTTCAACCAGGGCGAAGTCTGCACTTGTCCGTCGCGGGCACTGGTGCAGGAATCGATCTACGAGCCGTTCATGGCCGAGGTGATGAAGAAGATCGTCAAGATCAAGCGTGGCAATCCGCTGGACACCGAGACCATGGTCGGCGCCCAGGCGTCCGAGCAGCAATACGACAAGATCCTCTCGTACCTGAAAATCGCCCAGGAGGAGGGCGCCGAGCTGCTCACTGGCGGCGCGGCCGAGCGGCTGGAAGGCGACTTGTCCAGCGGCTATTACATCCAGCCGACGCTGCTCAAGGGCCACAACAAAATGCGCGTGTTCCAGGAAGAAATCTTCGGCCCGGTGGTGGGTGTCACCACCTTCAAGGACGAAGCCGAAGCCCTGGCGATCGCCAACGACAGCGAATTCGGCCTCGGCGCCGGCCTGTGGACCCGCGACATCAACCGCGCCTACCGCATGGGCCGGGCGATCAAGGCCGGGCGCGTCTGGACCAACTGCTACCACCTGTACCCGGCCCACGCCGCGTTCGGTGGCTACAAGAAGTCCGGTGTCGGCCGTGAGAACCACAAGATGATGCTCGACCATTACCAACAGACCAAAAACCTGCTGGTGAGCTACGACATCAATCCGCTGGGGTTCTTCTGATACGACCTGAAACCGGGTGATGGCCTTCGCGGGCAAGCCTCGCTCCTACAGGTTATGTGTTGGCCGTGAGGTCCGCGCATCCCTGTAGGAGCGAGGCTTGCCCGCGAAGGCGTCGTCACATTCAACACATTCGTTGACTGACATTCCGCTATCGCGGGCAAACCCGCTCCCACAGGATTTTGTGTGGTGCTTAAGATCTGCGCGCCCCCCTACCAACGCACGCCGCCACCTCCTTCGAAAGTAGCATTCGGGCAGTTGGCGCCCCGTGCATTAATGACGTTACCGGAATCGTCCGGCACAAGAAGAGGAATGACCCATGTGGCATAAACCCGCGTTTACCGATCTGCGCATTGGCTTCGAAGTGACGATGTATTTCGCCAACCGTTGATTGATCGCCCGGTCAGCCGTCGCGTTGGCCGGGCCTGCTTTCTGGAGCCTGCCATGCACATCCGCGTTCTCGGTTCCGCCGCCGGCGGCGGTTTTCCGCAATGGAACTGCAACTGCCGCCAGTGCGCGGCGATGCGTCACGGCAACCTGCGTGCGCAACGCCGTACGCAGTCGTCCATTGCCCTGAGCGACGACGGTGTGGAATGGATACTCTGCAATGCTTCACCAGACATCCGCGCCCAACTCGAAAGCTTCCCGACGCTGCAACCGGCCCGCCGCGTGCGTGACACGGCGATTGCCGGCGTGGTCCTGCTGGACAGTCAGATCGACCATTGCACCGGCCTGTTGAGCCTGCGCGAAGGCTGCCCGCATTCGGTCTGGTGCACCGAGCGGGTGCATGAAGACCTGAGCAGCGGCTTCCCGTTGTTCACCATGCTCAAACACTGGAACGGTGGTTTGCAGTGGCAACCGATCGAACTGGACCGTGAGCCGTTCAGCATCGCAGCCTGCCAACACCTGCAATTTCGCGCCATTCCATTGGTCAGCAACGCACCGCCGTATTCCCCCAACCGTGGCAACCCGCAGCCGGGGGACACCATCGGCCTGTTCATCGAAGACCTGCGCAACGGTGCATCGGTGTTCTATGCGCCGGGTCTGGGGCAGGTCGATGCCGAGGTATTGAGCTGGATGCAGCGCGCCGATTGCCTGCTGCTGGACGGCACGCTGTGGCGCGACGATGAAATGCGCGTATGTGAAGTCGGCCAGAGCCTGGGCCGCGAAATGGGCCACCTGCCGCAAAGCGGTCCCGGCGGGATGCTCGAAGTGCTGGAGGGCTTCAATCGCCAGCGCAAGGTGCTGATCCACATCAACAACACCAACCCGATCCTCGACGAAGACTCGGCCGAGCGGGCGTTGCTGGAGCGGCGGGGGATTGAAGTGGCCTATGACGGCATGAGTATTGAGCTGTAGCGGACTGCCTCATCGCAGAACCCAACGGTTATTCCCCGGAGAACCGCAATGACTGACACTCCCATGACCCCCACCGAATTCGAAGCGGCCCTGCGCGCCAAAGGCGCCTATTACCACATCCATCATCCATTCCACCAAGCGATGTACGCCGGGCGCGCCACCCGCGAGCAGATCCAGGGCTGGGTCGCCAATCGCTTTTACTATCAGGTGAACATTCCACTGAAGGACGCGGCCATTCTCGCCAACTGCCCGGACCGCGACGTGCGGCGGGAATGGCTGCAACGGATTCTCGACCATGACGGAGTCCCCGGCAGCGAAGGCGGTATCGAAGCCTGGTTGCGTCTGGGCGAAGCGGTGGGGCTGGATCGCGAACAAATTCTCTCGCAAGAGTTGGTGCTGCCGGGTGTGCGATTTGCCGTGGACGCCTACGTCAATTTCGCCCGCCGTGCTTGTTGGCAGGAAGCGGCCAGCAGTTCGCTGACCGAACTGTTCGCACCGCAGATCCATCAGTCTCGGCTCGACGCCTGGCCCAGCCATTACCCATGGATCGACCCGGCCGGTTACGACTATTTCCGTACGCGCCTGAGCCAGGCCCGGCGCGATGTCGAGCATGGTTTGCGCATCACCCTGGCGCATTACGTCACGGTCGAGGGCCAGCAGCGCATGCTGGAGATTCTGCAGTTCAAGCTTGATGTGCTGTGGAGCATGCTCGACGCGATGAGCATGGCTTATGAGCTGGACCGCCCGCCGTATCACACGGTCACCGCCGAGCGGGTCTGGCACCGGGGGATCGCCCTGTGAACGCGATCGAGCAGCAACCCGGCCCACCGTTGTGGCTGTTGGCGGAGCTGACCTATCGCTGCCCGCTGCAATGCCCGTATTGCTCCAATCCCTTGGATTTCGCCCAACAGGGTGAGGAGTTGAGCACAGAAGAGTGGATCCGGGTGTTTCGCGAAGCCAGGGAGATGGGCGCCGCGCAACTGGGGTTTTCCGGTGGCGAGCCGTTGGTGCGCCAGGACCTGGCCGAGCTGATCAAGGCCGCGCGGGATATGGGTTACTACACTAACCTGATCACCTCGGGTATCGGCCTGACCGAGCAGAAGGTCCGCGACTTCAAGGTCGCCGGGCTGGACCACATCCAGATCAGCTTTCAGGCCGCCGACGAAGCGGTCAACAACATGCTCGCCGGCTCACGCAAGGCCTTCGCCCAGAAACTGGCCATGGCCCGGGCGGTGAAAGCCCAGGGCTACCCGATGGTGCTGAACTTCGTTACCCATCGGCACAACATCGACCAGATCGCGCAGATCATCGAGCTGTGCCTGGAGCTGGAAGCGGATTTCGTCGAGTTGGCGACCTGCCAGTTCTATGGCTGGGCCGAACTCAACCGCGTCGGCCTGTTGCCGACCCGCGAACAATTACAGCGCGCCGAGCGCATCACCAACGAGTATCGCCAGCGGCTTGAGGCCGAGGGCCACCCGTGCAAGCTGATTTTCGTCACCCCGGACTATTACGAAGAGCGCCCCAAGACCTGCATGAATGGCTGGGCCAACCTGTTTCTCGACATCACCCCGGACGGTACGGCGTTGCCTTGTCATAGCGCGCGTCAGCTGCCGGTGCAGTTCCCAAATGTGCGCGAGCACAGCGTCGAACACATCTGGAACGACTCCTTCGGTTTCAACCGGTTTCGTGGCAATGACTGGATGAAAGAGCCGTGCCGTTCCTGCGATGAAAAGCATAAGGACCTGGGCGGCTGCCGCTGCCAGGCGTTCATGCTCACGGGGGACGCGAGCAACGCCGACCCGGTGTGCAGCAAGTCGCCGCACCACAGCGTCATCCTCAAGGCCCGGGACGAAGCCGAAGCGCCGGGGCAGGGCATGGAACACCTGACCTTGCGCAATGAAAAGGCTTCGCGGCTGATCTATCGCGGATAAATCGAACAGCACCACGTAAGCCGTCATGCGATCTGTAGCAGCTGGCGAAGCTTGCGTTCGGTGGTAGCAGCTGCCGAGCTCGCGAGGCTGCGTTCGGCTGCGAAGCAGTCGTAAAATCCAGCCATTTCGGTGCGTCAGGGACACCACGGCAACCGGACTCGCGACTGCTGCGCAGCCGAACGCAGCCTCGCGAGCTCGGCAGCTGCTACAACGAATGCGTCGCGGCTGAAATTGGCTCCCACAGGGATCTTCGTGCACCCCGGGTAGTTGCTACCCATTGGTCTGATTGCATTCGCAGCCGGATGCTTTAGTGTTGGCTTTACCTTTCAAAACAATAAAAACAGGCTTTCCAATGAGCCAGAATCTCAGTCAACTGCGTAAATTCGTTTCACCTGAAATCATCTTCGGTGCCGGCTGTCGGCATAACGTCGGCAATTACGCCAAGACCTTCGGCGCCCGCAAGGTGCTGGTGGTCAGCGACTCCGGTGTGATCGCCGCCGGTTGGGTCGCCGATGTCGAGGCCAGCCTGCAAGCCCAGGGCATCGATTACTTTGTGTACAGCGACGTTTCGCCCAACCCGCGGATCGAGGAAGTGATGCTCGGCGCCGAGCTGTACCGGGAGAATCACTGCGATGTGATCGTCGCGGTCGGCGGCGGCAGCCCGATGGATTGCGGCAAGGGCATCGGCATCGTCGTCGCCCACGGGCGCAACATTCTTGAATTCGAGGGTGTGGACACCCTGCGCATGCCCAGCCCGCCGCTGATCCTGATCCCGACCACCGCCGGCACGTCGGCCGATGTGTCGCAGTTCGTGATCATCTCCAATCAGCAAGAACGCATGAAATTCTCCATCGTCAGCAAGGCTGCGGTGCCGGACGTGTCGCTGATCGACCCGGAAACCACCCTGAGCATGGACCCGTTCCTGTCGGCCTGTACCGGCATCGACGCGTTGGTCCACGCCATCGAGGCCTTCGTTTCCACCGGCCACGGGCCGCTCACCGATCCCCACGCGCTGGAGGCGATGCGGCTGATCAACGGCAATCTGGTGCAGATGATCGCCAACCCGAACGACATCGCCCTGCGGGAAAAAATCATGCTCGGCAGCATGCAGGCCGGGCTGGCGTTCTCCAACGCGATCCTCGGCGCGGTGCACGCCATGTCCCACAGCCTCGGTGGATTCCTCGATCTGCCTCACGGCTTGTGCAACGCGGTGCTGGTGGAGCACGTGGTGGCGTTCAACTACAGCTCGGCGCCGGAGCGCTTCAAGGTGATCGCCGAGACCTTCGGCATCGATTGTCGCGGCCTGAATCACCGGCAGATCTGCGGACGTCTGGTCGACCACTTGATCGCCCTCAAACACGCCATCGGCTTCCACGAAACCCTGGGCCTGCACGGGGTGAGCACGTCGGACATTCCGTTCCTGTCGCAACATGCCATGGATGACCCGTGCATCCTTACCAACCCGCGCGAGTCCAGCCAGCGCGACGTCGAGGTCGTCTATGGCGAAGCCCTCTGACGAACAGCAACGGGCGCTGACCGGGTTACTCGGGCTGGGCAATCACTCGGCGCGCAAGAGTCATTACCCGGAACTGGCCGCGCGCCTGGATGAACTGGAGGCCGAGCGCAACCGCTACAAATGGCTGTTCGAAAACGCCGTGCACGGAATCTTCCAGGCCAGCCTGCAGGAAGGCATGCGCGCCGCCAACCCGGCGCTGGCGCGGATGCTTGGCTATCAGGACCCGCAGGAGGTGCTGTTTTCCCTGACGGACCTGGCGGGCACGCTGTTCGTCGGCGGCGCGCAAGAGCTGGAAGGCATCGGCGAGGTCCTCCAGCGTGAGCGCAGCCTGCTGGGCTATGAAACCCAGCTGCGGCGCAAGGACGGCACTGTCCTCGACGTGTTGATG
Source organism: Pseudomonas sp. URMO17WK12:I6 (assembly GCF_003253625.1). Lineage (NCBI taxonomy): Bacteria > Pseudomonadati > Pseudomonadota > Gammaproteobacteria > Pseudomonadales > Pseudomonadaceae > Pseudomonas > Pseudomonas sp. URMO17WK12:I6. The sequence continues at coordinate 143,622 of NZ_QKYZ01000003.1, forward strand.
AACCTGCTGCTCAAACCGGATCAGGAAGGCCTGGTGGAGGGGTTCGTCGCCGACATCACCGAACGAAAACAGGCCCAGGAGCGCTTGCAACAGCTCAATGATCAACTGGAGCAACGGGTCACCGCGCGCACCAATGAGTTGCTGGACGCCAACCGCAATCTGCAACAACAGATCACCGAGCGTAAACAGATCGCCGAAGCCTTGCGCGACGCCCGTGATGCCGCCGAAGCGGCCAATCGCAGCAAGGACAAATACCTCGCCGCCGCCAGTCACGACCTGCTGCAACCGCTCAACGCCGCGCGTTTGCTGATCTCGACCTTGCGCGAGCGCAAGCTGCCCGACGTCGAGCAGGTGTTGGTGGAACGCACGCATCAGGCGCTGGAAGGGGCCGAGGACTTGCTCACCGATCTGCTGGATATTTCCCGGCTCGATCAGGCCGCGGTAAAGCCGGACATCGCCCTGTACCGCCTCGATGAATTGTTCGCGCCACTGGTTTCGGAGTTTCAGTCGGTGGCCGCGGCGACCGGGTTGAACCTGCGGGTGCACATGGGTGATTACGCGATTCATACCGACTTGCGGCTGATGACGCGGATTCTGCGCAACTTCCTCAGCAATGCCTGCCGCTACACCGACGACGGCAGCATCCTGCTGGGTGCCCGGCGCCGGGGCGACGTACTGCGAATCGAAGTCTGGGACACCGGGCGCGGGATCCCGGCGGATCGTCTCGATTCGATCTTCCTTGAATTTAACCAACTGGACGTTGGCCGCGCCGCCGACCGCAAGGGCGTGGGCCTGGGACTGGCGATTGTCGAACGCATCGCCAAGATCCTCGATTACCGGATTCAGGTGCATTCGCGGCCAGGGCGCGGTTCGATGTTCAGCATCGAGGTGCCGATTTCCCGTGAGATTCCACTGCCGATCAGCCAGGCCGCGCCGCAGCCGAGCACCGGCAACCCGCTGCCGGGGCGGCGCCTGCTGGTGCTGGACAACGAAGTCAGCATCCTTGAAAGCATGAGCGCACTGCTCGGGCAGTGGGGCTGCGAGGTGGTCACCGCCACCGATGAGGCCACCGCGCTGGTGGCTTTGCAGGGGCAGGCGCCGGAACTGATTCTGGCGGATTACCACCTCGATCACGGGGTGGTGGGCTGTGAAGTGGTCCGGCATCTGCGCGAGCATTTCAGCCGGACGATACCGGCGGTGATCATCACCGCCGACCGCACCGATCAGTGTCGACGCTCGTTGCAGCGGCTCGACGCGCCATTGCTGAACAAACCGGTGAAACCCGGCAAGTTGCGTGCGGTGTTGAGTCAGTTGTTGGCGTAGCGATTTTTCAAAGGGTCACAACACCAAATGCGGTAACCACAGCGAAATGGCGGGGATGTAGGTCACGGCCATCAGCACCAGGAACAGCACGCCGTAGAACGGCAGCAGCGCTTTCACGGTGCTTTCGATGCTGACCTTGCCCACCGCCGAGCCGACAAACAGCACCGCGCCCACCGGCGGTGTGATCAAGCCGATCCCCAGGTTCACCAGCATGATCATGCCGAATTGCACCGGGTCTACGCCGATGCCGAGAATCACCGGCATCAGAATCGGCGTGAGGATCAAAATCAGCGGCGCCATATCCATCACCGTGCCGAGCAACAGCAGCATCACGTTGATGCACATCAGGATCACGTAACGGTTGTCCGACAGGGTCAGGAACATCGTGGTGATCTTCGCCGGGATCTGCATCAGCGTCATGATGTAGCCGAAGCTGGCAGCGAAGCCGATCAGGATCATTACGATCGAGATGGTGCGCACCGTGCGGTGCATCAACTTGGGCAGTTCGCGCCATTTGTAGTCGCGGTAGATGAACATGGTGACGAAGAACGACCAGAGCACCGCGATCGCCGCTGATTCGGTGGCGGTGAAAATGCCCGAGAGAATGCCGCCGAGGATGATCACCATCGCCATCAAGCCCCACATCGCTTCACCGCAGATTTTCAGCGCCTGGCGCATGGGGATGACTTCGCCCTTGGGGTAGTTGCGCTTTCTGGCGAAGAGCAGACACAGCACCATCAGGCACGCGCTCATCAACAGCCCCGGCACCACGCCGGCCATGAACAGCGAAGCGATCGAAACGGTACCGCCGGCAGCCAGCGAGTACAGCACCGAGTTATGGCTGGGCGGCGTCAGCAGGGCTTGCACCGAACCGCTGACCGTCACTGCGGTGGAGAAATCCCGCGGGTAGCCGCGACGCTCCATTTCCGGAATCAGCACCGAACCGACTGACGCCGTGTCCGCTACCGAAGAGCCGGAAATCGCCCCGAAGAAGGTCGAGGCCATGATGTTCACCAGCGACAACCCGCCCCGCACGAACCCCACCAGCACGCCGGCAAAAGCCACCAATCGCCGGGACATGCCGCCCTCGGCCATGATCGCCCCGGCGAGCACGAAGAACGGAATCGCCAGCAACGAGAATTTGTTCACCCCACCCGCTACCTGAATCATCAGCGCCTGGAACGGAATGTCGATCCACCACGCACCGATCAGGGCCGAAAGCCCCAGGGCGTAGGCGACCGGCATGCCGATCAGGATCAACGCGATAAAACTGCCCAACAGGATCAATGCGTCCATTCATGCCGCCCCTTCGCTTTCTTCAACCAAATCGAAACGCACGACCCGACGGTTGCTCTGGTCACCGAGCAAGAGTTTTTCCAGCACGAAAATCAGCGTCAGTACACCGCCCACTGGGATCGGCATGTAGGTGATGCCCACGCGCAGGGTGGGCAGAGAGCTCATGAACTGGTTCCAGGTGGACAGGCAGAGCTTGGTGCCCCAGATGGCCATGAACAGGCAAATGGTCGCCATCAGCAGCTGCGAAACGATGCTCATGGTCTTGCGCAGTCCGGGGGCCATGCGGTCGGTGAGCATGGCCACGGCCATGTGCGCACCGGCGCGATAACTGGCGGCGGCGCCAATGAAGGTGAACAGCATCATCAGCAGAATCGCGGTGGGCTCCGGCCAACTCGAACCGGTGCCCAGGACATAACGGGCGAAGACGCCCCAGGGAATGATCAGGGCAATGGCCAGGACCGACAGGCCGGCGACCCAGATGCAGGTCATGTAAATCCTGTCGTTGATGCGCAGCAGCAGATTCTTCATCGGGTTTCACCGTAACCGGGCGTCGCTGACGATCCGTTCGTCAACGGTGCCGGGCCTTTCATGAAGGTTAGGGAGGGTTACTGAACGGCTTCGATGCGCTTGATCAGGTCGGCGTAAGGCGCGCCGTATTTTTCCCGGACCGAGGCTGTGGCTTCATAGAAAGGTTTCTTGTCGACCGTGATGAACTCGACGCCGGCAGCCTTGAGTTTCTCTTCGCTACTGGCGGATTTGGCGTCCCACAGCGTGCGTTCCTGGGCCTGTGCGGCTTTGGCGGCTTTCTTCACAAGGGCTTGCTGATCGGGGGTGAGTTTTTCCCAGGTGATTTTCGACATCACGATTGGCTCGGGCAGGATCAGGTGCCCGGTCAGGCTGTAGAACTTGGCGTTCTGGTAGTGGTTGTGTTCAAGCAGGGTCGGCGGGTTGTTTTCCGCGCCGTCGATCACCCCGGTCTGCAAGGCGCTGAAGATCTCGCCGGTGTCCATCGCGATGCCGTTGCCACCCATGGCGTTGATGGTGTCGATGAACATCGGGTTGCCTTGCACGCGGATCTTCATGCCCTTGAGGTCGGCGAGGCTGCGCACCGGTTTCTTGGTGTAGATATTGCGCGTGCCGCCGTCCATCCAGGCCAGGGCGACCAGGTTGAATTCGGAGTGAGTGATCTTGTCGAGGATCTCGTCACCGACCTCACCGTCGATGACTTTGCGCATGTGCGCCTGGTCGCGGAACACGAACGGCATGTTGAACACGTTCACGTCCGGCACCACTGGTCCGACGATGCCAAGGCTGACCCGGGCCATCTGGATGGCGCCGACCTGAGCCTGTTCGATCACCTCTTTTTCCGAGCCGAGCACACCGCCGGCGAACATCTTGAAGGTCAGCTTGCCGTCGCTGTCGGCCACCAGGGTTTTACCCAGCTGTTCCTCGGCGATCACGGTCGGGTAACCGGCGGGGTGGATGTCGGCGAATTTGATTTCCAGCGCCTGGGCGGCACTGCTGAGGGAGAAGGTGAGTGCTGCGGTGATGGGAAGTGCGGCGGCGAGCAAGGTGCGTTTGAAGTCCATGGGGTGGTTCTCCAGTCTTGTTATTTTTTTATTCAAGGCACAGCGGTGCGGCGGGAGCGGTTAAAGCGAGTCGTTGAACTGGGGTTCGGGTAAACCTTGAACGCCGGGGTTGAGGGCGAATACGCCGCCGGCCAGGGACTGTTCGTCATGGTCGTCAGCGGGGCGGATCGAGGTCACGAACAGCGTGTCGAGCCGGCTGCCACCGAAGGCGCACATGGTCGGTTTCTTCACCGGCACGGGGAGGGAACGTTCCAGTCGGCCATCGGGGGTGAAACGGTGAATCAGCCCGACGTCGTTGGCGCAGATCCAGTAGCAACCTTCGGCATCCACGGCGGCGCCATCGGGGCGGCCAAGGAAGTGATGCATGTCGACGAACAGTCGACGGTTGGACGGCGTACCGCTGTGGATGTCGTAATCGAAGGCCCAGATCTGCTGCACGTTCGGGTGCGAGTCCGAGAGGTACATCGTCTTGCCGTCCGGGCTGAAGCCCAGGCCATTGGGCACGATGAAATCGCCGAGTCGGGCGGCGAGTGGTCCGGGTTGCCCGGCGCTGTAGCGATAGAGCCGGCCGTCAGCGGCGTTGGCGCCCATGTTCAGCACCATGCTGCCGGCCCAGAACCGCCCCTGACGATCACAGCGGCCATCGTTCAGGCGCATGTCGGGGCGGGTGTGATCGACGTGGGCCAGCAGTTCGCTGTCGAGGCTGCCATCGTTGTGCGGATGCAGGTGAAACAATCCGCTTTCCATGCCGGCGATCCAGCCACCGGCGCTGTGACGGGCGATGCAGGCGAGCATTTGCGGGGCTTTCCAGACGTGAACGTGCCCGCTGTCGGCACTCCAGCGCTGCAACCTTCCGGCCGGAATATCGACCCAGTACAGGGCGTTTTCCTCGAGGACCCACACCGGGCTTTCACCGACCGCATTGCGGGCATCGACAATCAATTCCGCTTGCATGGCAACTCATTCCCTTGGGTTGTGATGGGGCAGTGGCGAGGGTTCAGTCGCCGAACGGCCCGGCCGCGACAAAGGCTCCGCCCTGATAGACCCGGGCCGGATCATCCTCGGCGGGCATCGGCAGGGCTTCGACTGTTTCGCGGAACACTTCGGACGTGTCTTGCGGCGCATAACCCAGGTGCGCGGCGAAACGGTTGTCCCACCAGACGTGCTGGTTGTCGGACATGCCATACACCACGGTGTGGCCGACATCCGGGGTGTACAGCGCGCGTTCGAGCAGCTGGGTCAGGTCGCCGAAGCTCAGCCAGGTGCTCATCATTCGACGGTTTTGCGGTTCCGGGAACGAGGAGCCGATGCGGATGCTGACAGTCTCGATGCCATGGCGATCGAAGTAGAAACTGGCCATGTCTTCGCCGTAGGACTTGGACAAGCCGTAGTAGCCGTCCGGGCGGCGAGGGGAGTGGGCGTCGAGGGTTTCGTCCTGCTTGTAGAAGCCAATGACGTGGTTGGAACTGGCGAAGATCACCCGCTTCACGCCGTGATGGCGGGCCGCTTCGTAGATATGGAACACCCCGCAGATATTGGCACCGAGGATCTCTTCGAACGGACGCTCCACCGACACGCCGCCGAAGTGCAGGATCGCGTCCACGCCTTCGACCAGCTGATGCACCGCTTGCTTGTCGGCGAGGTCGCAAGGCACGACTTCTTCGCGGTCATCGATGGCCGGCGTCATGGCGGCGATGTCCGACAGGCGGATCACGTTGGCGTATGGCCGCAGGCGTTCGCGCAGGACTTTACCGAGGCCACCGGCGGCGCCGGTCAGGAGCAGGCGATTGAAAGGCGCACGGACTGGGGGGGTGGTCGTCATGAAAGTCCCTGTACATGAAGTTGTTATTGGTTTGTTGTAGGTTGTCGTATGACTTAGCGAAGTATTGGTAGGCTTTCCGGTGCTTGTCAACGACAGGTTCGTGGAAATTGACGGAGGGTCATTCCACATTGCAGGCGACCGAGTGCTGAAATAGATCGCCGTGATGGTGACCTATCAATGAGCCGGATAACCGCCCGGCCAAGGGTGGGTTATACGATGACTTGCCGAAGGATGCAGCCCCGGCAAGGGCTGCGTTCACCTGAGTCAGTGGTTATACGCTGCCTCGGTGTTATCGATCAGCGGGTTCTTTTCGGTCAGCACGATCTGGGCAATCTGATCCTTGCGCATGAAGCTGACCTTCGGATGGGACTTGGCGTAACGGATAAAACGCTCCACCGCCTCGACCATCGCCGGGGTGCCGCCGATGCGGTCATGCAGACTCACCGACATCATCCGCCGCTGGCTGGCACCTTCGGCGTACAGGCGGTCGAATTCCAGCACCAATTGCCGGTAGAACTGTTGCGCCGAGAAGTGCCGGCCTTCGATCAGCACAATGTCGTTGTTGCGCAGGGTGTAAGGCACCACGGCGAATTTCCTGCCACGGACCAGCGTCACAAACGGCTCATCACGGCTGACGTCGTCGATGTGGTAGGTGAAGTTCAGGTCTTGCAGCACTTTCAGGGTATTGGGGCTGCGCCGCAGCCAATTGGCGTTGTAGCCCACGGAGCGCTGGCCGGTGAGTTTCTGCACCGCGTCGACGCCGTCGCCGATGAAGGCCTTCTCTTGCTCGTAGCTCATGTTGTAGGAGTCGGCCCAGCGCATGCCATGGGCGGCGACTTCATGGCCGCGATCGGCGATCGCCCGCACCAGTTCAGGGTGTTTCAATGCCGCTTCGCCCACCACATGGGACGTGACCTTGATGCCGTTGCGGTCCCACAAGTCGAGCATCCGCCACAGGCCTTCCTTGTAGCCGTAGTCGAACCAGGTCTGTGCCGGCATGTCCGGGTAACCCTTGGGCAATGGAGTGCCGGAGAACGGACTTTCGGCACCGTCGGGCTGGCCGCCGGTTTCGAATTGCATGGAGAACGAAATCACCAGTTGCGAGCCATCCGGCCACGGGCGTTCCTGGGCGAACGCGAGGGACGGCAGCAGCAGGGCGGCGGCCAGCAGATTTTTCAGCCAGCGGGGGGAGCGTTGCCAATGGGCAGTGGTCATAAGGGGCACCTTTTGAGTTGAACAGTGCCGTGAGGGTGTCATTTGGATTGCCCCGGAAAAATCCGCTACGGGCGAGAAGACTTTTAAACAGAATTTACGAATCCCGCCGAACACACCGTCCAGTGCGGGAGTAAGCCTGTGGCGAGGGATTTGTGTTTCAGCTGTGGCAAACTGACCACACTCCTTGAACCAAGGCCATCGAATGGATCACTACACCCCGCGCGACTGGCAGCCCCACGAGCGGCCCAGCCTGCCCGGATCGCCCTCGACGCCGTTGCACTCCAACCCCAGGCGGCTGGCCTACGCGCTGGTGGGGGTGTTGGTGGCATTGACCGGTGGTCTCGGCAACTCGCTGGTGGTCGCCAACCTGCCGTATCTGCAAGGCGCGCTGGGCGCGACCACGGCCGAGATGGCCTGGCTGCCGGCGGCTTACGTCATGACCAACGTGTCGATGAACCTGCTGCTGGTGAAATTTCGTCAGCAGTTCGGCCTGCGGGCTTTCACCGAAGTGTTCCTGATGCTTTATGCGCTGGTGACCTTCGGCCATTTGTTCGTCAACGACCTGAGTTCGGCGATCGCCGTGCGCGCGGCCCACGGCATGGTCGGCGCAGCGCTGAGTTCGTTGGGCCTGTATTACATGATCCAGGCCTTCCCGGCGAAATGGCGGATGAAGGCGCTGGTATTGGGCCTCGGCACCTCGCAACTGGCTTTGCCCATGGCACGGTTGTTTTCCGAAGACCTGCTGCAGATCGCCGAATGGCGCGGGCTGTACCTGTTCGAACTGGGCATGGCGCTGTTGTCTTTGGGCTGCGTGTTTCTGCTGAAACTGCCGCCGGGTGATCGCTTCAAGACCTTCGAAAAACTCGACTTCCTGACCTTCGCCATCCTCGCCACCGGCGTGGCCTTGCTCTGCGCGGTGTTGTCTTTGGGGCGGATCGACTGGTGGCTGGAAGCGCAGTGGATCGGCGTGGCCTCGGCGGCTTCGATCGTGTTGATCCTCACGGGCCTGGCCATCGAGCACAATCGCAGCAACCCGATGCTGATGACCCGCTGGCTCGGCAGCGGGGCGATGATCCGCCTGGCCCTGGCGGTGATCCTGATTCGCATGGTGACGTCGGAACAGTCCACCGGGGCGGTGGGGTTCATGCAGACGCTGAACATGAGCAGTCAACAGCTGCACAGCCTGTATGTGGTGATGTTGATCGGCAGTATCGCCGGCCTGGTCACCAGCGCCCTGACCATCGACCCCAAGCACCTGATCATGCCGCTGAACATCTCCCTGGCGCTGATGGCGGTCGGTTCGGTGATGGACAGTTATTCGAACAACCTGACCCGCCCGGAAAACCTGTATTTCAGCCAGTTTCTGCTGGCCTTCGGCGGGACGTTCTTCCTCGGGCCGACCATGGTCTTCGGCATGCGTAACGTGCTGTCCAGCCCGCGCAACCTGGTGAGTTTCTCGGTGCTGTTCGGTATCTGTCAGAACCTCGGCGGCTTGATCGGCGCGGCACTGCTGGGGACGTTCCAGATCGCGCGCGAGAAGTTTCATTCCAGTCACATCGTCGAGCAGCTGACGTTGCTCGACCCGCGTGTGGCGGCGCGGGTCCAGAGCGGCGGCAACGCGGTCGGCTCGATAATTGCCGATCCGAGCCTGCGCAACCTGCAGGGCATCCGTAGCCTGGCCGCTGCCGCCACTCGCGAGGCTAATGTCCTGGCCTATAACGATGTGTTCATGCTGATTGCCGTGATCGCGGTGCTGACCATGATCTGGATTTCCATTCGCGCCCTGTGGCTGATGAGCACTACCCAAGCCGTTGCCCCGGCGCCTGCCACTCCAACCAAACAATCCAGCGGTGCCACTTCTTCATGACCGAACCGACCACCACGACCACCAACACTATTGCCGCCACCCCCGAAGGCGTGACGCCGCCATCCTCGCCGGGCTCTGAACCGCGCTCGCTGGGGGTGCGGATCATCTCGTCCCTGGGCTTTGCGGCGATTGCTCTCGTCGGTGTACTGATCGTGTTGTACGCCTGGCAACTGCCACCGTTCAGCAGCGCGGTCGAGACCACGGAAAATGCCCTGGTGCGCGGGCAGGTGACGATCATCGGCCCGCAACTCAGCGGTTACGTGTACGAAGTGCCGGTGCAGGATTTCCAGTTCGTGAAGGCCGGCGATTTACTGGTGCGCCTTGACGACCGCATCTACAAGCAGCGTCTCGATCAGTCCCTGGCGCAACTGGCGGTGCAGAAAGCCGCGTTGGCCAACGTGGTGCAGCAACGCAACAGCGCCGAAGCGACCATCAAGTTGCGTCAGGCCGCCGTCGCCGACGCCCAGGCACAGTTGCGCAAAAGTGAAGCGGATTTGCGCCGCAACAAAGAGCTGGTCGGTGATGGCTCGGTGTCGAAACGCGAGCTGGACGTGACCCTGGCCGCCAACGCCCAGACCGTTGCCGCCGTGGCGCAAGCCCAGGCCAATCTGGACATCGCCCGCCAGGATCTGCAAACGGTGATCGTCAATCGCGGCTCGCTGGAAGCGGCGGTGGCCAGTGCTGAAGCGGCGGTGCAACTGGCGCGGATCGACCTGTCGAACACCCGCGTGGTGGCGCCGCGCGACGGTCAACTCGGGCAGATCGGCGTGCGCCTTGGCGCCTACGTCAACTCCGGGGCGCAGCTGATGGCGTTGGTGCCGAACCAGTTGTGGGTGATCGCCAACATGAAGGAAACCCAGATGGACAACGTGCGGGTCGGCCAGCCGGTGAGCTTCACCGTCGATGCGCTGAACCACCAGAAATTCCACGGGCGGGTGCAACGGATTTCACCGGCCACAGGCTCCGAGTTCAGCTTGTTGCAGGCTGACAATGCCACTGGCAACTTCGTCAAGATTGCCCAGCGAGTGCCGGTGCGGATCAGCGTCGATGCCGATCAGGAACAGAGCGAACGGCTGCGGCCGGGGATGTCGGTGGTGGTGAGTATTGATACCGCTGCGCCGATTACCCCTGACTGACACCGCCCTTGTAGGAGCGAGGTGTGTTTCAGTTGGCGATCATTGGGGGCAGGGTGCCCAGCAGTGAAACCGCCGCTACCGCGCCGATCCCCAGTATCCATTCCAGCATGACGCTGGTGCGCAACAGCCCCGGACGCTGCTGGCAATCCTTGACCCGCAGCCGATTGAACAGCGCCAACCCCAGCATCGCGATCACCAGCACAACCTTGATCAACAGAATCAGCGCAAACCCGGACAGCAACGGCGTCGGCCAGAACACGCCGGTCAGTACGCGCACGTTGATCAGGCCGGTCATCACCAACCCCGCCACCAACGTGTAACCGATCCCGCTGAAGCGTTGCAGTATCGCGCTCAAGGGATGATCGTCCGGTTGGCGCAGGATCATCACCAGCAACATCAAGCCCCCGAGCCAGGCACCGACGCACGCCAGATGAATGATCTGATTGAGGATCAGCAGCCGGCCTTGCAGACCATCGAGCATGGCGCCATGACCGACCGGAGCCAGGGTCGCCAGCAGCAGGCTGGCAAGGCCGATGCGCAGGAGCATGCTTGAACGCCAGGGTGTCAGCAGCAACGCCACGAGCAACAGATTGAATAGCAGATGCCAGCGCCAGACCTGACCGAAATAGGTATTGCTCAGCACCAGGCCTAGCGTCGCCGGGTCGAATGCCGCCTCCGGGGAACTGGCCATGCTGGCGGTGATCAGCAGCAACCAGCCGACGCCGCTGAGTAACGCCACCACGCTGAGCCAGCGGGTCACTCGCGCCAGTGCCGGATCCAGCCACTTCGTTTCGCGGCCCAGCAGCAAAGGCCTGAACACCCAGGCCCCGAACAACATCAGCACCACGGTGAAATGCAGGAAGCGGCACAGCACCAGCGCATCGGTCATGAATTACTGACCCACCTTGAAGCGGTAGGCGCCTTCACTTTTATGGGTGTCGACCGACACGGCGTGCCATTCGACTTTGTAATCGCCAGCGGCCAACGGCGCTGCCGGGGTGACGACCAGGGTTTTCTTGTCGCTGCCTTCGGTGGCGAGGCTTTTTACCGGTACGTCGGCACCGTCCTTGCTGATCGTCACTTTGGTGAATGTCGCTTCAACCCCTTCGGAAAACACCAGGCGCAGTTCCGTAGGCGCGCTCACCGAGCTGTCGGCCGCCGGGGTCTGGCTTTTCAGATGGGCGTGGGCAAACACTGATGAGGCGGCGAACAGCGAGCCGAGCAGGGCGGCGGCGGTCAGGGCGTTCTTGAGCAGCATCGTGGAGACCTCGCAGGCAGGTTCAAAGAGGCAGGCAGTTTACCTGCCGCAGGGCCGCTGTACGAAGTTTCGTTTTCCCCTGTCGCCGCGACGTAGAGCGGATGCTAGTCTTGAGCAACGCTGTTGTCAGGGAGCCCTCATGGGCAATCACAAGATCGAGATTCGTCGCAGTAACGTCGAAAAAATCCTGTTGGCGGCCGAAAAGGTCTTCGCCGAAAAAGGCTTCGGCAGCACCGCCATGGCCGACATCGCCGCTGAAGTGCAACTGCCGCGCTCCAACCTGCATTACTACTTCAGCACCAAGAGCGAGCTGTACAGCGCGGTGCTCCTGGGTTTGCTGGAGGTCTGGAAGCAGGACGCCCTGTGCTTCGAAATGTTCGACGACCCGCGCGTGGTGCTCAGCAGCTACATCCGCGCCAAGATGAACCATTCCCGCAGCCGGCCGTACGGTTCGAAAGTCTGGGCCAACGAAATCATCCACGGCGCTCCGACCCTCGGTGAGAAACTGGACGCGAGCCTGTACGACTGGGCCAAGATGAAGGAAGCGAAAATTCGCCAGTGGGTGGAAGACAAACGCATCCTGCCGGTGGAGCCTTCCAGCCTGTTGTACATGATCTGGGCCTCGACCCAGCACTACGCCGACTTCGATCATCAGGTGAACATCCTGAATGATCATCAGCCGTTGTCGGACATGCAGTTCGAACGGGCGGTGCAGACGGTGACCAGTGTGATCTTGCGTGGGATCGGGTTGGAGCCATAGATCAAGGGATCGCAGCCTCGTTTCACTCGACAGCTCCTACAGAGTGCAACGAGGCTGTGATCCCTTGATCTTCAGCCCTCAAACCGTGACATGGTAGGGATTGCGGGGATCATGGTTCCAATCCAGAAACGGCTTGCCCGTATCCACCGGGACCATCTCGATGCAATCCTGCACCGGGCAGGTGATCTGGCACAGGTTGCAGCCCACGCACTCCTCATCGATCACTTGATATTTATGCGTGCCATCGGCCTGTTTGAGGCTGGCAATCGCCTGGTGCGAGGTGTCTTCGCAAGCGATGTGGCAGCGACCGCAACCGATGCACGCCTCCTGATCGATTTTCGCAATCACCTGATAGTTGATGTCCAGGTACTTCCAGTCCGTGGTATTGCTCACCGCACGCCCGGAAAAGTCCGACACGCTGGCGTAGCCCTGACTGTCCATCCAGCGTGACAAACCGTCCTTCATCTCCTCGACAATCCGGAAGCCATGCAGCATCGCCGCCGTGCACACCTGCACCGAACCGCTGCCCAGGGCAATGAATTCCGCCGCGTCGCGCCAACTGCCGATGCCGCCAATGCCGCTGATCGGCAAGCCCTGGGTCTGCGGGTCGCGGGCGATCTCGGCGACCATGTTCAATGCAATCGGCTTCACCGCCGAGCCGCAATAACCGCCGTGGGTGCTTTGGCTGCCGACGGCGGGATTGGCGACCATGCGCTCCAGATTGACGCTGGTGATCGAGTTGATGGTGTTGATCAACGACACCGCATCGGCGCCACCACGGTATGCGGCACGAGCGGCGACGCGGATGTCGGTGATGTTCGGCGTGAGCTTGACGATTACCGGCAACGAGCAATAGGTCTTGCACCAGCGGGTGACCTGTTCGACGTATTCCGGCACCTGGCCGACCGCCGCGCCCATGCCCCGTTCCGGCATGCCGTGGGGGCAACCGAAATTCAGCTCGATGCCATCGGCGCCGGTGGCTTCCACCAGCGGCAGGATGTTTTTCCACGACTCTTCGACGCAGGGCACCATCAGCGACACGATCAGTGCGCGGTCCGGCCAGTCCTTTTTGACCTGGGTAATTTCCCGCAGGTTGATTTCCAGGGAGCGGTCGGTGATCAGCTCGATGTTGTTGAAGCCCATCACTTCACGGTTAGCCCCGAAGTGCGCCGAGTAGCGTGACGACACGTTGACCGCCGCCGGGTCTTCCCCCAGGGTTTTCCAGACCACGCCTCCCCAGCCGGCCTCGAACGCGCGGACCACGTTGTAGGCTTTGTCGGTCGGCGGCGCGGAAGCGAGCCAGAACGGGTTGGGGGCCTTGATGCCGGCGAAGACAATCGAGAGATCGGCCATTTACGCAGCCTCCACGTTGAGCATGAGTTGAGCGTTGATGGCCTCGGCGGCCAGCTTGCCGTGCTGCACGGCTTGCACGGTAAGGTCCTGATCGAGGCTGGTGCAGTCGCCACCGGCATACACGCCGGGAATGCTGGTGCGCAGCTGTTCGTCGACGAGGATGCGATCGCCCTGACGCTTGAGTTCACGGGCCAGCGGATCGGCGAGGGCGCGGGCGTCGAAGGCCTGGCCGATGGCTTTGAAGATCGCGTCGGCGGCCAGCTCAAAGGTTTCGCCGGTGGTTTGCAGGCGACCTTCCACCAATCGGGTGCGGGCGAAGCGCATGCCGCGCACGTTGCCCTGATCGTCGAGCAGCACCTCTTCGGGTTGTGCCCAGGTCAGCAGGCGCACCTGATTGGCCTTGGCGATGTCCTGTTCGTGAGCGGTAGCGCCCATGTCCGCGACACCACGGCGGTACACCAGATTGACGTCCCGGGCACCGAGGCGGGCCATTTGCACGGCCATGTCGATGGCGGTGTTGCCGGCACCGAGGACGATGCAGCGTTCGGCCAGCGGCAGTTGCGTCAGGTCATCGGCCTGGCGCAGTTCGCGGATGTAGTCGGTGGCGGGGAGCAGGCCGGGGGCATCCTCGTTGGGCAGGCCCAGTTGTTTGCTGGCGGCCAGGCCGAGGCCTAGGAACACCGCGTCGAATTGCTGATGCAGTTCGCTGAGGGTCAGGTTGTCGCCCAGCTTCTGCCCGTGGCGAATCTCGATTCCGCCAATTCCCATCAGGAACTCAAGCTCCTTCTGCGCGTAGTCGTCCACCAGCTTGTACTTGGCGATCCCGTATTCGTTGAGGCCGCCGGCCTTTTCCCGGGCCTCGAAAATCACCACGTCATGGCCGTGCATGGCGCTGCGGTGCGCGCAGGACAAACCGGCCGGGCCTGCCCCCACCACGGCAATGCGCTTGCCGGTTGCGGCGGCGCGCTGGAACGGGTGTTCGCTGAAGTGTGCGTTGTCCACGGCATAGCGTTGCAACAGGCCGATCAGTACCGGCGCGCATTCCTGGGCGTTGTTGCGCACGCAGGCTTGCTCGCAGAGGATTTCCGTCGGACAGACCCGGGCACAACTGCCACCGAGGATGTTGGCCGAGAGGATTTTCTGCGCCGCACCCTGCACGTTTTCCTGATGGATATTGCGGATGAACGATGGAATGTCGATGTCGCTTGGGCACGCGTTCACGCACGGCGCGTCGTAGCAATACAGGCAGCGCGAGGCTTCCAGATGCGCCTGACGCTCGTTGAGCGGCGGCGCCAGGTCGGTGAAATGGCCGGCGAGGGCGGCCGCGTCCTCATGGGGATGCGGGAGGTGGTTCAAAGTCTTGATCACGGTGTTGGCCTCACGGTTAATTGAGGTACTGCCTCTGGTGGGCATTGGTTTTTTCGCATCATCCTGTGGCGAGGGAGCTTGCTCCCGTTGGGTGGCGAAGCCGCCCCACATCCTGCCAAATCGGTTGTCCTGCCCCCCCCGAGTCGACTGGCTTTGGGCCTGCTACGCGGTCCAGCGGGAACAAGCTCCCTCGCCACAGAGGGCAGATCAGCGTTTCACAGCGGTCGGCTTGTGCAACTCAGCCCGCTTGCTCAGCAAATCAAACACCGCTGGATACGCCGGCCGTTCGATATACCGGCCCGCGCCACGCTCGGCGCGCAAATCACCATCGGCCCACACCACACGGCCCTGGCTGACGGTGTGACTCGGTACGCCACGCACGGTCTTGCCTTCGAAGATGTTGAAGTCGACCTGCTGGTGGTGAGTCTTGGCTGAAATCGTCCGCGTGCCTTCCGGGTCCCACAGCACCAGATCGGCATCGGCACCGACACGGATCGCACCTTTGCGCGGGTAGAGGTTGAAGATCTTCGCGGTGTTGGTGGAGGTGAGCGCTACGAAGTGCTGCATCGACAAACGCCCGGTGTTCACCCCTTCATCCCAAAGCACTGCCATGCGGTCTTCGATACCGGCGGTGCCGTTGGGGATCTTGCTGAAGTCGTCACGGCCGGCGGCTTTTTGCTCGGCGCAGAAGCAGCAGTGGTCGGTGGCGGTGGTGTGCAGGTTGCCCGCTTGCAGGCCGTTCCAAAGGGCTTCTTGATGACCGCGCGGGCGGAAGGGTGGGCTCATCACGTAACCGGCGGCGGTCTGCCAGTCCGGGTGTTGGTAAACGCTGTCGTCCAGCAGCAGATGCCCGGCCAGCACTTCGCCGTACACCGGTTGGCCCTTGGCGCGGGCGTAGGTGATTTCGTCGAGGGCTTCCTTGGTCGAGACGTGGACCAGGTACAGCGGCGTGCCCAACGTTTCGGCAATGCGGATCGCCCGGCTCGCGGCTTCACCTTCCACCTGCGAAGGTCGTGATAGCGGATGCGCTTCCGGCCCGGTGATGCCCTGGGCCATCAACTTGCGTTGCAGGTGATAGACCAGCTCGCCGTTTTCCGCGTGCACGGTCGGCACCGCGCCCAATTCCAGGCAGCGCTCGAAACTCGCCACCAGCGTATCGTCGGCGGCCATGATCGCGTTCTTGTAGGCCATGAAATGCTTGAAGCTGTTGACCCCGTGCTGGCTGACCAGCTCGGCCATTTCCTCGCGGACTTGCTCGCTCCACCAGGTGATGGCGACGTGAAAGCCGTAGTCAGACGCCGACTTCTCGGCCCAGCCACGCCATTGATGAAAGGCCTCCATCAATGATTGCTGTGGGTTGGGTATCACGAAGTCGATGATCGACGTGGTGCCACCGGCCAATCCCGCTGCGGTGCCGCTGAAAAAATCTTCGCTGGCCACCGTGCCCATGAAGGGCAGTTGCATGTGCGTGTGCGGATCGATGCCGCCGGGCATCAGGTATTGGCCGCTGCCGTCGAGCACTTGAGCATCGGCGGGAACATCGAGGTTTTCACCGATGGCTTTGATCACGCCGTCGGCGCAATACACGTCGGCGCGATAACTTTCATCATGGGTAATAACGGTGGCGCCACGGATCAACAGAGACATTCCGAGTTCCTCGCAGGCATGACCGACTATTGCCGGTTCTAGATGTTTTATATGAAGCAGACGCCAATCGGTGTATTCCTGTCAGCGCTGTCAAGAATAGACGCTAGCTGCAGTTTGTGGATTGAGCAAGAATATTTTTTATAAGCTTATTATTGTTTTAACTGTTTGATAAATAACGATAAAAAATGAAAATCACCAAAATGGTGAGACCGCTCACCATTTTGACGCACTTGACAGGTTGGAAATATGGTCAAGATTTTCTATGTGAAATCAGCCGGTTGAGGATGGTCTATGGTTGATGCGCAACCTTACAAAAAAGATCGACGCACCAGATTGAGTCCTGACTGTTCGGACAACTTGCCTGGCATTCGGCCTGAGTGACAGGGCAACTGACCGGGGACTCGCTAGCTGGATAAATAAAGCTGATTAACATCAGTTGGTTAGCAAAGTTTTATGGCACTGCCCGAGGCGCAAGCGGGGCACCCGGCACGTTTATTGATGCCGCCGCTGACACCGTGGCCGGTCCGTAAAAGTTGTCAGTTTCTCCGGCCATCGTCCGGCTCGCGCGCATTGCGCCAGCCTCTGATGAGCAAAAATAATCAAAAGAACAGTGGAGCGGCCATGCAACAGATCAGATCGCAAGTGACCGAGCGCGACGGCTTGTTTGAGCTCGAAGCCGGCAGCGATGTCCTCGACAGTCCCCGATACAACCACGACATGGCACCGACCAAGGTGCGCGAACGAACCTGGAACAAATGGCACATCACTGCGCTGTGGGTCGGCATGGCGATCTGCGTGCCGACTTACACCCTCGGCGGTGTGCTCACGGCCTACTTCGGCCTGACCGTGGGCGAAGCGCTGCTGGCGATTCTGTTCGCCAATATCATCGTGCTGATCCCGCTGACCCTGAATGCCTTCCCCGGCACCAAGTACGGCATTCCGTTTCCGGTATTGCTGCGCTCGTCCTTCGGCATTCTCGGTTCCAACATCCCGTGCCTGATCCGCGCCCTGGTGGCGTGTGGCTGGTTCGGCATCCAGACCATGTTCGGTGGGCTGGCGATTCACCTGTTTCTCGGCTCGGTGTTCGATGGCTGGAAGGCCCTCGGCGGTACCGGCGAGGTGATCGGCTTCATGCTGTTCTGGGCCTTGAACCTGTGGGTGGTGATTCGCGGCGCGGACTCGATCAAGTGGCTGGAAACCCTCTCGGCGCCGTTGTTGGTACTGGTGGGCGTGGGCCTGCTGGTGTGGGCTATGCCAAACGTGTCGATGACCGAGTTGCTGGCGATCCCGGCCAAGCGTCCGGAAGGGGCCGGCGTGGCCAGTTATTTTGCCGCCGGGCTGACCGCCATGGTCGGCTTCTGGGCCACGCTGTCGCTGAACATCCCGGACTTCAGCCGCTACGCGAAAAGCCAGAAGGATCAGATCATCGGACAGATCATCGGCTTGCCCCTGACCATGTTCCTGTTCGCCTCCCTCGGCGTGGTGATGACGGCCGCGTCGGTCAAACTGGTGGGTGTCACCGTCTCTGATCCGGTCACCCTGATCGGCCATATCCAGAGCCCGGTCTGGGTCGCACTGGCCATGGCGCTGATCATCATCGCCACCTTGTCCACCAACACTGCGGCCAACATCGTGTCGCCAACCAACGATTTCCAGAACGTCGCGCCCAAGTACATCAACCGCACCACGGCGGTGATGCTCACGGGGTTGGTCGGGTTGGCGCTGATGGCCCATGAACTGCTGAAAAAGCTCGGGCTGATTGTCTCGGATCTGAGCCTGGAGACGGTGTATTCCAACTGGTTGCTCGGCTATTCGAGCCTGCTGGGGCCGATCGCCGGGATCATGGTGGTGGACTATTTCCTGATCAAGAAACAGCAACTGGATCTGGCCGGCCTCTATCGTGATGACGTGTACCCGGCGTGGAACGGGTTTGGCTTCATCGCGTTCGGCGTGCCGGTGGTGTTGACGCTGCTGTCGCTGGGCAGCGATGCCTTCAGCTGGTTCTACAGCTACGGCTGGTTCACCGGCTCGGCCTTGGGAGGGCTGATTTATTACGGGTTGAGTTCGATGCGGCCGAGTCCGACTGTCGTGAAATCTCCGGTGTGATGAGTGATCGTTCCCACGCTCTGCGTGGGAACGCAGCCAGGGACGCTCCGCGTTCCAGGAGCGGACGCAGAGCGTCCAGGGATGAATTCCCATGCGGGGCGTGGGAACTAGCGAAGAAACCGATAACAACTGCCTGAGGAGATCACCATGAACGCTGCTGTAGACGTTCTGCAATCCACCCATCAGCACATCAATCGCGACCGTCTGTGGCAGTCGCTCATGGACCTGGCCAAGCTCGGCGCGACGGTCAAGGGCGGTGTCTGCCGGCTGGCCCTGACCGACCTCGACCGCCAGGCGCGCGATATCTTCGTGAAGTGGTGCGAGGAGGCCGGTTGCACGGTCAGCATCGACGCCGTCGGCAACATCTTCGCCCGTCGTCCGGGGCGCAATCCGAACCTGCCACCGGTAATGACCGGCAGCCACATCGACACTCAGCCCACCGGCGGCAAGTTCGACGGTTGCTTCGGCGTGCTGGCCGGGGTCGAAGTCTTACGCACCCTCAACGACCTCGGCGTGGAAACCGAAGCGCCGCTGGAAGTGGTGGTCTGGACCAACGAGGAAGGCTCACGCTTCGCCCCGTGCATGATGGGCTCCGGCGTGTTCGCGGAAAAATTCACCCTCGAGGAAACCCTGGCCAAGGTCGATGCCGAGGGCGTGACTGTCGGCGAAGCCTTGAACGCCATCGGTTACGCCGGGCCGCGCCAGGTCAGCGGTCATGCTGTGGGTGCGTACTTCGAGGCGCACATCGAGCAAGGGCCGATTCTTGAGGACGAACACAAAACCATCGGCGTGGTGATGGGCGCGCTGGGGCAGAAATGGTTCGACTTGAAACTGCGCGGCGTCGAAGCCCACGCCGGTCCGACGCCAATGCACCTGCGCAAGGACGCGCTGGTCGGCGCCGCGGTGATCGTTGGCGCAGTCAATCGCGCAGCCCTCGGTCATCAACCCCACGCCTGCGGCACCGTCGGCTGCCTGCAAGCCTATCCCGGCTCGCGCAACGTGATTCCCGGCGAAGTGCGCATGACCCTGGACTTCCGTCATCTGGAACCGGCGCGACTCGACTCAATGATCGCCGAAGTCCGCGAGGTCATCGAAACCACCTGCGAGCAACACGGCCTGACCTTCGAACTGACACCCACCGCCGACTTCCCGCCGCTGTATTTCGACAAGGGCTGCGTCGAAGCGGTACGCGGTGCGGCTCAAGGGCTCGGTCTGTCGCACATGGACATCGTCAGTGGAGCAGGGCACGACGCAATCTTCCTCGCCGAACTCGGCCCGGCCGGGATGATCTTCGTGCCCTGTGAAGGTGGTATCAGCCACAACGAAATCGAAAACGCCGCGCCGGATGATCTGGCCGCCGGGTGCGCCGTGTTGTTGCGGGCGATGCTGGCGGCGTCGCAGGCGATTGCCAGTGGTAAGCAGGCGGCTTGACCACTGGCTTGGCGGGGATGCTCAACGGCGGGTTTGCAGCGCTTTGAACATCAGCATCCCCGCCAGCATGGCGATGGCGAACACCCAGGCTTGCCAGTGCCCCGTCGGCAACAACACCAGTGCCGGGCCGGGGCAGATGCCGGCAATACCCCAACCGATGCCGAAGAGCAGGCTGCCACCGATCAGGCGTCGGTCCAGCTCACGGCTGACCGGCAATTGCATAGGCGCACCCAGCAAGGATGTCGGTTGTTTCATGGCCCAGTGAAACGGCCCCCAAGCCACGGCAATGGCGCCGATCATGACCAGCGCCAGTGACGGATCCCACAGGCCGGCAATGTCCAGAAAACCCAGCACTTTGGCCGGATTCGCCATGCCGGCCAGCAACAGGCCGACGCCGAACAGCAGGCCGGCGAGGAAAGCGGTCAGTTTGCGCATGTTCAATACCCCAGCAGATGGCGCAGGACGAACACCGTCACGAAGCCTGTGAACATGAAGCTCAATGTCGCGGCAATGGAGCGCGGTGACAGGCGCGAGATACCGCACACGCCGTGACCACTGGTGCAGCCGGAGCCATAACGAGTGCCGATGCCGACGCACAATCCAGCGATGATCAGCCCCACCGTACCGGTTTTGAATTCGATGGTCGGCCACACATGAAACAGCGCCCACACCAACGGTGCCGCCAACAGTCCAAGCAGGAACAGGGCTTTTTCACCTCGTCCTGAATCATTACGCTCAAGCAGGCTGCCCAACAGCCCGCTGATCCCGGCAACTCGCCCGTTGGCCACCACCATTACGCTGGCGGCCAGGCCAATCAGCGCTCCTCCCGCAAGGGCAGACCAGGGGGTGAAGTGAAGAGAATCAAACACCATGGCAACTCTCCGTATAGACAAAAAGCGGCACTAAACCACTCTTTCCGTATTGAGCATAGGGCTACTTTGGGAGGCCGCGGGTGCCGGGCTTTGCACTATCACAAACGCCTGCGGTCGTAATCTTCACTGGGCAGCGCGCAAAAGTGCCGCCGCAATTGTGGAGTTCCAATGAGCCAGGACGTCCTGAGCACTGAAACCAATCGCCGCCAGTTGCAGCAGATCATCGCCGGCCTGTCCGATGGGGTGATTCTGCTGGAGCTCGACCAGACCATTCTCTGGGCCAATGACGCCGCGCTGGCCATGCACGGTGTCAGCGAGATTGGCGAGTTGGGGGCCAATGCCGGGGAGTACGCCAAGCGTTTTGCCTTGCGTTATCGCAACAATCATCCGGTAGCGATCGAGAACTATCCGATCAGCCGCGTGGCCCATGGCGAGACGTTCAGCGATGTGATGGTGGAGGTGACGCAGCTGGAAAATGAAGAGCGCACCTGGGTTCACAGCGTGCGCAGCATGGTGCTGGCGGACCGTGCCGGTGAGCCGGAATCGTTGGTGCTGATCATGAACGATGTCACCGACTGGGCCAGCGCCGAGCAGCGTTTCGAAAGGACCTTCAACGCCAACCCGGCCCCGGCAGTGATCTGCCGCCTCAGCGATTTGCGCTACATCAAGGTCAACCAGGGCTTCGTGGACATGACCGGCTATGCCCGTGATCAGGTGATCGGCGCTTCGGCTTATGAGCTGGATGTGCTGGAGCGCGCCGAGAACAAGGACCTGGCCAAGCAGCGTCTGCGTGACGGCGCGACCATTCCGCAGATGCAGGCAGAACTGCAATTGGCCGACGGTGGCAGCAAGCAGGTGATCGTTGCCGGGCAACCGCTTGAGCTCAACGACGAAGCTTGCATGCTGTTTTCCTTCGTCGACATGGAGCTTCGGCACAAGGCCGAAATCGCCCTGCGCCAGAGCGAGGAACGGTTCGCCAAAGCGTTTCGCCTCACTCCGGTGCCGATCCTGGTGTGCCGCGCCGCGGACCAAGTAGTGATGGACGTCAACGAAGCCTTCCTGGAGTCCCTCGCATTTCCCAATGATGAAGTGCTCGGCAAGACCGTGGCGCAACTCGGCTTCATTGATGACGCGGGCGCTCGCACGCGACTGTTTGCGACCCTGGAGAAAAGCGGGCGCGTGGATCGTGTCGATGTCAGGGTGCGCCGGAAGGATGCCGGGCTGATTGATTGTGCGGTCTCGGCGGACACCGTGAACATTCAGGACGGCTCTTGCTATCTGCTGGTGTTGATGGACATCACCGAGCGCAAGCGCACCGAGTTGGAGTTGGTGTCGGCGATCGAAGAGGTGATGAAAGATGCGTCTTGGTTCAGCCGTACGCTGATCGAAAAACTCGCCAATGTGAAAAACGTCAATTCGCCGCAGTTGCCCAGTGTGTCGTTCACCGACCTGACCACCCGGGAGCGCGATGTGCTCGGCCTGATTTGTGAAGGCCTGGCCGACAAGGAGATCGCCGCGCGCCTGAAACTCGCGCCCAATACAGTGCGCAATCATGTGTCGACGGTGTACTCCAAGCTCGATGTGCATAGCCGTAGCGAGGCGATTGTCTGGGCTCGCGAACGAGGTCTGTTCTCCGGCGTGAAGCGGACCAAGGGGCAACGTTAAGGTGCAAATGCACTAGTGCGGGTGGTGCAATTTCATGTATTGATCAGATGGGGCTTTTTCTAGGCTGTCGGGGTGCGAGACGTGGCTTGGGCCCGGTATCGCGTCCTCTTCGATGCAGCTGAAGGAACAACCTCATGGGTGCGAAAAGAACAGGCGGGCAGTCGACGTTACGCTGTCGCCAAGGTGAGTCGGGATGAGTTACCTGGTGCAATTGCGTATGCGGTTGGAGCGGAGCTTTTTGCCGTTGGCCTGTGAGTGTGCGCTTGCCGGGGATAATTCGTTGACGGTGAAGCTTTACCATCCGGCGACAGGGCAGGTGGATCTGGTGGTCAGCGGGTTGAACGTGGCGACGCTCCGGACGCCGGAGGCAGTGGCGGCGTTGATTGAAGAGCTGCGCTATGAGCTTGAAAGCAGTGGTTTGAATCGATCCTCCGCTCTTTAGGCGTCATATCCCGCAGGCCTGCGGTAATGGAATGGTCGCAGTCTTTCTGGCATTGGCGGGTAGCTAAGCTATAAGGAATGCGAGGGTATTTCTTTTCTGTGACAGGGCCGCGGGTTCGCGGGATGGTTTTCGAGTCGCGGAAAATGTCGATTACTTACCGCGGGTCAGCCTATGAACAATTTTGGGAAATGTGCTTTTTCACCACTGTCGCTCGCACTCTGCATGGCAATTCTCGGTGGTTGCGCCAGTCCGCCGCCTCCACCCCCGGCCGTACCGCCACCGACACCGGTTCGTACCTGTTCGACCACCGAAAGTACCGATGTACAGGGTGATATGAGGGCTGAAGGGCAGGTGACCCGAACCACGACCCTGACCCGTTGCGTCACTCAGTAAACCGGGTCCGGTGTACCGCCAGTAGCACGTGCAACTGGCGGTGTATGACCTGAGCGTCGGTTCAGACTTCCTCGATCCTGACCCACCGCGACTCTCGTGCCGCCAGACGAATCGCTGTTGCCAGGCGTTCGACTTCCCACGCCTGCTCGAAATCGGTCCCGTCCTGGCCGAGACCGGCCAGCGCCATCACCAACTCATGCACTTCAAGGGTCTTGAGTTCGTTGTAACCCAACTGGTGCCCCGGCGCCGGGCTGAAGGCGGCGTAACCCGGCAAATCCGGCCCCGCCAGCAGCCGTTGGAAACCGTTTTGCCCGGCACGATACAGCCGCAGTTCATTCAAGCGTTCCTGATCGAACGCCAGGGTGCCTTGGGTGCCGCTGATTTCAAAACTCAGGTGATTCTTGTAACCGTGTTTGAGCCAGCTGCTGCTGAACGTCCCTCGCGCGCCATTGGCGAACCGCAGCAACGCGTGGACCTGATCGTCGACCGCGACCTCGCGTCGTTCCTGACCGCCCGCCGTCACGGGGCGTTGCGCATGTACGGTCTGGGTATCCGCGCACACCGCCTCGACGTCGCCCAGCAGATGACGGGCCATGGCCAGTAAATGACTGCCCAGGTCCGCCAGGGCGCCGCCGGCGTAATTGGCGTCGCAGCGCCAGGACCAGGGTGAAACGGGATCGGCCATGAAGTCTTCGCTGAACTCGCCCTGGAA
Source organism: Pseudomonas sp. URMO17WK12:I6 (assembly GCF_003253625.1). Taxonomy (NCBI): domain Bacteria; kingdom Pseudomonadati; phylum Pseudomonadota; class Gammaproteobacteria; order Pseudomonadales; family Pseudomonadaceae; genus Pseudomonas; species Pseudomonas sp. URMO17WK12:I6. Next base: position 167,877 of record NZ_QKYZ01000003.1, read on the forward strand.
ACTGATGATCTGCCCCAGCGCGCCGTTTTGAATGAAATCCCGAGCCAGGCCGATGATCGGGTTGTGCTGATAGTTGTAACCCACCCGCGTCACCACGCCTGCGGCTTTGGCTGCAAGGCGCATGGTACTGGCCTGCTCGAGGCTCACCGCCAGCGGCTTTTCGCAATACACCGGTTTACCGGCGGCGATGGCAGCCATGGCCATGGGGTAGTGCAGATGATTGGGGGTGGTGATGGCGATCAGGTTGACCTTGGGGTCATCGATCAACTGTTGCCAGTCACTATGAGCCGCCTCAAAGCCCCAGGCATCGGCGCAGTGGCGGGCGCGCTGCGGGTCGGCGTCGGCAAGGGCGGCGAGTTTGAGCTTCAGCGGCAATTCAAAAACAGCGCTGACATTGCGAAAGGCCAGGGCGTGGGCGCGGCCCATGAAACCTGTGCCGATGAGTCCGATACCGAGTTCGCGCATAGCCGGGGTCCTTTGGATTTTTATTTTCAGGAGGGCTATTTATGGAATAAAAATTCGCAATATGCAAATTTCGGAATAAATATTCTTGTAGTGAGAGTGCCAATCCCCCTACGCAGGGGCGGGGTGCACGCGAGGGAAACAAAAAAGGCAGCCCTGAGGCTGCCTTCGGTTTATTCGCAAAACCGAATCAGGACAGGAACCCGCCATCCACATTCAGCGAAACCCCGGTCGTATAGCTGGAAGCATCACTCGCCAGGTACAACACCGCACCGGCCATTTCACTCGGATCCGCCACGCGCTTGAGTGGAATCTGCTGCAATGCGGTGTTCAAAATTGCCTCGTTCTTCACCAGCGCCGATGCAAACTTGGTGTCGGTCAAACCCGGCAGCAAGGCGTTGCAGCGAATGCCGAACTGCGCGCATTCCTTGGCGAATACTTTGGTCATGTTGATCACCGCTGCCTTGGTCACCGAGTAGATGCCCTGGAAGATCCCCGGCGAGATGCCGTTGATCGAGGCGACGTTGATGATGCTGCCGCCACCGTGTTCGCGCATCAGCTTGCCGGCTTCCACCGACATGAAGAAGTAGCCGCGAATGTTCACGTCGACGGTTTTCTGGAAGGCGCTGAGGTCGGTGTCCAGCACGTTGCAGAACTGCGGGTTGGTCGCGGCGTTGTTGACCAGGATGTCCAGACGCCCGAATTGTTCGCGGATGGCGGCGAAGACCTGGGTGATCTGTTCCATCTCACCGATGTGGCAGGCAATGGCGGTGGCCTTGCCGCCGGCGGCGATGATCGCGTCGGCGACGTGCTGGCAGCCGTCGAGCTTGCGGCTCGAAACGATCACGTGGGCGCCTTGCTGCGCCAGCAGTTTGGCGATGGCTTCACCGATGCCGCGACTGGCACCTGAGACGAAAGCGATCTTGCCGTCGAGGTCGAACAACTGAGTCTTGGACATGATTTTTCCTTGTTATGGGGCCCGATCAGAGGCTGGATTTCTGAATGACCTGCAAGCTCATCTGCTCCAGCAGTTTGTTCATGTGAATGAACTGTGCGAAGCGTTTGTCCTGGGTCTGACCATGGAAGAAGCGGTAGTAGATCTGCTGTACGATGCCGGCCAGACGGAACAGGCCATAGGTGTAGTAGAAGTCAAAATTGTCGATCTGGATGCCGGCGCGCTCGGCGTAGTAATCGACGAATTCGCGGCGGGTCAGCATGCCGGGGGCGTGGCTTGGCTGGCGGCGCATCAGTTGCACCGGTGCCGGGTCGTCGGCTTCGATCCAGTAGGCGAGGGTGTTGCCCAGGTCCATCAGCGGGTCACCGAGGGTGGTCAGCTCCCAATCCAGCACGCCGATGATCTGCATCGGGTTGTTCGGGTCGAGGATCACGTTGTCGAAGCGGTAATCGTTGTGGACGATGCTCGACGTCGGGTGATCGGCTGGCATTTTGTCGTTGAGCCAAGCCTTTACCGCTTCCCACTTCGGCGCGTCCGGGGTCAGGGCCTTCTCGTAGCGCTCGCTCCAGCCTTTGATTTGCCGCGCGACATAACCTTCGGGTTTACCGAGATCACCCAGGCCATAAGCCTTGTAGTCGACCCGGTGCAATTCGACGAACTTGTCGATGAAGCTCTTGCACAGGGTTTCGGTCTTCGCTGAATCAAGACCCAGTTCCGGTGGCAGTTCGGAGCGCAGGATGATGCCCTTGACCCGTTCCATCACATAGAACTCGGCGCCGATCACCGATTCGTCAGTGCAGTGCACGTAGGCTTTGGGGCAATAGGGAAAACCGTCCCGTAGCTGATTGAGGATGCGAAATTCACGGCCCATGTCGTGGGCGGACTTGGCTTTGTGGCCGAACGGCGGCCGACGCAAGACGAATTCCTGTTCGGGGTATTCCAGCAGGTAAGTCAGGTTCGACGCACCGCCCGGAAACTGGCTGATCACAGGCAAACCACTCAGACCCGGAATGTGCGCCTTGAGGTATGGATCGATCAGGCTGGCATCGAGTTCTTCGCCAGAGCGGATACGGGTGGACTGGTCAGTAAGCGCCATGCTTATCCCTTCTGCTTATTTTGGAGGCCAGACATCATTGGCTAATCTAATGGCGCGCCGGGGTGGCCACAAGCGCGGCACGGTCTTATAGGTTAGCGTGTTGCCGGATAATCAGCGTTCCTGATGTGCGCGAACAGGCGCGGCGGACTATGGTTCAGGGAGCGTCGCTTCCAGGAAGGAGATTCAACATGGGCTGTCCGCAAGTTTGCGCCACCGCGACCCTGCAATGCAGTTTCGGCGCGGCGCCGGCGGTACTCAACGTGCTGCCAGTGAACCGCACAATGACCGGGGGCATGCCGGCGGCGAACATCATGGACCACATTCCGTTGGTGAACGTCATGCCGTTCGGCACGTGCATGAGCATGGCCAACCCGATAGTCGCGGCCGCCACCGCCGCGGCGCTTGGCGTGCTGACGCCGATGCCGTGCATCCCGGCCACCGCCACCCCGTGGATCCCCGGCGGCGCGCCGACCCTACTGCTGGGCGGCATGCCGGCCATCGATGCCAACAGCACCTTGATGTGCAACTGGGCCGGAGTGATCAAAATCGTGATGCCGGGGCAAATGCAGATGCTGATTCCCTGATCGCCACAACCTCTGTAGCAGCTGGCGAAGCCTGCGTTCGGCCGTAGCAGCTGTCGAGCTTGCGAGGCTGCGTTCGGCTGCGAAGCAGTCGTAAAACCTGAGACTGCGGTACATCAGGCAGACCGCATCAGCCGGACTTGCGACTGCTTCGCAGCCGAACGCAGCCTCGCGCTGCTCGGCAGCTGCTACAGAACTTAGGCTTGAGCAGGATCGCTCCAGCGTCTGAACCACCAGCGCACCCGTGAGATCGGCTTGCCGTCGGCGTCCAATGGTCGTCCGTCGCTGGCGAAGCCCTGTTCCGGTTCCAGCAATTGACCATTGAGATATCGAGCCTCGACGGCCGGCCTGCCGTTCGGATGAAAGCGCTGATAACGCCCGTCGCGCACGCCGTCGCGGTAGAACTCGACCTCCGCCAGTTGCCCATCGGGAAAGTAATTGAACGCCTCGCCATGCAGCAGCCCCCGGTGGTAAGTCGCCTTGCGCTGAAGACTGCCTTCGGGGGCATAGAAACTGGCAACCCCCTGCAGCTTGTCATGGACAAACGGCAGCTGCGCCGAGACCTTGCCATTGGGGTGGTAGAGCAGGGTGGTGCCTTGCAGCTCGCCGTGGCTGTAGTGCAAATCAGCCTGCGCGCGCCCGTCATCCTTGATGTGCAGCGCACCGTCGAGCTGGCCATCGAGCAGGCGCCCTTTGAGCTGTTTATCGTTCTGTTGCAAATCCAGCGGCGTGATGGCCATGGCGTCTCCTCATCAGTTGACCTGCACCAGACCACCCTTGATGGTCAGCATGCCGCCACCATCCACGGTCTGCGAAGCTGCACCCTTGTTGGTCAGGCTGATCCCGGCATCGTTGGTCATCGTCGTGCCGGCCTTGTTCTCCAATGAGGTACCAGCCTGATTGCTCAGAGAGGTCCCGGCCTTCTGGCTGATCGAAGTACTGGCCTCGGCCGCCAGATCGGCGCCGCTCTTGATCGCGAAACTGCCACCGCTTTGCAGGGTCAGGGTGCCGGTCACTTTGATGGTCAGGTTGCCGTCCACCGTCAGGCTGTAATCTCCGGTGACCTTGTGCGTGTAATTGCCGCCGGTACTGTGGGTCTGGTCAGCGCCCACGGTCACCGTGCGGCTGTCCTTCACATCGAGCGTGTCGCTGCCGGTCTGGATGGTCACGCTGCGTTTGCCTTTTTCCAGGGTCACGGTCTCGTCGCCGTCCTTCACCGTGCGCGTGCGAGCGTTCTGCACGGTCAGGGTTTCATCGTGGCCGACCGTGGCGGTGGTGTCGTTGAGCACGTTGATCTTCAGGTCTTTCTGCGCCTGCAAAAACACCTCTTCGGCGTCTTTCTTGTCCTCGAAGCGCAACTCGTTGAAACCGCCGCCGCCCTTGGACGATTGGGTCTTGATTCCCGACTGGGTCTGATTCGCCGGCAGCGCATAGGGCAGCGCGTTGTCACCGTTGTAGACGCAGCCGGTTACCAGCGGTCGATCCGGATCGCCATCGATAAAGGTCACGATCACTTCCTGGCCGATGCGCGGCACGAACTGCATGCCGAAGCCCTTGCCGCTCCAGGGCAATACAACTCGCACCCAACAGGAACTGGTTTCGTCGTTCTTGCCGTCGCGGTCCCAAGGGAACTGCAACTTGATCCGGCCGTATTCGTCGGTCCAGATTTCTTCGCCCGACTTGCCGACGACAATTGCCGTTTGCGGGTGCATGCGCGGTTTGGGGGTGATGCGTTCCGGGCGGTACGGCGTGGCCTTGGGGATTGCCTCGAAGCGATTGCGATAGCTGTCGTGACTGGCGTCATGTGTCACCGCCGTCACTACCCAATCGATGTTCAACGTTGAATCATCGTGCCCGGCGAGGGTGAACCAGTGCCCCGGCACCAGCCAGCGGCAGTCACTTTCACCGACAAAGCGTTTCTCCTGACTGCGCAAGCCGTCGACCCGCTGCTTGGTCAATGCATCGCCGCGCGCCTTGGCGTTGTAGCCGCCCGGATGTTCGTACATCGACCGTGGCCCGGCCACCGCTTCAGCCTGACCGTACAGCGAAGTGGTCGGGGTGGTGAATTCGTAATCCGTCGCCCGATACACCCCGGCCACCGCTTGCACACAGACTTGCCCGGAGCGAATGCCATGCAATTCACGCTCGCCCAACTGCTGGCCGAGATAGCTGACCTTCGGCCCGTTGGGGATCGGCACGAACGCGTCGTTGCTGTCGCCCAGCACCAGCGTGTGCTTGCCGTCCTCGTGGGTGAAAAACCAGAAAATCCCTTCTTCCTCCAGCAACCGCGAGACGAACGCGAAATCGGTTTCGCCGTACTGCACGCAGTATTCGCGCGGGGTGTAGCTGCCGCTGAGTGAGAGCTTGAAGTCGGTGAAGGCGTGGGCCTTGAAAATCGTGGTGACGATGTCTGAAGTGCTGAGGTTCTGGAACACGCGGTTGTTGCTGGCAAGGGTCAGCCACCAGAGCCATGGCCGTAGTACAAGCTGATAGCGCTCGGCGGTGGCGTCGGCGGGGAGTTGTCGGATTTCGGCGACCAGCGCGTCCAGCGGGCGGGTGAGGGCGTCGTTGTGCAGGGTGGCGGTGACGTGGGTGGCGACGGCGGTGGTCAGGGTGAGCGAGGAGCCGTCGTTGAGGCCGTTCAGAACTTGTGAGCCAAGGGCGTTCAGGGTTTCTTCGCCGGACAGCGACTCAGGGTAAAGCACCGACAGCGAAGCAGCGGTGAGGGAAAGGCTGGTGTTGCTGTCGGTGGTGCGGGGCATCAAGCGACCTCTTTTCAGGTTCTGACATCAAAAAGAATGGGGCGATGATCGGGGCCGCTCATATCAAACACGGTGTCCAGGTGGGTGATGTCAACCGGGACGACTTGCACATCAACCGAAGCCAGTACCCAGTCCAGGATTCCGCCCTTGCTTTGGGTCTGTCGACCTCCCCAGCATTCGTATGCGAGCCCTGCTGTATCGAGTTGCCCGACATTTTGATATTCCATATTCAGGTCGCCCGTGGCCACCCAGTTTCCACCCAGGGCGGTACAGGATTTGAGTTGGCTTTTGGTCAGCCCGGTCTGGCATGATTTGAAATGCGCCAGAAATACATAACCGGTGTAGCCGTTCACACCGGCAGCTTCGACGGCAATCAGATCCCGATTCAAACCATGCAAGCTGCCCTGACTGCACACTTGCAATGCTTCAAAACTTTTGACCATGACGATGTAGCCGTTCGAGTAGCCACCGGTGAAGGGGCAGACACGGTAATGGGAATAGACGCTGGCCAAGTATGACGCGTAGTTGTCCGTCTGGGCTGAGTGTATTTCGCATAGAAAAATAATGTCCGCGTCCCAGTCATCGCTTGAACAGCACTTGCTGATAAAAAACTCGACCTGAGTTTGTTTGTCCAGAGTGGAAGATTTGCCGTTTTTTTCGATGTTGAAACTGGCGATTCTCATGTTTCGATGCTCCCCGCAGTTACATCATGACGCAGGCGCCTTTCTTTTCGATGGGTTTCTCCCCCTGGAAGTGGAAGTACTTCCAATGGCATTTGAATTGGTCTCGATTGTGAAAAAGAAGCCTGGCCACATTGCACTCCTTGGCGCGTTTGTCATACGTCATGAACGGCGCACACAAAATCTGTGCGAACTCTTCCGCGCTGGTAGAGGCGCTGAGGTTGGCCTTCAGATCATTTATTTTTTTGATGAAGTTATTGATGTCATTTCCGACACAGCGGGCGGGTGAGTATCCCAGCATGGGGGAACAGATGCCGATGCTGGTTCCGGTCAACCACTGGCGCAAATTGAAAATACTAACCCAGCCTTGGTAGAGGATCGTTTCGTTTCCGACCTTTTGGAAGGTCAAACCGTGCTCCCAGGCTTGTATTGGGCCGTCGGTATTGATGTCTTGTCCGAAATTCAATACGGCGGTGTACAAGCCGTCTGCCGAACTTTCATTGATGGCAGCGCAGTATTTAGTGTTGGTTTTGTATTCAACGCCACATAGCCGCTTGACGACCCCTTGCATGACGGCGGTGCAAATATCATTACCCAGTAACGACTCATCATCCAGAACAGCATTTATTTTCTGGAAAGTGGTGTCGCTGTAGGCACGATTCAATAACATTTCGAATTCTACTGCCTTGTCTGGCTTTTCTGCGGGGCTTGAGCTGGAACTGGAACTGGCACCGAGCATGTGGTGTTACTCCTGTTTGTTCGACATCGCGTGTGGTGCTTTGTGAGTTTTTTAGTTGATATAAAAATGCTGTTTTGGTGCGCTGTCAGAGTTTATGCGATAGCCGCAGTAAGTCACTTCGGCGAGGTAGGTCTCGAGTCCGCCTGATGCTGTTTGCCGATAGCGGCTTTCAAAGCCGGTGTGCCAACCGTTTGTTATATAGACGGTCAGTACTTCGGAGGGCCAGGTCAGTCCAGCAAAATAATGGCTGATCTGGGTGTAGTCGGTTTGTGTTCCTATATACCCGGAACTTAGCATAAAGGCTGGCATTTCCTTCTCCTCCAGTTATTCCAACACCCACTCCGCCAGTTTCCCCGTCACCTGGGTCATCAACACATTCTCGACATCCCTCGCCCCGGCAGCACTGCACTTGGCCAACACCGCCTGCACGATCCCGGCATCGAACTCAAACTGCTTGCCGGTCGCGGCCTTGTACCGGCTGCGCAATTTCTCCAGCTTCGCCAACACAATCCCTTCCAGCGTCGCTTCATCCAGCGGTCGATACGCCACCACCGTCATGCGCGCCAGAAACGCCGGGCGAAAGGCTTTCAGCAGCACGTGATGCAGCACTTCGTTGAAGGCATCGGTGCCCAGTTGAGCGGTCGGTGTGTCGAGCAGCAACTCAGCCCCGACGTTGCTGGTGGCGAGCATTACGGTGTTTTTGAAGTCCACCACCAGCCCGGTGCCGTCTTCCATCACGCCTTTGTCGAAGACGTTGTAGAAGGCTTCGAGCACGTCCGGATGGGCCTTTTCGATTTCGTCGAGCAGCACCACCGAATAGGGTTTGCGCCGCACCGCTTCGGTGAGTACACCGCCGCTGCCGTAGCCGACGTAGCCGGGTGGGGCGCCTTTGAGTTGGCTGACGGTGTGGGCTTCCTGGTATTCGGAAAGGTTGATGCTGATCAAGTTGCGTTCGCCGCCATACAGCGCGTCGGCCAGGGCGTAAGCGGTTTCGGTTTTGCCGACGCCGGTGGGGCCGACCAGCAGGAACACGCCGACCGGTTTCTGTGGGTCGGTGAGGCCGGCGCGGTAGGCTTGCAGGCGTTGGGCGATGGTGTTCAGCGCGGTGCTCTGGCCCATGACGCGCAGGCCCATGCGCTGGCCGAGGGTGCGCACGGCATGGGCTTCGTCGGCGAGCATCTTGCCCACCGGGATGCCGGTCCAGCCGGCGATCACCGCAGCCACGGTTTTGCCGTCGACCTGTTCCGGCACCAGCGGATCATCCTGGCGAATGGCGTCCAGACCGGCCTCCAGGCGTACCAGTTCGGCGGCCAGATGATCGATGCGGCTGTCGGTGGCTTCGTCCGGTTTGTCGTTGTCGGCGCGTTCGCTCAAGGTGAGTAATTCGCGACGGGTTTCCAGCAGTTCGCGCACGGCGATCCGTTCTTCGTTCCAGCGGGTTTCCAGTTCGCGAATGGCCTGCACGTTACCCACGGATTCGGTTTCCAGCAGGGTGATGCGTTCACGGTGATCAAGCCCGGTGGCCTGTTCGCGGCGCAGGCGTTCGACTTCCTCCTTGAGGCTTTGCTGGCGGTGACGCAGGCTTTCCAGCGGTGGCGGCACGTCATGCTGGCCGAGGGCGACCCGGGCACACGCGGTGTCGAGCACGCTGATGGCCTTGTCCGGTAACTGGCGCCCGGAGATGTAGCGGTGGGACAGTTTCACCGCTTCGTGGATCGCCGCGTCGAGCACCTGCACACCGTGATGCTGTTCCAGTTTCGCAGCCACGCCACGGAGCATTTCTACTGCGGTGATTTCGTCCGGCTCCTCGACTTGCACCAACTGAAATCGCCGGGCGAGGGCGGGGTCTTTCTCGAAGTATTTTTTGTACTCAAGCCAGGTGGTCGCGGCCAGGGTGCGCAACTCGCCACGGGCCAGCGCCGGTTTGAGCAGGTTGGCCGCGTCACTGCCGCCTTCCGCGCCGCCAGCACCAATCAGCGTGTGGGCTTCGTCGATGAACAGAATGATCGGTTTGTCGGCGCTGCGCACCGCGTCGATCACGCCTTTGAGGCGCTGCTCGAACTCGCCCTTGACCCCGGCGCCAGCTTGCAACAGACCGAGGTCGAGTACCCGCAGGCTGACTTCCTGCAACGACGGCGGCACATCCCCGGCGGCAATGCGCAACGCCAGGCCTTCGATCACCGCCGTTTTGCCCACCCCCGGTGCGCCGACCAGGATCGGGTTGTTCTGCCGACGGCGCAGCAGGATGTCGATGCACTGACGAATCTCGCCGTCGCGGCCGACGATGGGGTCGATGCGCCCGGCGTGGGCATCGGCGGTCAGGTCCTGGGTGAACTGGTCGAGCACCGAATCCTGTTTCGGTTGCGGATGGCCGGCACTGACCGGCCGCGTGCCGCCAACGTGTTCGCGCGAGTTTTCGGTCCACTCCAGCAAATTACTGCGCAAGGCTTCCCGTGGAATTTTCAACAGCGACGAGGCGCTATTGAGCAGCAGGCTGCGACGTTCATCACGGTCGAGCAGGGCCAGCAGCAGCAAACCGGAGCGGATGCTCTCCAGGCCAAGCACACTGGCCTGAACCACCGCGTCTTCAAGCAGGCCGATGGTGTGCGCCGAAAGCGCCGGGGTGCGGGTGCTGCCGGATTTGAACAGTTCCAGGGCCTTGTTGATTTCCGCCGTCAGGGCATCGCGCTCCAGTCCGAAACGCGGCAGCAGCCAGGCGAAGTCACCGCCCTCGATGTCCAGCAACTCCAGCAGCAAGTGTTCGATTTCGACGTAATGATGACCCCGTTGCAGGCAGCGCTGCGCGGCCCGTTCGAGGGCGCGGCGGTTGTCCGGGTTGAGGCGTCCGATCAGGCTGGCCAGTTCCATGTTCAGGTGATCTCCAGCTGACGAAGGCGGGTTTCGATCCGTTGCACGGCAAGGCTGGTCTGGCGTTGCAGGCCGCCGTTCCAACTGAGCAAGGGCGGGGCCTGACGACCGAGTTTCATCGGACTGGCACCGCGCACCAACAGCACCAGTGTGCAATCCAGGTCGGGGCCGAAATACAGCGCGCTGAGACTGGCCAGTGCCGGATGGGCTTCACCGTCCGGCAGAAACCGCGCCGCCTGCGCCGAGGTCAGTGGGCCAAGGGTCAGGCGGATGCCGGCGTGTTCATCCCAGACCCGAGTGCCGGCCACCGCGTTACGACCCAGTTGCAGGTTGCGCCCGCCCGGTTGCAGTCGACTGCGACTGGCCGGTGGGATTTCCCGCCAGGCACCTTCATAGGCGCTGAGTTCTACTGGCAGTTCGAAGTGCTCGCGCACGATCGCGGCGAAACCGGCCAGGGAACGACGACCGTCGGCAAATAGCGCGCTGCACGCCAGTACCGCAGAGTCGGGTACGGCCTGGCGCTCCTGCAAGGCTTTGGGCAACAGCCCGGTCAGCGCCCGCAGTTGCGCCTGCACCGGCGATGCGCCGGGGGCTGTGAAGCCGACGGCGATCCGGTGTTTGCGCATCACCTTGTACAGCAGGCTGAGCAAGCGATGCTGGAACAGGTCGAGGAATTCGGCCGGGGCATAGTCCTTGGCCCGGGCCCGTTGTTGCAGCCATTCCTGATAGGCGTAGGGCAGGGGGCCGTCCGGCCCGCCGAGGCCAAACACTGGTGTCGTGAGCGTCGGTGGCTGGCCCGCGTCCAGGGTCAGACTTTCGATTTCGCTGGCGGAAAACAGCGGCGTCAACGGCCCGCGCAGGCGCAAGGCTTCCGCTTGAGGGGCGGTGCCGCTGCCCAGGGATTCGGCTTGCGGGTGTTCGCGTTCCAGCAGCAACAACGCCTGCAACAACTCGAACGCCTGCGGATCACGCCGCAGCTTCTGACTCAGACTCAGAGGGACAGCGGCATGCCGGCTTGGGGTTGCCATGTCTTGACCTCCTTGTCTGACTGGACCAGAACCGTGCGCACGAAGCGATTGGCCGTGGCATAGAGTGAAAAGAACTGCGCCAGCACCGCTGAGAACAACACGGCGCTGCTGCCGACGAAATGCTGTGGGTCGAGTTGCAGCCGGACCTCCAGCCCATTGCGCCAGCCGCGCCACGCGTCTTCGCCGACATGGGCGATCACCCGTTCGCAGCCGAGGCTCAACAAGCCGTCGATTTGCCGCAAGGCGCTGGCCTCGTCACGCAGGTTGTGCAACTGGAGGATTTCCTTGAGGGCATCCAGCGCCTGCGACCCCTCGACCAGTGACAAATGATTGAGGGTCAGTTGCGACACCAGCCGCCAGCGCGATTCGCCGTCCAGTCGCGGCAAACTCTGCGGGCTCGGCGGGTTACGCAAACGGGCCCAGGCCACCGGCCCCGGTCGTTCGAAACCCAGGGGCGTGCCGGCGGGCAGGCTCTGGGCCAGGTGCCGGTTGGTGCACAGCAGTTCGGCGGTGAGGCTGTATTCGCTGGTCTCGGTCAATGGATCGAGCCGGGTGTCCACCAGGCTCACCATCAGGTCGGTGCCCAGGCGATTCGGGGTCATGCCGCTGACCCGCCGCGCATGCCAATAGCATTGTTTGTCGCCGCCGATATGCTGACTGCCGTAATACGCTGGCACCCGTTGCACGCCCTGGCTTGAGCTGGCGCGCATGGCGCGGATGCTGTGGATCTCGACGCTGTTTTCCCGGTGACTGTCGGCGACCAGGCGATACTCGCTGCGGGTGCCGTCCGGGCGCAGTGGTTCCGAGGTTCGTGGAAACAGGTTGATCACCGGTGCGCAGCCCAGGGCGAAGTCGCTGGCCTGAAGGTGCAGGCGGTTGGCCGGGGCGCGGTCGAACACGATGTACAGGTACAGCGTCTGGCTGTCGCTGGCGGCGCCGGCCAATGGAATGTCGAAGAAGTTGAATTTGTCCGGGAACGCAAAGTACTCGGCGAGCAGGCGCATGCCTGGATGCACGCCGTCCTCGTCCGGCAACAGCACTTCGTCGCTGGCAAAACCGACGATTTGCGGCAACCCCTCCAGCATGACCGGCACGCTGCCGACCGGTCCGGCCAGCACCTTCACCGCGTGGGCGCCGAGCAGGTCATACAGGCAGGCGTTGATCACCGGTGAGGCGGCCAGGTGCACGCGCAATTGTTTGATGGCCAGCGTCGACCACTGGCTCTCACCCAGGCAACGCAGGCTCAGGCGCAAGGCCGAACGCGCCTGCGCCACACCGGTCAGGGCCTGTGCTTCATCGCTGCCCAGCAGCAGCGCTTCGTTGATTTCCACCGGCCACAATCGAACCGCAGCGCTGGTGCGAAAGTGGATGCTCTCGCCTTTGCTGGTGGTGACGAATAGCGGTGTGTCGCGGGGCAATGGATAACCATCGTTCAGGTTGCCCTTACTCGGGTCCGGCTCGAACTGCACGATCGCGCAGGACGGCAGCGGCCGCATGGCCAACGGGTACAGCTGTTCGAGCAAGGCGTCGCTGAACTCGGCATAGTCGTCATCGAGTCGCCGTTGCAGGCGTGCCGCGAGCAAGGCGAAACCTTCAAGTAGCCGCTCGACATGCGGGTCGGGGCATTCACCGGGGGACAGTTCCAGGCGTCTGGCGACCTTGGGATAACGCTCGGCAAAAATGCTCCCGGCGTGGCGCAGCCAGGTCAGTTCGCGTTGGTAGTAATCGAGCAGTTGCGGGTCAATCGAGTCGCTCATGACGCACCTCAAGACCATGGCTGGCCTTCTCGATGACAAAGGCCACGGGCCAGTGCTGCTGGCCGCTGCGTAACTCGCCCACCAGCCGAATGCTCAATTGCTGCGGATGGCCGGGGACCGGATTGACCTGGACCTCGCCCAGTTGCAGGCGCGGTTCGAAATGGGTGATCGCCTCGCGCACTTCCCGCGCCAACTGACGACGGTCATCGCTGCGCTGCTGTTGCAAGGCAGTCCAGTCAGCGATGCCGTAGTCGAGAATGCTCGGCGGAGAGGTCAGCGGACGTGAGCCGCGTCGGGTGTTGAACAGGCGCAGCAACTCCGTGTGCACCGAGTCGAGCAGCCCCTGGCGATCGAACACCTGCACGGTGTCGACCTCGCTGGCGGCGAGGCGCTCGAACAACGGTGGGAGCATGCCGGTGCCTGCCATGGCCGACGCGTCCGCTTACTTGACGAGCTTGTTGGCGGCCATGTCCCAGGTCGAGGCGGCCGTGCCTTCCTTGGTGCCGTCGTCTTTCTGGGCGGTGAGCTCCCACTTGATCTTGGTGAAGTTCAGGGAAATGGTTTCCACCGGTTTGCCACCCGTGCCGCCGCTGACGCTGACGTTGGACAGCACCACGTTGGTCAGGGTGTAGATGATGAACGGCATCAACTGACCGCTGCCTTCGGCGGCGTTACGGCCGATGGTGATCTTGGCTTCCGGGATCGGTTTGCCGGCGCAGCAATATTCGTTGAGGGAGGGCGTCGAGCTGTCGACGAATTTGGTCAGGGTGAACTCGCCGATGTGCGGCTTGCCGGAGGTGCGCTCCGAGTTGCTGACGTCGTTGGTCACCTGCATGGCCACGTTGTGGCTGTAGGACATGACTTCGATCTTGTCCTTGTAACCCTCAAGCAAGCTATCGCCTTTGATGTCGCCGCCGAGGTCGAGAATGATTGCATCCATCGCATGAAACTCCTGAAAGTAATCGTGCTAGATAAGCAGGGGAATCCCGCCGGGTTGACCCCGGCGGGAGGCAGGTCAGGCGGCTACCGGTGGCGGCAGGGTCGCGACCAGGCGGATCGACGCGGTCAGTTCCTCAAGCTGGAAGTGCGGCCGCAGGAACACCGTGGCCTTGTAGGCTCCGGGCTTGCCGGCGACCTCGGTCACATCCACCCGGGCTTCACGCAACGGGTACTGCGCCTTGATCTCTTGCGGCGCGTTGTCGTTGATCAGCACGTAGTCGGCGATCCAGTTGTTGAGGTAGGTCTGCACGTTGTCGCGGGTCATGAAGCTGCCGACTTTGTCGCGCATGATCACCTTCAGGTAGTGCGCGAAACGCGAGGCCGCGAGCACGTACGGCAGCATCGCCGAAATCCGCGCGTTGGCATTCGCCTCGTTGGTGTTGTAGACCTTGGATTTGTTGGTGGTCTGGCCGCCGAAGAACACCGCCACGTCGCTGTTTTTCTTGTGGCACAGGGCGATGAAACCGAGGTCGTTGAGCTCTTTCTCGCGGCGGTCGGTGATCGCCACTTCGGTCGGGCATTTGAGCGACAGGTCGCCGGAGGTTGTACGGAAGGTATGGGCCGGCAGGCCCTCCACCGCACCACCGCCTTCGGCACCGCGAATCGCCGCGCACCAGCCGTATTTGGCGAAGGCTTCGGTGATCCGTTGCGACAAGGCCCACGCTGCATTGCCCCACAGGTATTTGCCGTGGTCGCTGCCGTTGACGTCTTCGACGTAGTTGATGCCTTCCACCGGCGACGTGTCAGGACCGTAAGGCAGGCGCAGCAGGAAGTGCGGCAGCACCAACGATACGTAGCGCGAATCTTCGCTTTCACGGAACGAGCGCCACTTGATCAGCTCCTGGCTCTCGAACACTTTCGACAGATCCCGTGGCACGGCCAGTTCGGTGAAGCTGTTCATGTCGAACAACCGAGGGCTGGCGGCGGCAATGAATGGCGCATGGGCGGCCGCCGCGACGTTCGACAGTTTCTCCAGCAGGCCGATGTCCTGCGGGTGCCGGCCGAAGGTGTAGTCACCCACCAACAGGCTGAACGGGTGGCCGCCGAAGGTGCCGTATTCCTCTTCGTAGATCTTCTTGAACAGCGCGCTCTGGTCGAACTCGACGGCTTTTTCCAGGTCGTTCTGCAGCTCTTTCTGGGTCACGTTGAGCAGGCGCAATTTCAGCCGGGAACTGGTCTCGGTGTTCTTAACCAACAAGTGCAGGCCGCGCCAGGAGGCTTCAAGTTTCTGCAGGTCCGGGTGGTGCAGCACTTCGTTCAGTTGAGCGCTGATCAGCTCGTCGATCTGGCTGATGCGGTCGTTGATCATCGCCACGGTGTCCTTGTCGACGGCCATGCCTTCATCGAGGACCTGGGTGGCGAATTCCGCGAGCATGTCGCGGGCGTAATCCTGTTGGCTGTCGTCATGGGCCATGCGGCCTTTGGCGATTATTTCATCGAGCAAGGACAAGGTCTCGCTTGCACTGTCACTGGCTTGGGTCTGGGCGGCGGATGAGGCGGGCATGGCAAAATTCTCCCTGGGTGGATGAGCGATCAGGCTTGCGGTTCAGCCGGTGCTTCGCTGTCGCCAGCAGGAGCGGGAGCGGCGGTGTCCGGACGAGCCGACTTGATCTCTTGCAGTCCCTCGGTGTTGGCAATGACGTCACGCAACAGCTTGTCCAGATCATCGTTGCCGTCGAGTTTGGTCAGCAGGTCGCGCAGACGCTGGCGAGCTTCGAACAGACGCCGCAGCGGCGTGACTTGCTCGACCACCTTGACCGGGTCGAAGTCATCGATGTGTTTGAAGTTGAGCTCGATGTTGAGCTTGCTGTCGTCGCCGCTGAGGGTGTTGTTGACCTGCAAGGTGGCGCGCGGGCCGATCGAGGCGAGGACTTCATTGAAGTTGTCGCGGTCGATTTCGGTGAAACGCCGTTCATTCAATTTCGGGAGTGGTTCGAGAGGCTTGCCGGAGAGGTCGGCAAGAATACCGACAACCAATGGCAATTCTTTCTTCTCGATCGCGTTGCCGATTTCGACGTCGTAGGTGATTTGCACCCGGGGTGGGCGAACCCTGTCTAGCTTGTGCTGAGTACTTTCTGCCATGGTGGCTGACTCCGATGCATGAGGCGGGAGCAATGCATCGGGAGGCCCGTTTCATCGCATTCCCTTACTGGACCGTAGGTTAGAAAGGGAGGGCAGAGGACCTGTCATTCCTTTGACGAACCTTCCGAATTCGTCGTGCCGACCGAACTACCCAAGACGCTAGAACAGGTCTATAAAAAAGCAAACGAAAAACGTTTTTGGACCGTGTCGAGAAAAGGAAAATTCATTTTGTACGCACGTCTCTTTTCTTTGGTTCTGCTCCTCTCACTCGCCGGGTGTTCGTTGTTCGGTCCTCGCGTCGATCTCGATAACCTGACGCTGGACGTCGCGCCCCGCGCCAACGACGACACCCCTATTGCGGTGGACTTCATTGCGGTGAACGACGCAGATCTGCTCAAGCAATTGTCGGGTATCACCGCCCGCCAGTGGTTCGCCGAGCGTGAGCAGTATCAGCGCGACTACCGACAGCTGATGACAGTCTGGGGACTGGAGCTGGTGCCGGGTCAATTCATCGACAAACAACCCTTTCCGCTGGGGGGGAAGCGGGCGGCTGGACTTTTAGTCTTCGCCAGCTATACCACTCCCGGAGCACACCGGTTGCGGCTGGACGATCAAAGCAACGCCTGGCTCAAGTTCGACAGTCGCGAGATGACACTGGTCAGCGACCACCCGAACTGAACACAGGATTGCTCCCACAAGGGCTGATGTTCAAGTCAGGCACCACAAGAGGTCGAAGGGAATCGTATGAGTCTGCTTCCTGACGCGGTTTGCTGGCATGAGGGCATGCAGCTGCTGCCCCAGCATTTTCAGTTGCAAGGGCTCCGGGCCGAGGCGTTGGTAGCGCATTTCGCCCAAGCATGTAATCCGTGGTTCTGGGGCGTGACCCGCGTTGAATTCGATCCCTCGGCACTGAGCGCCGGGCTGGTGCGCCTGCTCAATTTGCAGGCGACGTTGCCGGACGGTTTGCCGGTCAATTTGCAGGCCGGTGTCGGGCCGATGCTGGAGCTCGACGTCAGTGAAGCGATCGACGCCACGGACAACGCCACTGTCACCGTTTACCTGGCGGTCAGTCCGCTGTGGCGTGCCGGTCAGTTACTGCCGCTCAAGGGGCGATTGCAGTCTGTCGTCGGCGATGCGCTGCCGGATCTCACCAGCGGCGAGTACCCCGAATCGATCACGGTGTGGCGCCCGAATCCGCGTTTGTGCACGCAACTGAACAAGGCCGATTCCGTGTGCCTGCCGCTGCTGAGGATTCGCAAGGAAGGCGGCGGTTTTCTTGCGTTGCCTTACACACCACCGACGCCGTGCCTGTTACCCGAATCGGTGGTGGGCCGGCGCGTGGCGGGACTGTGTGCCAGGGCGCGGGAGAAATGCATGTTCCTCGCCGGTCGCTTGCGCCAGGCGCAGCAGGCCGGCAATCAGGATGATTCGATGGAAATCCGGCGTCAGTTGACCGCGCTGTGGGCGCGGTTGCCGGAAGTCGAAGGTCTGCTGAACAGTCGCGTGGCCACGCCGCAGGCGCTGTATGGCTCGTTGCTCGGGCTGACCGGCGCCTGGTCGGCGCTCGATCCATTGGCGGGTGTTCCGGCGTTCACCCCGCTGGATTTTCTGGAGTTGCAGCGCGGCTATGAAACGGTGCTCGACTGGCTGGAAAAGACCCTCGAACTGATCCGCGCCGGCTATCGCAGCCTGGCGTTCGAGCGCAACGAACAATCCTTCTCGATTCAATTGCCCGACGACCAACCGAGCCAACGGCTGGTCATCGGTTTGCGCATGCCCAATGGCGCCAGCGAACAGGCCGCCAGCGAATGGCTGAGCGGAGCGATCATCGCCTCGCAGCCGCACATCCCGTTGCTCAGCCGTCAGCGAATGAGCGGTTTGTCCCATCAGGCCATGAGTCGCAATGAGCAAGTGGCCTACGGCGTCGGCGACGATACGCGGTTGTTCGTGGTGACGGCCGAAGGCCAATGGTTCGACGGGCAGTTGCCGTTGCTGATTGCCGCACCGGCTTCCAGGCTGGCCAGCAGTCCATGGCAAGTGGTGTTGTTTGTGGCCCAGGCGAGTGAAAGTGCTTGATCGAGGAAGGAACGTCATATGTCTGAGGGGAATGCCGGGACAGGTACACGAGGCCTCAACGAAGCGCCGCTGAGCAGTGCTTTTCGCCAGGCCTGGCAGCAATGGTTCCAGGACTGGAGCCAGTTGCCCAAGGACAGCGAAGACGAAGCGCTGGTGGAAGCGGTGGTCGAACTCTCCACGCAAATCTCCCAGCGACTCTGGCGAACGGCTTTTGCCAAAGTCGGTGATGCCGCCACCGAACAAGTCAAAGCGCTGGTTTATGCCTTTGTCGCGCTGGTCGATGAAACCTTGCTGTTCACGTCGTGGCCGGGCCAGTCGGCCTGGCAGGATAAACCCCTGGAATCGCGGATGTACTCCAGTCGTCAGGCCGGCGAGCGGATACCGTTGGCGATCAAGGAACTGCTGGATGAGCAAATCCCTACCACTCGCGATCTGGCCAATGTCTATTTGCAGTGCCTGGTGCTGGGCTTTCAGGGGCGTCTGCGGGGTGAACAGAATCAGGCCCAGCATGAAAAATGGCGCCTGGCGCTGTTCACCTTTGCCTGGCAGCACGAGGCGGATTATGCCGATGTCAGCGCCCGGCTCGAACAACCTTCGGCGGTGACGCCGCTGCAATTGCCGGTGCGTCTTTCGTTGCCCGATGGCTTTCGCCTGGGGTTGGGAATTCTTGCCGTGGTCCTGCTGCTGACCGGGTTGGGGCAGTTGTTCTGGCGTGACATTCGCCAGGAGCTCGAACCGGTCTTGCAACTGACCGATTCGGTGGCCACCTCGGAGCAAGACTCATGAGCACGCCGGGGATTATCGGCCTGATCATCGTCGTGCTGTTGGTGCTGGCGATCGTCGCCGTGGCGGTCTGGTGGTTGCGCACGCAAAGCGGCGCGGCGATCCGCAGTTTTTACCTGGCGGTGCGGCAGATGGAGCAGGAGCAGGGCACCCAGGATCGCTACCAGATTCCCTGGCTGCTGATGCTCGGCAATGAGATTCAGGGCACGCAGTTGTGCACCCAGTGGCGCTTGCAGCCCACCGACAAACCGGGCTGGTTCGGTCGCTGGTGGTCGGACCCCGAAGGTGCCGTATTGGTGGTGCCCCAGGCGCTGTTTTTGCCGGATGAAGGCATGCACCTGCAACGGGGTGGCTGGTGGCGCTTGCTGGGTTTGATCCTGCGCTTGCGCAGTCAGCGTCCGCTGGACGGCGTGATCTGGACGGTGCCGATCAGTCGGCTGGGCAATGCCGAGCAGGCGGCGGCCCTCGGCCTGGCGGCGCGTCGACGTTTTATCGATCTATTGCAGCGCTTCGGTTTGAGTCTGCCGGTGTACGTGGTCGTTACCGGCATGGAAGAGTTGCCGGGTTTTCAGGAGTTGATTAGCGCGCTGCCGGTCGAGGCTCGCGAACGTACGCTCGGCTGGTCCTCGCCCCACGGGCCCGATGCGGTGTGGCAGGCGCAATGGAGCGATCAGGCGCTGGATCAGGTCAACCGGGCCCTGGCGGAATCGATCATCGAAATCGGCGCCTTGTCCGGGCAATTGAGCGTCGATCTGTACGGCTTGCCGGAACGCTTCGAAGCCTTGCGGCGCAATCTGCAATCCTTGCTGGAACCGGTTTTCCAGGGTAATGCGCAAGGCGAAGCACCGCGTTTTCGCGGGGTTTATTTCACCGCCAACCAGCCCTCGGATGACAGCACCGACGGGTTTTCGGCCTACGACACCGGCTTGCAGCAGAGCGCTTTCGCCCGGCAACTGTGGCAGCGGCGGGTGGTCGCCGAGCGCGGTCTGGCTCAGGTGGTGCCGCGTCTGTTACGCCTGCGTCAGCGCTGGCAGCGCGTGACCGGTGGGGTGGCGCTGGTGGTCGCGCTGCTCTGGGGCGCTGGCATGCTGTGGGTGTGGCAGGACTCGGAAAAGGATGCCCATGAGTTGTCGCGCCTGATGCAAGGGGCGCAGAAAAATTACGTGGCGGTCACGGATGAATCTCATCGGCGGGAGGCGACCCGGCGCAACGTCCAGGGTTTCTGGCGGGTGCTGGAGAAGGCGCAGCGCTGGCGCTTCACCTCGGTGGTGTTTCCGACCTCCTGGTTCTCCTCGCTGGATGCGCAGTTGGAGAACGAATTGCGCCTGACCGCACAAAGTCACTTGTTGTTGCCGCTGCGCGATCTGTTGAGCGCGGATCTGGCGCAACTCAAGACCATTCGCAACACCGAACGACGGGGCAACGTCGAAAGCGAAGACCCGGCCCAATGGCAAAACTACGTCAAGGCCACGGAGCTGGTCGAGCGTGCGGTGAGTCTGGAGCAGCAGAACCAGTGGTTCAGTCAGGCGCTGAACAACACCAAGGCGCCGCTCGAAGACCTGGTGTTGCTGAGCAACAACGCCCTGTCGCTGAACCTCAACGCTGGCACGTTGCACCGCGCCGGTTTTTACAACCGGGCGCTGCTGGATGTCGACAACAGTGAGTTGAAACCACTTGACCTGACCGTCGAGCGCGCGCAGATCGAGGAAAACTTCCTCGGGCTCATGGAGCGCTGGCTGGACCAGTATTTCCTTGCCGATAACTTTGTCCGTCAGGCCGGTTATCTACGTTTGCACCTGGAGCGGCTGGAGGTCGGCAGCGGCAATTCCCTCACCGAGCTGGAAGATCTACGGGCGTTGATCGACGACCTGCAAGCGCTGGTCGGCTTGACCAACTCGGCGTGGAGCCGGGGCAAGGGACAGGATCTGGTGCCCGGTTACCGGGCGATGATGGACAAGGTGCGCCAAAGCACATTGCTTGGCCCGCAGGTCGAACAGCAACTGGATCAACAGGCGTCGAAGTTGCAGCAGAGCTTTCGTGACCAGTGGATCACCCAGACCGGGGCCAGGGACAATTTGCTGATTCAGCAAGGCAGCGGGCAACTGGTCTTGCAGGAGCATGTGGTGCAGTTGAACAACGCGGTGCAGGCACTGTTCAAGCGTGATTTCGTCGCCATCGCCTTGCAGGCGGATCAGTCCGACGTCCCGGATGGGCAGGGGCGCGGTGTTGATGGCGACGACCTCGACAGTGCGCTGAACTACTTCGCCAGTTACAAGAGTTATGCCGCCGAAGAGCTGCCGCGCATCCCCCCGGCGTATCGCGGCGCGTTGCTGCAAGCGGCCGAAGGCGCGGTGGTCAAGGCCATGTTGTCGAGCCTGCGCGAGCACAATGCGCAGGTCCAAAGTGGTGTCTTCAATGTGCAGGCCTCTCAGGCGATTGCCTTGCAAAAGGCTTTTGTCGAAGTGCGCCGCAGCGATCTGGCCACGCGTTTGCAAACCGCTTTGAACCGCCGCGCCCTGGCCGACATCGTCAGTGGCCTCGATGAAATCGTCGCCCAGCCGCTGTTCAGCGGGCGCACCGAAATCAGCCAGTGGGACGGCTCGAAAAACTTCGGCCTGCAACTGTATGGCGCCAATGACGTTCAGGATCTGAAACTGAGCCTCAAGCAGCAGTTCAATACCATGCTCGGCATCACCGAACGCCGCACTTCGGCGCTGGAATGGCTGAAAGTCCAGCAACAGAACCTCTCGGCGCTGGATTACGAACGGGTGACGCAGTTCAGTGCGCTCAACGATGAACTGCTCAAATACAAAGAACAGAACCCCGCCAGTTCGCCAGCGCAGATCGAGCAGTTGGTGAGCCGCGACTTCATCGAAATGGACGTCGCGTCCTGTGGCCAGATCCTGCAAACCGCCAACCTGTCCGGTGGGCGCGGAACGTTGGCATTGCGCGCCGTGGATCTGCAACAAACCGCCATGCAACGCTGCCAGTTCCTGCAACAGCAGCAGGCTGCGGCGGCCTGGAATGAGTTGGCCAATTATTTCAACCAGTACCTGGCAGAGCGCTTTCCGTTTGCCAATGGCTTGCAGGCCAGCGACGCCGACCCGGCCCGGGTCCAGCATTTGCTGGAGCTGATCGACAAGCGTTTGCCGGTGGCGCAGGCCGGATTGGCTCTGAGCCAGACCCCGGAACGCCTGGCCGCCGAGGACTTTCTCAATCGTCTGAAGCAAGCCAGCACCTGGCTGGGGCCGATGTTCGTGCGCGACAAGAGCGGCGTGCTGGGGGTGGAGATGGATGTGCGCTGGCGTACCGATCGGGAGGAAGAGCGCGGTGCCGACCAGGTGATTGCCTGGGGCTTGAATGCCGGGAATCAACAAATCAGCTATCCCGGCGAGGCTCAGCAGAACCTGCGCTGGATGGTCGGCCAACCAGTCCGGCTGACCTTGCGTTGGGCCAGAAATGGCTATCAGCGTCCGGCCAACGATCCGTTACAGCCGAGCCTGGTGGTGCGTGATCTGGAAGCGGGTTGGGAGTACAGCGGTCCATGGTCGCTGTTGCGCTTGATGCGTTCGCACGTGTCGGTGCAGCGCCAGCCGAACCTGGACTACACGGATTTTCCGTTGACCTTGCGCCTGCCCGTGACCACGCAGGCCAGCGCAGCGGAGCAAACCCTGATGTTTGTGCGCCTGTCGTTGATGACCCAGGGCTCGAAATTGCCGTTGTCCATTCAGCCCTTGCCGACCCGGGCTCCGCGTTCACCGTTCCTGATGACGCGCTCGACCGCGGCGATTGAATCCCATGAGGAGGAGGGCCTGTGAATCAACCATCAACACCGTTGCCGGAACTGATTACGCAACTGCTCGAACCGATCAGCAAGGAGGCGCCTTGTGGTCAGGATTTGCGTTATGAACCCGAGTTCGACCGGTTGCGCGAATTGCGCCGCGAGGATGACACCAGTTTGCCGACGGGGGTGTGGCAGTCGTCGATCAAGCGCGCCCAGTGGCCGGAACTGGAAAAACTGGCCACGAGCCTGCTGCTCGAGCGCAGCAAGGATTTGATGCTCAGCGCCTGGCTGGGGGAGGCCTGGCTGCATCAGGACGGGCTCGATGGGTTGCCGGGCAGCCTGGCGCTGGTGGCCGGGTTGTGCGAACGCTATCCCGAACACCTGCACCCACAGGCTGAGGATGGCGACCTGTCGTGGCGAGTGATACCGCTGGAATGGTTGGCTCGACGCTACGCTGAAGTGTTGCTGACCCGAGTGCCGTTGTTCGAACCGCACAACCACGAATTCGACGGCTTCTGTCTGGACGCCTGGCGCCGGTTGCAGTTGCAACAGGTGCAGGGCAGCGACAGTAAAGCGGCCAAGACCTCGGCCGAGAACGCGCGCAACGAACAGAAAAAAATCACCGAACAGATTCGTGCCACACCGTTGTCATTCTGGTTGCGCAGCCAGGGCAGTCTGCTGCTCAGTCAGCAGCACTTGCAGCGCCTGGAGGTGTGGAGCGACGCTTTTCTCGGGAATCAGGCCCCAGGCTTCAAGGCGCTGCAGGACGTGATCGACGCGTTGTTGACCCTGGTTCAGGAGTTTATCGCCATGCATCCACGAAAACCGACCCCGGCGCCTCCGGTCGAAACGCCAGTGGTGGCTGCATCGAGCCCCAGCCCGACCGCCGCGTCTGAAGTCCTTGCAGTGCCCCAAGTGTTCAGCGAACCGGCGAATCGTGAAGAGGCGTACCGGCAATTGCTGCTGATCGCCGAGTACCTGGCGCGCACCGAACCCCACAGCCCGGTGCCCTATCTGATCAAGCGGGGTGTGGAGTGGGGCAACAAGCCCCTGAGCGAGCTGCTGGGCGAACTGATCAGCGCCGATGCCGAATCCCGACGACTCTGGACACTGTTGGGCGTTCTTTAGTGATTGAGCCGGGTGGTTGTCGACGGTGGCGGTAACGCGATGGGCGTCAGTACCGGTTGACCGGAAAAAAACGCCGTCAGGTTTTTGCCGGCCAGCTCGACGGTGCCTTGGGTGGCCTCCGGGGACAATCCGGCGACATGCGGAGTCAGAATCACGTTGGCCAACCCCTTGAGGGCGTCCGGTACCTGGGGTTCGTGGTCGAAGACATCCAGCGCGGCACCGGCGATCCGCCGCTGTTCGAGCGCGGTGATCAGGTCCGCCGTGATGACCACGCTGGCTCGGGCGATGTTGACGAGGAATCCGTTGGGCCCCAGGGCGTCGAGCACTTGCCGGTTGATCAGGTGTTGGGTGCCGATCCCGCCCGGGGTGGCAACTATCAGAAAGTCTGATTGGCGTGCCAGCTCGGTAGGCGTCGAGCAATAGCTGTACGGCACATCGCTGCGATGCTGGCGGTTGTGGTAGCTCACTCTCATATCGAAGCCGTTGGCGGCACGTTTGGCGATAGCGAGGCCAACGGCACCGAGGCCGAGGATGCCTATGTGTTTGCCGGCCAGCGAAGGACGCATGATCTTCGGCCACTCGCCCCGACGGACGGCAGCATCTGCCCGAGGGATGTCACGAACCAGTGCCAGCAGCAACGCCATGGCGTGATCGGCAACGGAGGAGGCATTGACGCCGGCGCCATTGGTGACAGTGATGCCCCGGTTGACGGCGGCCTGCAGGTCGACGTGTTCGTAACCGGCGCCGATCACGCAGATGATCTTGAGGTTGGGCAGGGCGGCGATTTCATTGGCATACAGGCCCAACGGGCCACGCGTCAGCACCGCATCGATCTGGCTGCCCTGCCGGGCAATGGCGGCAGCGCGCTCGGCCGGGGTTGGGGCCAGGATCAAATGAAACCCCTGATGTTCGAGAATCGGCAGGTATTCATTGATGGTTTCAACCAGTACCAGAACGGTTGCGGTCATGCTGGGCTCCTGTGGGCAGCGGAGTGTGGGGCTCGAACGTCGCGTCAGATTGCTGACTCCAGAGCAGATTGGCAATGGTCCGAGATCATAGGCTATTGGTTGGCAAGCACCTGTGCAGGCGTTGGCGATACCGGCGAGCTTCTTAGATACAACACTAGATCAGTGCGCGGCAGGTGGAGAGGATTTGTCCGCGATGAAATTGCCGCAGCAGCTGTCGAGCCTGCGTTCGGCTGAGCAGCAGTCGTAAAGTCAGGCGCTGCGGTTCGTCAGGCACACCGTACATTAGGGTTTACTAAAGCGTGTCAGAAAACGACACATCGCATACCCGCTGCCGACAATTATTTTTCTAAAAGCGACAGGCCTTTGATCTGCTCCGCACAACCATTGCTCAGCTAAGCCTTTGCTTCTGCTCGTTTATCGCGGAGAATCCCGCCCCTGTTTCGGCCGGAGCATGTCTGTCGGTTTTTTCCGACGCGTCCTGACCGAGTGGCAAGTGACCGGAAAGCGGAGATCCGACCGGATGAATGATCAGGCCAATAGCGTCGACGAACGCTATGTAGCGGCGATACCAGCGAGCCTCGAAAGCTGGAATCGCCATGACACCACCTGGATGCTGGGCCTGTTTGGCACGGCAATCGGGGCCGGTACCCTGTTTTTACCCATCAACGCGGGGCTGGGCGGCTTTTGGCCGTTGCTGATCCTGGCATTGCTGGCGTTCCCCATGACGTTTTACGCGCACCGTGGCCTGACCCGCTTTGTGCTGTCCGGTCGTGAAGGTGCAGACATCACCGAAGTGGTGGAAGAACATTTCGGCATTAAGGCCGGCGCGCTGATCACCTTGTTGTATTTCTTCGCGATCTTCCCGATCCTGCTGATCTACAGCGTGGCCCTGACCAACACCGTGGGCAGTTTCCTCGAACATCAGCTGCACATCATGCCGCCACCGCGCGCCGTGCTGTCGTTCGTGCTGATTCTCGGCCTGCTGGCGGTGGTGCGTTGCGGTGAGCAGGTGATCGTTAAGGCCATGAGCCTGATGGTGTATCCGTTCATCGTCGCGCTGCTGTTCCTGGCGGTGTTCCTGATTCCTCACTGGAATGGCGGCATCCTCAGCACCGCGTCCACGCTGCCTGAGTCGTCGGCGCTGCTGCACACCCTGTGGCTGGCGATTCCGGTGATGGTGTTCTCGTTCAACCATTCGCCGATCATTTCGGCGTTCGCGGTGGACCAGAAACGTCGCTACGGCACGCATGCCCAAGAGCGCAGTTCGCAGATCCTGTCCCGCGCCCACCTCTTGATGGTGGTGATGGTGCTGTTCTTCGTCTTCAGCTGCGTGTTGACCCTGTCGCCGGCGCAACTGGCGGAAGCCAAGGCACAGAACCTGTCGATCCTGTCGTACCTGGCCAACCACTTCAGCAACCCGACCATCGCCTTCGCGGCGCCGTTGATTGCCTTCGTGGCCATTTCCAAGTCATTCCTGGGCCACTACATCGGCGCCAGCGAAGGCTTGAAGGGCTTGATCGTCAAGAGCGGCAAACGCCCGGCGCCGAAGACCCTGGACCGCATGACCGCAGCGTTCATGCTGGTGGTCTGCTGGGTCGTCGCGACCCTGAACCCGAGCATTCTCGGCATGATCGAAACCCTCGGTGGCCCGGTCATCGCGGCGATTCTGTTCCTGATGCCGATGTACGCGATCCGCAAAGTACCGGCGATGGCGCGTTACCGTGGCCAAGCCTCCAACGTCTTCGTGACGCTGGTGGGCCTGGTGGCCATTTCGGCGTTGATCTACTCGCTCAGCGCCTGAAACAGCGGGCGATCAATCGGAGCTGCCCCGGTTGATCGCCCCCTTCGAATGCCCGGCCAGACGACCTTTGGTTCGCTGGCGGCAATGCTCGATAGCCGCAACGGCTTTTTCGCAGGCCTTGCACAGCGTGGCCGGCGCAGAAGCTTGCTGCGGTGCGAACCACTCGGGGCAGAAGCTGATCACGCCGTCCGGCGAATGCATCCATTGGCTCATAACGTGTTGAACCGTCCCGCTCAGGCCCTTTCTGGCGCGCAAGGCGTTAAGTGATGGCGCACAGAGCTGGTCCAGCGCCAGCCGATGGACCTCGCGCAAGAACGGTGAAATCTGTACCGAAAGGTAGGCAATGCCGAACGTCTCCTGGGCCACACGTGCGCCCAACGCCCAAAACGAGCCCACCACCACGATATCCTCATGGCGCCGCGCTGCGATGTAGTCATAGGTCGGTTCGAGCAGGTGCGAGACTGCGTTCCACTGCTCTGCCAAAGCGCTTTTCGAGTCTCGCGGGCGGGGCGTGTCGTCGCAGGTTTGCTGGCCTAACGGCTCGAATTCCAGCCCGTACTGTTCGACGGTGGCTTTGAACGCCGGCAGGCTGCACAAGGTCGCGCGATGACCGCGCAGGTTCAGCGCATTGGCCAGGCCAATGAAGGGGAAAACGTCACCGGGCGAACCGATGGCGATCAGGATGACCCGCATGACTCCTCCTTGAGATAAGGCCCGTGGGGCCTCGTGGCACGCCGTCCTGGTGCCGACATCAGGCAAAGATAGCTGGGTAATCGGCGTCAGGCATAAAAAAACGCCGCTCATCTCACGATGGGCGGCGTTTTTTCATGGCTTTGTAGCGTTAGGCTTGAACGACCGGGATGTTGGCGTTCGCAGCAGCTTCACGGAACTCGGCGATCTGGTCGAAGGACAGGTAGCGGTAAACGTCGGCCGCCATGCTGTCGATCTTGCCAGCGTATTCCATGTACTCCTCGACGGTCGGCAGGCGACCCAGGATGGACGCAACGGACGCCAGTTCGGCCGAAGCCAGGTAGACGTTCGCGCCGTCACCCAGACGGTTCGGGAAGTTACGCGTCGACGTCGACACCACGGTGGAGTTCGGCTCTACACGTGCCTGGTTACCCATGCACAGCGAGCAGCCTGGCATTTCCATGCGTGCGCCGGCCTTGCCGTAGATGCCGTAGTAGCCTTCTTCGGTCAGCTGGTGAGCGTCCATTTTGGTCGGCGGCGACAGCCACAGACGGGTTGGCAGCTGACCGTTGACCTGTTCCAGCAACTTGCCGGCAGCGCGGAAGTGACCGATGTTGGTCATGCACGAACCGATGAACACTTCGTCGATCTTCTCGCCAGCAACGCTGGACAGCAGACGGGCGTCGTCCGGATCGTTCGGTGCGCAGAGCACAGGCTCATTGATGTCCGCCAGATCGATTTCGATGACTTCGGCGTATTCGGCGTCGGCATCGGCTTCCATCAGTTGCGGGTTGGCGATCCAGGCTTCCATCGCTTGAGCGCGACGCTCCAGGGTACGTGCATCGCCGTAGCCTTCGCCGATCATCCAGCGCAGCAGGGTGATGTTGGACTGCAGGTACTCGGTGATCGACTCTTTCGACAGCTTGATGGTGCAACCGGCAGCCGAACGTTCGGCCGATGCGTCGGACAGCTCGAAAGCCTGTTCCAGCGTCAGGCCTTCCAGGCCTTCGATTTCCAGGATGCGGCCGGAGAAGGCGTTTTTCTTGCCTTTCTTCTCGACGGTCAGCAAGCCATTCTGGATGGCGAAGTAAGGAATGGCATGAACCAGGTCACGCAGGGTGATGCCAGGTTTCATTTTGCCTTTGAAGCGCACCAGGATCGATTCCGGCATGTCCAGCGGCATGACGCCGGTGGCTGCGGCGAACGCGACCAGACCGGAACCGGCCGGGAACGAGATGCCCATCGGGAAACGGGTGTGCGAGTCGCCACCGGTACCCACGGTGTCTGGCAGCAGCATGCGGTTCAGCCACGAGTGGATGATGCCGTCGCCCGGACGCAGGGAAACGCCGCCGCGGGTCATGATGAAGTCAGGCAGGGTGTGGTGGGTGGTCACGTCGATCGGCTTTGGATAAGCCGCGGTGTGGCAGAAGGACTGCATCACCAGATCAGCGGAGAAGCCCAGGCACGCCAGGTCCTTCAGTTCGTCACGGGTCATTGGACCGGTGGTGTCCTGGGAACCCACGGTGGTCATCTTCGGTTCGCAGTAGGTGCCAGGACGAACGCCTTTGCCTTCTGCCAGGCCGCAAGCCTTGCCGACCATTTTCTGCGCCAGGGTGAAACCCTTGGTGCTTTCGGCCGGTGCTTCAGGCTTCTTGAACAGGTCGAACGGTGGCAGACCCAGTTCGGCGCGAGCCTTTTCGGTCAGGCCACGGCCGATGATCAGCGGAATACGGCCGCCGGCACGGACTTCGTCCAGCAGAACCGGGGTCTTCATTTCGAAGGTGGTCAGGACTTCGTCGCTGTTGTGCTTGGTGACTTTGCCAGCATGCGGGTACAGGTCGATCACATCGCCCATGTTCATGTTGGAAACGTCGAACTCGATTGGCAGTGCGCCGGCATCTTCCATGGTGTTGTAGAAGATCGGAGCGATTTTGCTGCCGAAGCAGAAACCGCCAGCGCGCTTGTTCGGCACGTAAGGAATGTCGTCGCCGAAGAACCACAGTACCGAGTTGGTAGCGGATTTACGCGAGGAACCGGTACCGACCACGTCACCGACGTAGGCGATAGGGAAGCCCTGGCCGCGCATTTCTTCGATCTGCTTCATCGGGCCGGTCTTGCCTTGCTCGTCCGGAACGATGCCGTCACGGGCCATTTTCAGCATGGCCAGGGCGTGCAGCGGGATGTCTGGACGCGACCAGGCGTCTGGAGCAGGGGACAGGTCGTCGGTGTTGGTTTCGCCGGTCACCTTGAAGACGCGCAGGCTGATCTTGTCGGCCAGCACCGGGCGCTTCTTGAACCACTCGCCGTCAGCCCAGGACTGCAGCACGGCCTTGGCGTGAACGTTGCCGTTCTTGGCTTTTTCAGCCACGTCGTGGAAGGCATCGAACATCAGCAGGGTGTGCTTGAGTTCTTCGGCAGCCACTGGCGCCAGTTCGGCGTCGTCCAGCAGGTTTACCAGGGTCACGATGTTGTAGCCGCCCTGCATGGTGCCGAGCAGTTCAACAGCGCGCTTCTTGTCGATCAGAGGGGATTTGGCTTCGCCCTTGGCGAGGGCAGACAGGAAACCGGCCTTTACATAGGCGGCTTCGTCCACTCCTGGCGGAACGCGATTGGTGATCAGGTCAACGAGGAAAGCTTCTTCGCCAGCCGGGGGATTCTTCAGCAGCTCGACCAGGCCTGCAGTTTGTTCGGCGTTAAGCGGCTGGGGAACGATACCCAGTGCTGCGCGCTCTTCGATATGTTTGCGGTAGGCTTCAAGCACAGTTATTACCCTCATCAGTGGTCCCAAATGGGTGTCCGGGACGCTCATCCCGAAATTACCGTACTCATGCGCTGCGTGGCGTTGTGGGCCGCTTAGCCAGAATTACCGGCAATTCCTTACAGAAGCTGCTTTCAAAGTTTTACGCCTGCAGAACGGGGAGCTGATGAGGGTTGGCGTTGGGCTTTTCCCCGCTGGAAAAACCCTTCGCCAACACCGCTCTGAAGGAACGACTGTGCTCGTGACGCTTTGAAAACAGCTTCTTAACGGACATTGGCGCCTTAAAAGGCTGGCTGATTCTACGGCAAAAAAAATTGAAAGGTAAGTTAGGTCCAAAACTTTGAGGGGTGATGAATGTTAGACAAAGGGCTAACATGCCGACCTGTTCTGCTTTCCCGTGTTTTGTCTACCTATGCCCAATCAGACCATCAAGACCCCCTGCGTCGGCCTCTGCTCCACTGTTTACGGTGATTTGGTGTGCCGTGGCTGCAAGCGTTTCCATCACGAAGTGATCCACTGGAACGGTTACAACGAGGAAGAAAAACGCGCAGTGTGGTTGCGGCTTGAGCAGCTGTTGTCGCAGGTGATGGCTGCCAAGGTAGAAATTTTCGATCCCGCGCTGCTGAGAATGCAGCTGGAACAGCGCAAGATCCGCTTTGTGCCGCATCAGTCGGAGTATTGCTGGGCTTATCAGTTGATCGCCCGGGGCGCGCGGGTCATCAATAATCTGGAAGCCTACGGAATGGTGCTGCTGCCGGAGTTCCGCGACTGGAACCTGCCGGAATTGCGCGATGCCATTGATCGGGAATTTTTCCTGCTCTCGGAAGCGCATTACCAGCGCTACATTGCGCCGGGGTTCCTAAAAGACGCCTTCGGCGGCTGATTTTTAAAAGCTTCGCGGGCAAGCCTCGCTCCTACAGTCTTGCGTTGCTTACCCTGTAGGAGCGAGGCTTGCCCGCGAAGGCGATCGACCCGACGCCGAAAATCTCAATGCCGGGTCACGATCTCTTCCAGATGATCCATGATCTCGTCCGGCTTGAGCACCAGCACATCGCTTTCCAGCGCATCGAGCACCACTTCCGCCGTATTCCCGATCAACGCCCCGGACAACCCGGTCCGCGCCACCGTGCCGATCACCGTCACGGAGGCCCCCAGCTTATGGGCCATGAATGGAATCAATACATCCGCCGGGCCTTCCTCGATGTGCAGGTGGTCGTCGTCGATGTCGAACTCGGCCTGGAACGCCTGGCACTGCTCGCGGTAACGGGCCTCGATGGTTTCCTTGAGCTGCATCGTCGGGTCGGCCGCCGACAGCATCGGCGACGGATGGGCGCTGATTACGTGCAGATGGGCTTTGGCCAAGCTGGCAATGTCGTAGCCATGATCGATGATGCTGGCATGCAGGGTGCGGTGTTCGCCGTCCATGTTGCCGACATCGATGGCCGCCAGGATCACTCCACCGGTCCAGGGTTTGGCGGTTTTCACCAGCAGCACCGGAGTCGGGCAGTAGCGCAGCAGTTTCCAGTCCGCCGGAGTCAGCAGGGCCTTTTTCAGTGGGCTGTCGGGATAATGCTGCTTGACCACCAGCCCGCAACCTTCAGCCTGCTGCACATCGATAATGGTGTCGTGCAGGCTTTCGTTCCAGGCTTGCTCGGTGGTGACGTTGTACCCGTCCGCCAGCAGAGCCGCCTTGAGCACGCCGAGCATCGCGCTGTGATCATGCTTCTTATCGCAGACCAGCAGGTGCAGATGAGCCTGGGTCACGCCAGCGATCAATTTGGCCCGTTTGAGCGCCAGGCTTTCCGAGTGTTCGGGTTCAATGACCACCAGAATGCTGCGAATGGCTTGCATGATCGGGATCTCCAGGAAGGTAAAAACACTGCGTTGGACAACTATAGTTGCTGGTCGGGCATTCGCGACTTGATGCATATCAACGGTGGCGACTGGTGGTCTGTCGGCAGGCCGGTATAATCGGCGCCCTTCGTTTTGAACCTTTTATCCGTGAGCCCCATGATCCTTCCCGAAATTCACGAGTTCCTCGGCTGCCGCACGCCCGACGGTTGGGTCCAGGCCGCGCTGGCCGATCAGGAAACGCTGCTGATCGACCACAAAAACTGCGAATTCAAGGCGGCCAGCACGGCGTTGAGCCTGATTGCCAAGTATCACTCCCACGTCGATCTGATCAACCTGATGTCGCGTCTGGCCCGGGAAGAGCTGGTGCACCACGAGCAGGTCATGCGCCTGATGAAAAGGCGCAAGATTGAACTGCGCCAGCTGTCCGCCGGGCGTTACGCCTCGGGGCTGCGCAAAGTGGTGCGCAGCCACGAGCCGGTGAAGCTGGTGGATACGCTGGTGGTCGGCGCGTTCATCGAAGCCCGCAGTTGCGAGCGTTTCGAGGCGTTGGTGCCGCATCTGGATGAGGAGCTGGGCAAGTTCTATTTCGGCCTGCTGAAAAGCGAGGCCCGGCATTTCCAGGGGTATCTGAAACTGGCCTATCAATACGGTGACGCCAAGGACATCGCCCAGGTGATCGACAAGGTGCGCGACGCCGAACAGGCGTTGATCGAGTCGCCGGATGTGGAGTTCAGGTTTCACAGTGGTGTGCCGGTCGCGGCGTGACAACGTGTCATCTTCAATAATTGTAAAAAACTCTTAAAAGAATGAAACATCGCCAAAAACCGGCTTCCATGGCCGGTTTTTGCTGTCTGCGATAACCGTCCCTTCACCGATTGGCGCCATAATGCCGGCCATTTCATTCAAGGGTTGGCAGACGGTCATCATGGAGAGTCTGGGTTTTGGCAAAGTATTGCTGGTGGAAGACGACGAGAAGCTCGCCGGGCTGATTGCGCATTTCCTGTCCCAACACGGTTTTGAAGTCCGCGAGGTACACCGCGGAGATCTCGCGGTAGCCGCTTTCCTTGAATTCAAACCGAAAATCGTCGTACTCGACCTGATGTTGCCGGGCCAGAGCGGCTTGCACGTGTGCCGCGAAATCCGCAGCGTATCCGACACCCCCATCGTCATTCTCACCGCCAAGGAAGACGACCTCGATCACATACTCGGCCTGGAATCCGGTGCCGACGACTACGTGATCAAACCCATCAAGCCCCCCGTGCTGCTCGCTCGTCTGCGTGCCTTGCAACGCCGTCAGATGCCGGACAGCAGTGTGTGCAGCTCACTGGAATTCGGTCATCTGAGCATCGATCGCAGTTGCCGCGAAGTGCGCCTGGCGGGCGAGGGCATTGAACTCACCACCATGGAATTCGAACTGCTGTGGTTGCTGGCCAGCGCCGCCGGCAAGACGCTGTCCCGCGACGACATCCTCAATCGCATGCGCGGTATCGCCTTCGACGGCCTCAACCGCAGCGTCGACGTGTACATCAGCAAATTGCGCGGCAAGCTCAAGGACAACCCGCGCGAACCGGTGTGCATCAAGACCGTGTGGGGCAAGGGTTATCTGTTCAATCCGTTTGCGTGGGAGCTGTAAATGCTGCGGTTATTTTTGGGACTGTTTCTGGTGATGACGGTTGGCCTGGTACTGGGGCTGCAAACCGTCGAGCGCACGTTCGATGCGCTGCTCGACGGTCAGATGCGCAGCTACAACCAAGAGGCGGTGCGTGGTCAGGCCTGGTCGCTGGTCGAGCAATTGCGCGGCCTGGACAGTCCGGCCCGGGAGCGACAGCTGGAAGCCATACGCCCTCACTACGGTTTGGGCCTGGCTCTGGTCGAGACCGATCAATTATCTCTGACCGATCAGGAACAAGCCGAGTTGGCCCAGGGCCTGCTGGTGATGCGCGACAAATACACGCAGTTCATCTCGCGCATTGACGACGGTTCGCAACTGCTCAGCATCAAGCTGCCGGCCGAGCCGAGTCTGATGCCGTTCTACATTGCCGCGGCCTATCTGATGATCGCGGTGATGATCGGTTTTGTATTGTTTTTCTGGGTGCGCCCGCACTGGCGCGATCTGGAGACACTGCGCCTGGCCGCCGAACGCTTTGGCGATAACGACCTGTCGGCGCGTATCCAGTTGTCCAAGCGCTCGAACATTCGTGACCTGGCCGAACACTTCAACCTGATGGCCGCGCGCATCGAGGGACTGATCGCCAACCAGCGCGAGCTGACCAACGCGGTGTCCCATGAGCTGCGCACACCCATCGCGCGGTTGTCGTTCGAACTCGACCAACTCAAGCAACAGCCCGACCCAACCCAGAACCGCGAGTTGATCGCCGACATGTACGCCGACCTCGGCGAGCTGGAAGAAATGGTTTCCGAGTTGCTGACGTACGCCAGCCTTGAACGCGGTGCCACGGTGATTATCCGGGAGAACATTCAGGCCAGCCATTGGTTAGACAGCGTGGTGGGCAGCGTGACGCTGGAGGCTGAAGCCGCCGGGGTGCAACTGCTGATTGTCGAATGTCAGGTTGACGAAGTTCGTATCGAACCGCGCTTCATGGCCCGGGCAGTGATCAATTTGCTGCGCAATGCCATTCGTTATGCCGACCAGAGGGTAGAGGTGTCGTTGGTGCGTACCGGTGATCATTACGAGGTGCAGGTCAACGATGATGGGCCGGGCGTGCCGCTGGACGGGCGGGAGAAAATCTTCGAACCGTTCTCGCGCCTCGATGCCAGCCGCGACCGCCGCACCGGTGGTTTCGGCCTGGGCCTGGCGCTGGTGCGGCGGGTGTCTCAATCCCATGGCGGGCAAGTGGAAGTGGCGGATTCTCCGTGGGGCGGGGCGTCGTTTCGCATGACCTGGGCGCATTTGGATTAGCGGCTCAAACCCAGGCGTTCATGCCACTGGGCAATGGATTCTACCGGGTAGACCTCGAATTGCTGGTCCCCCGGATGCACCTCGACTTCCACCCACGGCGCCTTGGAGCCGAGCATCAGGTGCGTGTGCTCGGGCGGCACCGGCAACGGGGTGTCGATGGCCGAGGCAAACGGGTGAATCAGCTCCGGCCATTCAGGGCTGAACAGCCATAATCCCGAGCCGCACAGGGAACAGAAATGCCGCTCGGCGGTGCTGCGCCGGGCGCGCTTATCGCCTTCGTCCTTGAGCCGCGCATGGTAAATCGAGATGTGCTTGCGACCACGCACCTTGAGGCTCTGGGCGTCGCCCGCCAGGTTGATCGCATAACCGCCACCGCCCTGAGTCTTGCGACAGATGGAGCAGTAGCAACGCTGATAAGGGTAGGGGTGGGCGCTGGTCAGGCTGAACGACACCGCGCCGCAATGGCAGGAGCCTTCGAGCTGCATGGGGGCCTCCGATGGGGTTGGGATGACTCAAGACAGACTAGACCGTAAGCGTTTCTGGACAGTTGAATTTATGGTGGCCGTTCAGGCGCCTTCGCGGGCAAGACACAAGCGGGCTTGCTCGCGAAGAACGATGACGCGGTCTGCGCTACGAGCACTGCCCCTGCGGCACCCTCAGGCAATGAGCCTCGCGACCCTCCCACTTGGCGATCACCAGTGGCGCCAGTGCATTGCCAAGCACATTCAGGGCGGTGGTCGGCATCTCCATCAACCGATAAACCCCGGCAATGAACGCGATGCCTTCCAGCGGTAATCCGGCACTGGCCAGGGTGGCCGAGAGAATCACGAACATGAACCCCGGCACGCCGGCAGCCCCTTTGGACGTCAGGACCATGGTCACCACCAGCAACGCCTGATCGCCCAGGCTCAGGTCGATGCCGTACAACTGGGCGACGAACAAGGTGCCGATACCGAGAAACAGCGACGCACCGTCAAGGTTGAAGGAATAACCCACCGGCACCACGAAACTGACCAGCGACGGCGGCACGCCATAGGTCTCGAGTTTCTTCATCAGTTGCGGCATCACCGCCGCCGAGCTGGCGCTGGAGAAGGCCAGGACCAGTTCATCCTTGATGTGGCGCATCAGCGCGAACAGGTTGATCCCGCACAGTCGCGCCACCAGGTTGAGCACCACCAGCACGAAGAACGCGATCGCCACGTAGCTGACCATGATCAGCTTGGCCAGTGGCAGCAAAGAGCTGAAACCGAAGTTTGCCACGGTCACGGCAATCATCCCGAACACACCGATCGGCGAGTAGGCCATGATCATCGATGTGACCTTGAACATCGCTTCCGAGACACCGCGCAGCAACGCGATCAACGGCTCCTTGCGTTCGTTGCCCAGCTTCGAAACGCCGAGGCCGAACATCACGGCGAAGAACAGCACCGACAGCAGACTGCCTTGGGCCATCGCGTTGATGACGTTGTCCGGAATAATGCCGACGATGATTTGCCCCAGGCTGTGCCCTCCGGCTGCGCTGCTGGTCGGCAGGGTAACGGCGGCCGCCTTGAGGCTCGCCAGATCAGTGCCGGCACCGGGTTTTAACAGGTTGCCGATTACCAGTCCGACGATGATTGCCAGGGTGGTGATGCTGAAGAAATACGTCAGCGACTTGACCCCGATGCGGCCCAGGGATTTGCCGTCGCCATGACCGGCAATGCCGACCACCATGCAGGAAAACACAATGGGTACGACGATCATCTTCATCAGCTTGATGAAAATGTCGCCGGCCGGTTGCAGCAGGTTGTTCACCAGCCATGGACGAGACTCGGGAAAGCTGTGCAGCAGGGCGCCGATGGCAATGCCGGCGAGCAGGCCGATCATGATTTGCCAGACCAGCGCGATACGGGGCTTGTGCATGGGGGATGCCTCATTTGATGACATGATTATGAGTGTTGTTCTAGGCAGTCAATGAGCAGCCGTCCGATGGCTGTCGGGTGTTGCGATCAGCCGTCAGCGCAAGCGTTGGCACGCTTGTTCAAGTCGACGGCAACCTTCTTCGATCACGTCCAGCGAACTGGCGAATGACAGGCGGATATACGGCGACATGCCGTATGCCGCGCCGCTGACCGTGGCCAGGCCGTGCTCCCTGAGCAGGTAGGCGACCAGTTGCGTATCGCTGTCGATGCGCTCGCCGCTGGTGGTGGTTTTGCCCATCAACTCGCTGACGTTGGCGAACACATAGAACGCCCCGTCCGGTGGGGTGAAGCTCAGGCCGTTGATCGGTTGCAACAGTTCGAGCATGCGGTCACGGCGTTGTTGGTAAACCTTGCGCATGCCGGCAATCGGTGCCTGATCTCCGGCGAAAGCCGCGACCGCCGCCGCCTGGCTGACCGAACTCGGACACGTGGTGGTCTGCGACAGCAGTTTGCCGATGGCACCGATCAACCACGCCGGACCTGCGCCAAACCCAAGACGCCAACCGGTCATGGCGTAACCCTTGGACGCGCCGTTGACGATCAGCGTGCGCGGTTTCAGGTCTGGGGCGAGCAGGGTCAGCGACACATGCCGGGCGTCGCCATAAACGAACTGCTCGTAGATTTCGTCGGCCATGATCAATACGTGAGGATGCCGACGCAGGACGTCTGCCAGTGCCAACAGCTCGGTTTCGCTGTAGACCGCGCCACTCGGGTTGTTCGGCGTGTTGAGGATCACCCATTTGCTGCGCGGGGTGATTGCCTGCTCCAGCGCCGCTGGCGAGAGCTTGAAACCGTTGGATTCATCGCCGGGAATGATGACTGGAGTGGCGTCGTTCAACCGGGCGATGTCCGGGTAAGACACCCAGTACGGCGTGTGCACGATCACTTCATCGCCCAGGTTCAGTGTTGCGGCCAGGGCGTGGTAGATGATGTGCTTGCCGCCGCAGCCGGTAACCACTTCGTCGAGCCCGTAATTCAGACCGTTATCGCGCTCAAGCTTGAGGCAGATCGCTTTTCGCAAGGCGAGTGTGCCGTGGGTGGCCGTGTAGTGCGTGTCACCGCTGTGCATCGCGGTGCTGGCGGCGTCGAGGATATGTGCCGGGGTGTCGAAATCCGGTTCGCCCATGGTGAAGTTGACGATGTCCCGACCCTGGGCGCGCAACTCGGTCACCAGTGCGTTGGCGGCGATGCTCGGCGAAGGCTGAATGCCCAGCACCCGATCAGACAAGAATGAAGTGCTCATTGTGTTCCCCTTAATCGGCCAGGCCGGCCTGCTGCAAGACCTTGTCCATCCAGCTCTGGCGCAGGGCACCGGTGGCGATTTCGGCTTTGACTTGTTCTTCGTGGGCCGCATGTTGTGCCGCGCGACGCAGTACTTCGGCAGCATCGGCCTGGGAAAACGCCACCAGGCCGTCTTCGTCGCCGACCAGCAAATCGCCCGGTTGAACCGGCATGCCGCCAATCGACACCGGTACGTTGATCTCGCCCGGACCGCTCTTGTAAGGGCCGCAGTGCACGACGCTGCGGGCGTAGCAGGGGGTATCGTCGAAACTGGCGACATCGCGAATCGCGCCGTCAATCACGAAACCGACGCAGCCACGCTGCTGGGCGTAGAGCTTGACCAGTTCGCCGATCACCGCGTTGTTGGTATCGCCCTGGGCGTCCACCACCAACACATGGCCGGGTTGCAGCATGCTCATGGCCTTGTAGATCAGCAGGTTGTCGCCTGGACGGGTTTTGACGGTCAGGGCGGTGCCGACCAATTTGCCGCTGCGGTTGTAGCGGGTCAGGCCGCGAGCACCAATGTGCCGGCCGAGGTTGTCGCTGATATGCGGCGTGACCACATTGGCGAACGCTTCGAGCACTTCGGCAGCGGCCAGCGGTGGGTTGGGAAGAATGCGTGAACCGGGCAAGGACATGGCTGATCTCCTGAAGAATGAGTTAGCAGCCGATCAGGGCTGTGGCTCGATCTTAGGAGTGATAAACAAACAGTTTTAGCGATATTTTATTATGCGGTAGTATCGCTTTTTTTCATGTGGTGTTTGCAATGATCACCTTCAAGCAGATTGACGCGTTGTTCTGGATTGCCGAGTTGGGCAGCTTCGAAGCCGCAGCGAACAAGCTGAACATGTCTCAGTCGGCGATTTCCAAACGTATCCAGGAGCTGGAAGAAACCTTCGACGTGGAGATTTTCGACCGCAGCAAGCGCAACGCACGGCTGACCGAGAAGGGCGGCGAACTGCTGGATTACGCCAAGGATTTGCTGGAACGCCGTGACTATTTGCTGGAGCGGGTCAGCGCCCGTGAAGTATTGGTGCGCAGGTTTCGCCTCGGGGTCACCGAACTGACGGCGTTGACCTGGTTGCCGGCGCTGGTCGAGTCGCTGCGGCAGGCTTACCCCAAGGTGCAAATCGAGCCTTCGGTGGAACTGAGTAGCGAACTGTTTCGCAAACTGGAAAACGATCAACTCGATCTGGTCATCGTCCCGGATGTCTACAACGATGCGCGGTTCGTCAGCACCCCACTGAAGTCCGTCGAAAACGCCTGGATGTGCGCACCAGGTCTGATTACCGACCCGGATCCGGTGAGTATCGAGCGCCTGGCCGGTTGCACGGTGCTGACCCAGGGTTCGCAGTCCGGGACTGGCTTGATCTACGAGCGCTGGATGGCCTCCCACAACGTGCAGATGCCTAAAACCATCACCAGCCATAACTTGCTGGTGCAGGTCGGATTGACCTTGTCCGGAGTTGGCGTGAGTTATTTGCCCAAGGCTTGCCTGTCACACTTGATCGAACGAGGCGCATTGCGCGCCTTGGTGACGACGCCGGGCCTGCCACGGATTCGCTACGCCGCGTTGCACCGCACCGATCGTCAATTCGGTCTGAACCAGGATGTCGCGCAACTGGCGTTGCAGTGTTGCGATTTTTCGCGGCTGTTGCTCTAAGCGCTCTGTAGCCGCCGGGCTTGCCCGCGATGAACGATAGCGCCGTCTACCGGTTAGGCACCCGCCACAAATACCACGACGCCACCGTCCTATAAGGGCTCCATGCCAACCCGATATCAATCATCTGCTTGCGACTTGGCTGTTGTTCCAGCCCCTTTAGCCGGCGATATCCCTCACGCACCCCGAAGTCATCGGCCGGCAAAACGTCTGGCCGCTCCAGGCTGTAGATCAGCAGCATTTCCACGGTCCAGCGGCCCACTCCGCGCAAGGTGATCAGGCGCTCGATCAACGCTTCATCGTCCATCGCCAGCGCCGTGGCGTAGTCCGGCACCACGCCGTCCAGAGCCGCCTGGGCGATGCCCTGAATGGTTGCGATCTTGCTGGCGGAAAAGCCGCAACCGCGCATCTGCTCGAAGTCGGTCGCCAGGATCTGCTCGGGTCTGGGGAAGGTGCTCGCGGGAAACAACGCCAGCAGCCGGCCGACAATCGCATCGCCAGCCTTTGCATGCAGTTGCTGATAGGCAA
Organism: Pseudomonas sp. URMO17WK12:I6; assembly: GCF_003253625.1. Classification (NCBI taxonomy): domain Bacteria; kingdom Pseudomonadati; phylum Pseudomonadota; class Gammaproteobacteria; order Pseudomonadales; family Pseudomonadaceae; genus Pseudomonas; species Pseudomonas sp. URMO17WK12:I6. Next base: position 208,078 of record NZ_QKYZ01000003.1, read on the forward strand.
TCGCCCGCACCAGCGACTCATAAGGATCGCGCGCCGCATGGGGTTGATGCAGGCAAGGGCCGATGTCGCTGATGTGGCGCTGCCAGTCGGTATCGAGGGCCGAGAGAAATTCGCTGGCCAGTTGATAGGTGTCGGGCATGGAGCATCCTGAGGGGCGGGTGGCTGCGGGAAGACTAGTCGTCTCCCCGCAGCGCCGCACTCCATTGCTTGCGGTCAAACTTTGCCGGTCGGGGCCAGCAGGGCGTTCACTTGGCTGTAGGTGAAGGCCTTGAGGTGACTGCTGTCGAGCGTGCCGGTTTGCAGAAAACTTTTGGCCAGGCCGGCCATGGCGCCGTAGAGGAATTCGGCGATGCCCGAGCCGGCGCTCAAACGGCGCACGCCAAGGGCTTGCAGTTCTTCAGGCGAAGGCAGGCCCGGGAAGCCGAGCACGTTCAGCGGCAGCGTCGTGCCGTGGCACAGGGCGTCGATCTCGTACGCCGCCGTGACGCCAGCGGCGAACAGTCCGTCGGCACCGGCCGCCTGATACAACGCGGCGCGTTTGAGCGTCTCGGCGACGCGATCTTCGGCCGGCACCAGGCCCCTGAGGTACACGTCAGTGCGGGCATTGATGAACAGCTTCACATCCCGGCGATTGGCAACCTGGCGCGCGATTTCGATCTTGCGGGCCAGCAGGTCGGGCGAGGCAGCACCGTCCTCGATATTGATCCCCACGGCACCGGCGGCGATCACCGCGTCGACCACTTGCGCAACTCGCTCCAGGTCATCGGAATAACCCGCCTCAATGTCCACGCTCAACGGCACGCTGATGACCCGGGCGATGGATTCGACGGTGGAAACCAGCCGCTCAAGCGGCAAGGTGTTGCCATCCGGATAACCATGCACCCAGGCCACCGCTGCGCTGCTGGTGGCCACGGCTTTGCTGCCCAGCTGTTCCACCAGTCGCGCCCCGGTGGCGTCGGCGACGTTGGTCAGAATCAACAGCCCGCTCTGGTGCAGTTGATGGAATTGAGTGTCGAGTGTGTCCATTGAATGTCCCTCCTTATGACTTTTTATTGAAAAACAATGGAGTGATCAGAATGCCAGTTGTTGGGTGATTTGCACCGCGGCGCTTTCCAGCCTGAGCAGAAACGCTTTACGCGGTTGTCCACCACCATAGCCGGTCAACGAGCCGTCTGCGCCGATCACCCGATGACAGGGCAGCACAATCGCCAGACGGTTTTGCCCGTTGGCCATGCCCACGGCGCGACTGGCGCCGGGCTTGCCCAGTTGCGCGGCAATCGCGCCATAGGTGCTGGTCTGGCCGTAGGGGATCTTCATCAATTCGCTCCACACCTGCTTGGCGAACGCGCTGCCGGGCAGGTGCAGGGGCACGTTGAATTCGCTCCGTTTGCCGGCGAAGTATTGCGCCAGTTCCTCTTCGATCTGCTGCAAATGCCCGTTGTGTCCGGGGGCCACGGCGTAGCCATAATGGTTCTGCAGTTCTTCGATTTCCTTGGTCAATGCCGGTCGGTCGAGAAACTCCAATAGCACCAGCCCACGCCGTTCGACCATGGCGATCATCGGTCCCAGTGGCGTGGTCAATCGGGTGAACAGCAGCGGCTCGCTGTGGGCGGCGCGACCGGGGGTGATGTGGAATGACTTTTGAAACGCATCGCGAAAACCGCTCAGGGATTCATAGCCGGAATCGAACGCCGCGTTGTCGATGGATTCGCCCTGTTTGATGCCACCGAGGGCGATGCCCAGGCGTCGGCTGCGCAACCAGGCATGAAAGGTCATGCCGAAATGCTGCTTGAACCAGCGCCGCAGTTTCAGCGGCTCGATGCCCTCGGCGAGCAATTGGGCATCGGTCCAGCGCTGGTCGGGGTCGGCGTCGACGGATTTCAGCAGTCGTTGCACCCAGTCCGGTGCAATGGCCGCGGCGTCCAGCGGCTTGCACCGCAGGCAGGCCCGATAACCCGCCGACATCGCCTCATCGGCATGGGCGAAGAACTCGACGTTTTCCGGCTTCGGTTTGCGCGCCGTGCAACTGGGGCGGCAGAAGATGCCGGTGGTTTTGACCGCGGTAAAGAACACCCCCTCGTAGGCGGTGTCGCGTTCGAGCATGGCGCGAACCATCTCGGCGTGGGGCGGAAGCACAGCGTTTTGTAGGTTCATGGGCTGAGCATAAGCCGCGTTGCCTGGCGCCTCCACCGGAAAATCGACAGAGAATTTTTGTACCCTGAGCTACAGTCATCGGGTCACTGGCAATGCTGTAAACGATATTTTCAGGAATCCATCCCAATGCAAGCATTCACGATTAAGCACATCGATCATATCGTCCTGCGCGTCGAGGACCTCGAACGCAGCATCGCGTTTTACGGCGAGGTACTCGGCGCCGAACTGGTCAAGCGCCGCGACGATCTGGGCCTGGTGCATTTGCGTGCGGGCACCTCGATGATCGACCTCGTCGATATCCAGGGCGAACTCGGCCGCACGGGCGGGGCTGCCGCTGGTCGCGAACGGCGCAACGTCGATCACTTCTGCCTGCGCATCGAACCGTTTGACGAGGATGCGCTGGTCAGTCACTTGCAGTCCTTCGGCCTGAAACCCGAGAAAGCCGCCGTGCGTTTTGGTGCCGAAGGCAACGGGCTGTCGATCTATTGCTTCGATCCGGACGGCAACCAGGTCGAACTGAAAGGACCGTCCCAAGCGTAAAGGTCAGGCCCGTTTCGCCATCAACAGCACCGAAGCTGCCGCCGACAGCAACCCCGCGCAGCAACGGTTGAACATCCGCTTGCCCCGTGGTTCGGCGAACCAGCGGCGCATGTGCAGGCCCATGTAGGCGTAGGCGCTGATGGCAATCCATTCCAGCAGCAGGAACAACGCGCCGAGCACCGCGAATTGTGGCGCCACCGCCTGGGTCGGGTCGACGAACTGCGGCAGGAAGGCGGTGAACAGCAAAATGGCCTTGGGATTACCCGCTGCCACCAGAAACTCCTGCCGCGCCAGGGCCAGGATCCCCACTGGCGTGCCGGTGATGTGCTGCTCGGCCTCGGGATTGGCACGCCACAGTTGCCACGCCAGGTACAACAGGTAAGCGGCACCGATGATCTTGATCGCATAGAACAGCCATTCCGAGGTTTTCAGCACCACCGACAATCCGGCGGCGGCCAGGCCGATCATCCCGGCAAACGCCAGCAAACGCCCGACGCCGGCCACACAGGCACGACGATAGCCATAACGGGTGGCGTTGCTGACCGACAGCAGATTGTTTGGGCCGGGGGCCATGTTCAGGGCGAAGCAGGCCGGCAAAAACAGGAGGAGGGTGGCGAGGTCCATGAACGGGGCTCCAGGAACGAGAGCGGTATTTTTATCATGGGTGGTTGGTGATTTGGCCCATACAGCGGTGGATGCAAATAGCCGTACAGAGAAAAACACGGGACAGACCACGATTGTTCGGCATTTGCCTTGAATCGTGGTCTGTCCCTTTTTGCGTTCCTACGCCGGACGCGGTGCTTCTACGGGCGGGGTGCCGTCGTGGAACATTGTCTTCAGTTGAGCACGCAGTTCTGGTGAATCGGTGTGCTTGTGAACACTGACCGCATGCTGTGCCGCGGCCTCCAGCAGTTCGTTTTCAGAGTCTGCGGACAGGGCGACCGAGCATTTGGACGCGCTTGGGAACTCGCGGCAGTCGATGTATTTACGCGCCATGATCTTCTCCTCCCTACGATGAAGGCAGGCTGTGGCCTGCGTGAACGATCACTCGACGCGCCCCGCATCGAGTGTGCCGACTCTTGAAGTATAGGCCCGCCATAAGGTCCCTCGTGACAGTCTTGCAACCTACAGGGCGCGACATGCATCGCGGAACAGGCAAGGGTTGTTTTCTTCAATACAGCATTCCCCTGGCTCTTTACCTTGAGCCCTGGTTCAACTGAATTGAAGAAGGTATGCAATGAGTCTGATTCTTTCCATGGCGGCGTTTGCCTTGGTCGCTTCCATTACACCGGGGCCGGTGAACATTGTGGCGTTGAGTTCGGGGGCGCAGTTCGGTTTTCGCGCCAGTCAGCGACATGTCGCCGGAGCAACGCTGGGTTTCGTTTTATTGCTGGTATTGATGGGATTGGGGTTGCATGAGGTATTGCGGTTGTGGCCGGCGCTGACGCAAGTGGTGCAACTGGCGGGTGTTGCGTTTCTGTTGTTCATGGCCTGGAAACTGGCGGCGGACGATGGCCGCATCGATGCGGATAAATCGCGCCGGGCGCCGTCGATGTTATATGGCGCGATGATGCAATGGCTCAATCCGAAAGCCTGGCTGGCCTGTGTAGCGGGCATGGGCGCGTTCGTCGCGGACGGTGAGGCGCGGCTGGTCTGGCAGTTTGCGGCGGTGTATCTGGTGATCTGCTATGTGTCAGTCGGCTGTTGGGCGTATGCCGGGACATGCCTGCAGGGTTATCTGAATAATCCTGTAGGCATGCGATGGTTCAACCGGCTCATGGCATTGTTGCTAGGGCTGAGTGCGGTGTATTTGTTGCTTTCCTAAGCAACATACCCTCAGTCATTTACCTTAATCGAGTCCGTGCAGCAAACTGAACTCTTGTTTTGTCAGCGGTGTGAACCGGTTGTTTCGAAGCTGGCTGATGGCATACAGGGCACGACCCGTACGGCCATTACCGTCGCCTAGACCGTGGAAACCTACGACGGTCGCCAGCAACTGTTTGTCGAAATGCTCATGACTGGAGTTCAGTGTTTTCAGATGTTGTTCCATCGCGGCGAATCCACTGATGTTGCTAGCGTATTTCTTGTCATTGACGCCCACGCGCACGACGTCCGAGGTGGCTGGCGCGATACGGGCATGCAGCTGTTTGATCACGGTCGGATCAGTCAGTGTTTTTTGATTGCCGGCGTACTCGCGCAGTACCGCAACGATGCTGTCGAGGTCGTTGCCAGGGGAGGTAGAACCATTGACGATCCAGGCGCCGGCCCTTTGCGAGTTATCGGTAAAGCCCATTGGATTGAAGGCTGATTCTGGCATGACCTGATTAAACGGTGCCTTGCCCAGGTCTTGCTGTAATACATTTTGTTGGTAATTCTTCATGTAGGTGACGTTTTTCGCTTCGATCTGGGCAAAGGTTGCCAGTGTATCGGCGTAACCTTGAGCACCGGATGCGGAGCGGGCGCTGGTGTAGCTGTATTGATTTTTTTCCAGGACAGCCTTGAAAAGATCATCAACAGGCGCTCGACCGATCAATCCCTGCAGATCTTGCGCTTGCTTGAGTCCGAGCGCTGATTCAACGAGCGCATTGTTGAACAGATGCTCCAGTTCGGACGGCAGAGCGCCATCTGGCAGTCGACTGTTCTTGTTGCCCAGGCGGGTCACAATCTGTTCAACGGTTTGAATGCTGTCGTCCTTGAACAGCGCTCGACCATGGGCAACCGTGTCCAGCGACATTCGAATCCGGGGGCCTGCGCCGGTATGGTTGATGGCCCGGAGTAGATCATAGCTGTTCGCGCCCGTCAGATAGCGCAACTGCCGCCGAGCCAGATACGGGGTGGAGAGCGCATGAGCGCCTAGTTTCTTCACGCCCCGAGCCAATAGTTTTCCGCCGCCCTTGAGCAGTTGAGGCACTCCGTCAATGGGGTTGAAAAGGCTGATGACAGTACTGCCAACAACTTTGGACGTGGAAAGGAGTTTGGAGACCAGGGTCGTGGCCTTGGCGCTGATAGCGGTAACTTTAATGCCGACGACGGCAAAGGAAACAGCGAGGGCCGCCGCGTCCATGACACAGCCGTGAATAGCGCGGTTTTGTCGGGCAGCAACCCCCGAGGAAAGCTCCTCGACGCACTCCTTGAACGGAATGATCAGGTTCAGAATGAATGTGAAGATGGCGTCGGTCTTTTCAATCGCTTTTTCCCGTCGTGTCTGATCGAGGCCCAGTTGCATCAGTTCATCTACAGTGAAATAGGGGTTCTTTTTTGCAATAAGGCCGCTGATTGCTTCTTTTCGCGTGGAACGAAAGTAGCGGTTCGGCGAGGGGGTGCCTGCACTGGCCGACGATGGGTTGAATTCACCGATCTTGCGGATGAAAAAGGCGGACCGGGAATAGCTGCGGGGGGCCGTGTTCGCTCGATAAGCCTGTATATCCAGACGGCCTTCCAAATGGTGTTTGTGGTTCACAAACGTCGCTACAGCGGACCCACTGGCCATGAAGAGAGGGCGAAACACTTCGCCAAGTTCCTCGCTGTATACGCATTCCGTCCTCATTGGAAACAGTTGATAACAACGAAGCTCTGAATCAAGTACCGCACAAATGAGAACGCCATAACGGCCCGTCTTCCCTGGAACGGGCGTCGCTGGTCTTGCTACGCCCGTCGGGTTGGGAATATTGGTAAATCGGGTGGTTGTGTATTCCTGAACACTATAGATACCTAGATGGCCGTCCTCGATGAACGACCTGTCCTTCGGGCTTAGTTGCGAAAAGGTGACGTTGATAATGGCCGACAATGCTTCGGTCATTGAGTTGTGATGATTGTGGACCGCTTGCTGAAATAAATCCGCAACGGGGTACATGTCAGCCAGATCAGGAAAGGACTCGTAAATGCTGGTGCCTTTGGCTCGATCCCAATCCTGGGTGTGAAGCTCGTCGCCCAGGTAAAGATCGACAACCGATACTCGCCTTCCCGCGCCGCCGCCCGTTCCGCGATGTTTGACCAACAGTTCCTCGGGGTCACAATCCGGCACTTGGGATTTCAGTTCTTTAAGCGCGAGCGCCTTGCGATGGGGCAGCGGTTTGCCCAGATCAATCAAGGCGCTCGTCATCATGTCCGCATGTTGCTTGTACTCATCCATCGCCACCGTAACGGCTTGCTGATTGAGGTTGCCCTCTGAATCCCGGGAGATCAGGTCGTTCATCAGCGCCCAAGTGATCACCGGGTCAGCCGAGTGCGCGGCAAACACTGCTTTGAGCTCGGGTGTCAATTGCGATGCGCGGGCGAACCCCAGCAGGTGTTGGTAGGCCATGCTCCGGGAAACACCGGGGGTGATCGCTTCGGCAAAGTGTACGGCCTGGGTGAAGACGACCCACGCCGGTGTGCCGATACGCAGATTGGACGGCAGTTCATGGGCAAGATATTCCGGCGCCATGCCACCCAGGACCCATTCCGCGACGAGCGGGGCAATCATGGCGTCGAGCTTGAGTTGGCTGACCAGATGCTGTTCAAGTTGCGTGCGGACCGCTGAGGGGGAAAGCAGCAAATGACGTTTCGAGTAGAGGTCAAAACCTGCAAACGAGGTATTGGCGCTGTCCAGTTCCGGATCAAGGTCAAGCAGCATCACCGCAATCATCAGCTGTTCGATGAACTGCTCGGTGGGCTTGGGGCCGTTTTCATCAGCGAACCAGCCTAATGCCGTCATGAACGCATGCCCATTATTCGCGCTCGACACTGCAATATCGATCAGCCGTGTCAGACGGTAACCTTGGCTGGTGGGCAGTTTGTCGGCGGAAAAGCTTTCAAGTTTCAGCGCATGGCCATAAAGCGAAACCAAAGGAAGTTCGCCTCCGGTTTCTTCCTCGATCACATCGCGAATGAGGGCGCGATTTTTCTCCGTGAGTTCGAACGGTGAGTCTTTGGGAGGGCTCAGCAACTCCCAGTAGTTCCCATAGGGCGACGGTGCTGGAAGGGGGGTGACATTCAGTAAGTCAATTAACTCTTTTGCACTTTCCACGCTGGCCGGAAGTGGCAAGCTGTGAAAACGCAACCACTGGCTTATTGTGATTTTTTCGGTGGACGTCACCCATCCGCCAGTCAGCTTGGCACTGCCTGAAAGGAGGCGTAGTTGTTCATCGATATCGGCAACGCCAGTGAAGTGATGGGCGATATCGTTACGCTCGGAGAAGAAGCTGACAGTGATCAGCTCACCGTTGGTTTCACGGGTACTGATGTTGTCATAGGAATAAAAGAGTTGGCCGTGTTCATTGACATGAAAGATGTTTGTTCGGGAGATGCCTTGTTCGACCGCGATTTTTTTGAAGTCGGGTTGCCGGCTGAGCCTCGCCAGGCAGGTAGTAGCTGGACGATGTAGTTGGGAGAAGTCGGAATTCGGGTCACAGGTAACGGATACACGATCCCACGACCATCCAACGGTTGCCATGACGTCTTCATCGCTGAGGAAGTTGGCGATGGCTTCAATGACTAATTGTTTTTCGCGTTGGTTGCTGGAATGAAATACGTTGTTGTTCGGCGTGTTCAAGTAAGAAGCTCCATCTTCTGATATTGGGTTGTAGCGTGGGAAGGGAGCTTAAATAAGAGTTTGGAGTGTTGTCATATTGGTTATATGACTTTGTATGAATTTTACCGGCATGGCTCGTGGGTTTATATTAACTAACCTGTTTTTGACAGGGGGCGCATGTCGACATATTAACTTACCCGCGATATTGCCCTGGTGTCGCCGCCAGATGTTGCTTGAACGCCCGCTGAAAATGCGCCTGATCAGCAAATCCGGCCTCCAATGCGACATCGGCGATCAGCCTGCCGCTACGCAGTCGATCCCGGGCGAACTGGATGCGCCGGTTGACCAGAAATGCATGGGGCGTCATGCCGTAATGCTGTTTGAAGGCGCGGATAAGGTAGGACGGCGACAGTTGCGCCGCTTCGCAAATGTCTTCGAGCTTGAGCTGATGCGTGCAGTTATCGCGGATGTAGTCGGCGGCCCGTTCGAGCTTGAAATTGGGTTCGCGCAGCGGTTGATCGACCGGGTTGAGCCGCTGTTGCACCTCGGTGAAAAACTCCACCGCCGCGCTGTGTTTGCGCAGCACGTCTTGCTGCTGATCGATCAACACCTCGTATACGCTCCTCAGGCCGGCGAACAGCTCGAGATCGCGATTGTGGGTGATGGAAAACCGGCGAAACGCCGAATCCTGGCTGAAGCCGAGCTGATGCTGCAAGTCAGTCAGCCAAGGCGTCTCGACGTACAGCATCAGGTACGACCAAGGCTGGTCATCGATCGGATTGCAGGCATGCACATCGCCGGGGTTCATCAACACCACGGTACCGGCGCTGACCTGAAACTCCGATTGCTCATGGATGTAGGTGCTGCGCCCAGCGGTGATAGCACCGATGGAAAAGTGTTCGTGGGAATGCCGGGCGTAGCAGACCTCGCGGCCGTCGGCGATGGAGCGGGCTTCGATGAAGGGCAGGGCGTCGTCGCGCCAGAAACGCGGGGCTTTGTCTGCATCTTTGGCGACGGTGTGCTTCATCTCGATGTCCTTGGCGGGCCAGTGCCTGAGTGTATTAGCTCTGGCCGGCAAAGGCTCGTTCCAGTTCGGCGATGTCGAGCTTTTTCATTTGCAGCATCGCTTGCATCGCGCGCTGGGACTTGTGCGTATCGGGGTCTTGCATCATGTGCATCAGCGCGATCGGCACGATCTGCCATGACACGCCGAATTTATCCTTGAGCCAACCACATTGCTGCGCCTGCACAGGCCCACCGGCGGACAGGTTGCCCCAGAAGTGGTCGACTTCCTCCTGATTCTGACAATTGACCTGGAACGACACCGCTTCGTTGAAGGTGAACACTGGCCCGCCATTGAGACCGGTGAAGGTCTGGCCATCAAGCTCGAAGCTGACCGTCATCACCGAACCTTCCGGGCGGCCGTGGATTTCCTGACCGGCCTTGCCGTAATGGGTGATGGCGGTGATTTTCGAGTGATCGAAGATCGAGCAATAGAATTTCGCCGCCGTTTCGGCCTGATCGTCAAACCACAGGCAGGGCGTGATTTTTGGAAAGCGTTGCATGGCGGTTGTCCTCGGCAGGTTGAACACACTGGATTATCAGATTAGCCAGTCCGCAGTAGACGGGTGGCGCCGTAGATCGACAAGTCCGTAGCAGCTGCCGAGCTGTGCGAGGCTGCTGCTACGGGACGGGAGCGACCGGTGGTCGATGAACATGGCTTGTGGGTCAAATTGCGCTTAGCTGTAGGGATGACCCAAGGCGCCGCGTAGGTATTTCGCTGCCACAGCGGCGCCCCTTCAGAACACCGTGAGTCTGAGGAAATCAGCCATGCTGACCCTGAATATCAATGGCAAGGACCAGGAACTGGATGTCCCCGCGGACATGCCGTTGCTCTGGGTTCTGCGCGATGTCGCGCACCTGACGGGCACCAAATTCGGTTGCGGCATGGCCCAGTGTGGCGCCTGCACCGTCCACGTCGACGGCGCGCCGCTGCGCTCTTGCATCACGCCCGCCACGGCGGTGGCCCACGGGCAGAAAATTCTCACCATCGAAGGCCTGTCCAGCGACGGCTCGCACCCGGTGCAACAGGCCTGGGCCGAACTCGATGTGGTTCAGTGCGGTTATTGCCAGTCCGGGCAGATCATGTCGGCGGCCGCGTTGCTGGCGAAGATCCCCAAGCCTACCGACAGCGACATCGACCAGGCGCTGTCCGGCAACATTTGCCGCTGCGGCACCTACCCAAGAATCCGCGCCGCGGTCAAACGCGCCGCCGAGATCGGGTGAGGCGACGTTGAAGCCACGTTGAAGGGAGTCTGAGCAATGAACAGCATCAACCCTGTTTCGCGTCGCGGTTTTCTCAAGGGCAGTGCCGTGTTGGGAGGCGGTCTGGTGGTGGCGTTTGTCATTCCTGGCGGCCATCGCTTCGCCTTCGGTGCCGAGAATCAAGGAGAGGTGTTCGCGCCCAATGCCTTTTTACGCATCGGCAACGACAACAGCGTCACTGTGCTGCTCGGCCATTCGGAAATGGGCCAGGGCATCTGGACCGGCCTGACCATGTTGATCGCCGAAGAACTGGACGCCGATTGGTCGAAAATACGCGTCGAACACGCGCCAGCCTCGGCCGCCGAGTATGGCCTGCCGGCGTTTGGCGGGATGCAAATCACCGGCGGTTCGACCTCGACCTGGATGGAGTTCGATCGCTATCGTCAGGCCGGCGCAGCGGCGCGCTTGATGCTGATCGACGCGGCAGCCAAGCGATTCGACATGGCGCCTTCGCAGATTCGCACTGAATCGGGCGTGGTCATTGCCGGCGACAAACGCGCCACTTACGGAGAACTGGCGGATGACGCCGGCAAGTTGCCGGTACCGGATCCAGCCTCGATCAAGTTCAAGGAAGCCAAGGACTGGAAGGTCATCGGCAAACCCACCAAGCGCCTCGATACCCCGGAGAAAATCACCGGGCAGGCCAAGTTCGGCATGGACGTGCAATTCGACGGGCTCATGACTGCGGTGGTCGCTCGGCCGCCAGTGTTCGGTGGCAGCGTCAAATCCTTCGAAGGCGCCGAGGCGCTGGCGGTGCCTGGCGTGCACAAAGTGGTGCAGGTGCCCACGGGGGTCGCGGTGATTGCCGATCATTATTGGGCGGCGAAGCTGGGGCGCGATGCGTTGAAGGTCGTATGGGAACCGGGGCCGAACGCCGGGCTCGACAGCCAGCAACTGTTGGAAAGCTTCCGTAAACTCGCCGCCACCCCCGGCACCTCGGTCAGCCAGGCCGGGGACGCGACGGTGATGTTGGGCAGGGCGGCGAAGACTATCGAGGCCGAATACAGCGTGCCGTACCTGGCCCACGCGCCGATGGAACCGCTCAATTGCACGGTGAAAATCACCAAGGACAAATGCGAAATCTGGACCGGCACGCAGTTCCAGACCCTGGATCAGATGATTGCGGGGAAGATCACCGGGCTCAAACCCGAACAGGTCGAGATCCACACCCAATTCCTCGGTGGCGGCTTCGGGCGTCGGGCCAACCCGACCTCGGATTTTGTCAGCGAGGCGGTGTACGTCGCCAAAGCGGCAGGCGAACCGGTGAAAACCGTCTGGTCCCGAGAGGATGACATTCGCGGCGGTTACTATCGCTCGGCATTCCTGCATCAGGCACGCATCGGGCTGGACGCCGACGGTATGCCGATCGCCTGGAAGCATATGCTGGTCGGGCAGTCGATCATGGCCGGCACGTCGTTCGAGGCGACCATGGTCAAGGACGGTGTCGACAAAACCTCCGTCGAAGGTGTGGCCGACAGTCCTTATTTTGAGGGGCTGGCCAATCACCTGATCGACCTGCATTCCCCGCAAACAGGCATCAGCGTGCTGTGGTTGCGGTCGGTGGGGCATACCCATACGGCATTCGTCATGGAGTCGTTGATCGATGAGCTGGCAGAGGCGGCCGGCAAGGATCCGGTGGAATACCGACGAACCTTGCTCAAGGCGCATCCACGGCATCTGGGGGTGCTGAATCTGGCGGTGGAGAAAGCCGACTGGAAAGCGCCGTTGCCGGACGGCCACGCATTGGGCGTGGCGGTGCATGAGTCTTTCGGCAGCTACGTCGCCCATGTGGCGGAGGTGTCGCAGGACAACCTGGCGATTCGCGTACACCGGGTGGTGTGTGCGGTGGATTGCGGCATTGCGGTCAACCCGCAGAGCATCGCCGCGCAGATGGAGTCAGGCATCACCTTCGGTCTCGGATTTACCTTGCACAGCAAACTGACGTTCAAGAACGGCCAGGTGCAGCAATCCAATTTTCACGACTATCAGGTGTTGCGCCTGAACGAAATGCCCGTGGTCGAAGTGCATATCGTCCCCAGCACCGACAAACCCGGCGGCATCGGCGAGGTTGGTGTACCGCCCGTGGCGCCGGCCGTGGCGAACGCGGTGTTTGCCCTGACCGGGCAGCGTCTGCGGGAACTGCCGCTGCAATTGTCAGGGGTGTGACATGAAACGACATTTGTTGCTGGGCGCGGTGGTGTTGATCGGGCTGACTGGCTATGCCTCGGACCTGTTCGCTGATGAAAAAGAGGCGCTGAAGGCATTTGACACGGTACAGAAGGTGTTCCAGAGCCCGCGCTGTCAGAACTGCCATATCCCCGGCGATTCGCCTTTACAGTTCGACGCCGGCAATCCTCACGCGATGAGGGTGGTTCGCGGGATGGATGGCAAAGGGGCGGCCGGTCTGCCGTGTGCCAGTTGCCATGCCGACAGCAATCCGCCCGCCAGTTATGGGCCTCACACACCGCCTGGAGCGCCGCATTGGAGCCTGCCGCCAGCCGCGCACAAAATGGCCTGGATCGGCCTGCCGCCCGACAGGTTGTGCGCAATGATCAAGGATCGTTCCAGTAATGGCGATCGTGATTTTGCGGCACTGATCAAACATGTCAGCGAGGACAAACTGGTGCTCTGGGGCTGGCATCCAGGTGAGGGACGGACGCCGGTGCCGGTGCCCCACGACATTTTCGTCACCCAGTTCAAACTCTGGGCGGACGCTGGAGGGCCGTGTCCGGTGGCGGGTAGCTGACCAGCGGCGCGTTTATAGGGAGTCAAACCGGGTGTGAACGACTCTAACGTTTATATCCATCAAGGGAGTGAGTAATGCTAACCCCAGAAAAACCGCTCAAACCCGGCGTGGGCACGCCGAACGTCCTCGACGGCGCCGTGCAGGACCGCGATGTACTGCGCGACCTGGCGCGCAAGGCCGAGCAAGAACTGATGGGCGTGCAGATGGCGAGCATGGATGAGTTGACGCTGCTGTCCAATCGTCATGGCTTCGAGGCTCTGGCCCAATTGGCGCTGGAGGCTTGTCGGCAGTTGGGCCAACCTGCAACCCTGTTGTTTTTCGACCTTGACGACTTCAAGCGCATCAACCGGTTGTATGGGCGTGCCGAGGGCGACAACGCCCTGAAAACCTTTGCCGACGTGCTGCGCATCGCTTTTCGTGAAAGCGATGTGATCGGTCGGCTGGGCAGCGATGAGTTTGCTGCCTTGTTGACCGGCGCCAACACGGTGGAGATTGCCGCGATCAGGGCGCGCCTCGAAGAAATACTCGATGAGCGTAATGCCACGGTGCATCGTGGCTATGACATTCGCTTCAGTGTCGGGCAGATCGAGTTTGATGCTCAGCTAACCCAAACGGCGCAAGATCTGCTGGCTCTGGTCGATAAGGCGTTGCGTGCCCGACAGTTCGAAGCTCGTCATTCTTGAATGGCGCCTTGCAAAACCGCTGCAACGTGCTCGGCCGTTCGTAACAGCCGACCATCCTCTCTGAACCTTCCGATCATCTGTAGCCCGACAGGCAACATGGCTTGGCCGGGCCTCAGCGGTATGTTCAGTTGCGGCCAGCCAAACGCCCCCCAGAACTTGATGAAATCCGACGGTCCGGTGCTTTCCAGGCCGACCGGCGCGACCATCCCGCAAGAGGCGCCGAGCATGGCGTCGAAGGGGCGGCAAAGCTCGCTCAAGCGTGGGGCAAGATCAGCCAGGCGCGCCTTGGCAGCGGATTCCTGTTGCCAGGTTGTGGTCGCCGCCCGCTCGAACATGGCCAGGGTCGAAGGGCTCAATTGTGTTCGGTGTTGTTGAAACTCCTTTGCCAGCGAGCGGGCACCTTCGCAATCGTTAATCAACTGATGATCGTCGAACACACCGGCAAACTCATCCGGCAGCCGTACGTCGCTCACGTGATGGCCGGCGCTGCGCAACTGATCCACCGCCTGTTCCAGGGCAAGGACCACGTCGGGGTCCACTTGATCCCAGCGCGACGTGCGGCAGAACCCCAAGTGCAGCGGACGCCGCTCGATGTCCGGCACCACGAACCCGGGAATCAACACGCGCGCTACCAGGTGCAGGTCGCGCACTGACTGGCCATACCAACCCACGGTGTCGAAGCTCGGCGCCAACGGTTTTACCCCTTCCAGCGACACCAGGCCCAGCGACGGTTTGAAAGCGAAGAGGCCGCAGTAGGATGCCGGCTTGAGCAACGAGCCAGCGGTCTGGGTGCCCAGCGCCAGGGCAAAGAACCCTGCAGCCATCCCGGCCGCCGAGCCCGCGCTGGAGCTGCCCGGCGTTCGCGTAAGGTCGTGGGGATTGCGGGTTGGACCGGTGTGCATGTACGCAAACTCGGTGGTATGGGTCTTGCCCATGATCAGCGCCCCGGCCTGGCGCAGCAGCGTCACGACGTGGGCGTCCCGGGAGGGTTGATGGTCGGTATAGATGGGTGAATAGAACTGCGTGGGGTGGGTCGCAGTGTCGAAAATGTCCTTGATACCCACGGGGACGCCGGCCAGCAGACCCTGGCCGTTGTGCTGCGCCGCATCGGCGCGGACCTGCCGGGCGTCGAACGAGACAAAAGCCTGGATATCCGGCTCTTGCGCCTGAATGCGTTGAAGAAAGGTTTCGACGACGATGGCAGCGGTGGTCTCGCCATTGACCACCGCTTCACTGAGGGTGGTGGCGTCAAGGGGCAGGCGGATCATTTGGCGAACAACTGATTGATATTTTTGAACGCCTTGAACTCCAGAGCATTGCCGCAGGGATCGAAAAGAAACATCGTGGCTTGTTCGCCCACCAATCCCTGAAACCGGATGCCCGGCTCGATCACGAAGTGTGTACCCAGGGCTTTCAGGCGTTCGGCCAGCGCCTCCCATTCTTCCATCGGCAATACCACACCGAAATGCGGCACCGGTACGTCGTGGCCGTCCACGGCGTTGGTATGGGCGGCTTCCTGAGAAGCGTTTTTCGGGGCCAGATGAATCACCAGTTGATGGCCGAAAAAGTTGAAATCGACCCAGTGATCGCTGGAGCGACCTTCTTCCAGGCCGAACACCTCACCATAGAAACGCCGGGTAGCGTCCAGATCGTAAACCGGGATGGCCAAATGAAAAGGGGACAGTTGCATCGGATGTGCCTCGACGGGTTGAGCGTTGAGGCTGAGTTTAGTCCTGTGCTTTTTGATTGAAAGACGATAATTTTTGCAGCGAGCTCAAATTATTTCGATCAATTGGGGGGCGTATGCTGCGGGAACTGAAAACCTTCATTGCCGTGACGCGCCATGGCACGTTCGCAGCGGCAGGCATGCACATCGGCCTGACTCAGTCGGCGGTCAGCGCGCAGATCCGCAATCTGGAGCAGGCGTTGGGCATCCGTCTGTTCGATCGCACCGGGCGTCAGGCACTCCTCAATGCCGCAGGGCAGCGAGCGTTGCCGATGGCTCAGGAAATGCTCGAGATCTTCGGTCGCATGGCCGTCAGTGATGACATCAGCGAGTTTCGTGGCGAATTGAAGATCGGCGCGGTGGCCACCGTCCAGACCGGTTTGTTGCCACGGGCGCTGTTGCGACTCAGGCAACAGGCGCCGTTGCTGGAGGCGAAACTGGTTCCGGGGGTATCCCTGAACCTGCTGAGCCAGGTGGACACTGGCGAAGTGGACCTGGCGATTCTGATCAAGCCGCCGTTTGAATTGCCCAAGGAATTATCAGTGCAAGTCATTCGCCGGGAGCCGTTTGTGCTGATCGTACCGGCCGACCTTGAGGGGGATGACCCGCTGCAGCTACTCGACAGCCATCCCCACGTACGCTACGACCGCAATTCATTCGGTGGGCGATTGGTGACACGTTTTTTGCGCGAGCAGCAGATTGATGTACAGGTGGCTCTGGAGCTGGATGAGCTGGAAGCCATTGTCAAGATGGTGGAGTGCGGGCTGGGTGTTTCGCTATTACCCGAGGCGGGGCTGTGGCTTGAGCATGGGGCGAAGGTCAGGATCATCCCGCTGGGAGAGCTGACGTTCTACCGGGAGATCGTGCTGTTGCAGCGTTATAGCCAGCGTACACAGCCGATCCAGCAGTTGTTTGCTCAGTGTTTGTTGTGAAGATCTTTTGAATTTGAGGGCACAAAAAACCCGCCTGAAGAGGCGGGTTTTTTAACGGCTAACCGAAGATCACTCTTCGATGTTGCCCATGGCGGTGGTGTTGAAGCCGCCGTCTACGTACATGATTTCGCCGCTGATGCCGGACGCCAGGTCCGAGCACAGGAAGGCGCCGGCGTTGCCGACTTCTTCGATGGTGACGTTACGACGCAGCGGGGTTTGCGCTTCGTTGGCGGCCAGCATTTTGCGGAAGTTCTTGATGCCGGAAGCGGCGAGGGTGCGGATCGGGCCAGCCGATACGCAGTTGACGCGGGTGCCGTCCGGGCCCAGGGAGCCGGCCAGGTAACGTACGCCAGCTTCCAGGGAAGCCTTGGCCATGCCCATTACGTTGTAGTTCGGCATGGTGCGCTCGGCGCCCAGGTACGACAGGGTCAGCAGGCTGCCATTGCGGCCTTTCATCATTTCGCGACCAGCCTTGGCCAGGGCCACGAAGCTGTAGGCGCTGATGTCGTGAGCGATGCGGAAACCTTCACGGGTGGTGGCTTCGGTGAAGTCGCCGTCCAGTTGGTCGCCCGGGGCGAAGCCGACGGAGTGCACGATGCAGTCCAGGCCGTCCCACTTCTTGCTCAACTCTTCGAAGACCTTGGCGATTTCGGCATCGCTGGCCACGTCGCACGGGAAGCACAGCTCAGGGCTCGAACCCCAGCCCTGTGCGAATTCTTCGACACGACCCTTGAGTTTGTCGTTCTGATAAGTGAAGGCAAGCTCAGCGCCCTCGCGATGCATGGCGGCAGCGATGCCGGATGCGATGGACAGCTTACTGGCGACACCGACGATCAGTACGCGCTTACCGGCGAGAAAACCCATGTGTTGCTCCTCTCTTTCAGGTTTATTGCGCAGTGGCTGGTGCCAGAAAAGCGGCTTCCAGCAACTGCTGTGTATACGGATGTTGGGGGGCGGCAAAGATACTTTGCGCGTCTCCCTGTTCGACCACTTGGCCATGCTTGACCACCATCAGCTGGTGGCTCAGCGCTTTGACGACAGCCAGGTCATGGCTGATAAACAGATACGTCAGGTTGTACTTGGTTTGCAGTGAACGTAGCAGCTCCACCACTTGGCGTTGCACGGTGCGGTCGAGGGCCGAAGTCGGCTCGTCCAGCAGAATCAACGCCGGTTTTAGCACTAAAGCCCGGGCAATGGCGATTCTCTGCCGCTGCCCACCGGAAAATTCATGGGGGTAGCGGTGCCGGGTTTCCGGGTCCAGGCCTACCTCCTTGAGTGCCGCAATAATCGCTTGTTCCTGCTCGGCCTCGGTGCCCATCTTGTGGATCCGCAGGCCTTCGCCGACGATCTGGCTCACGCACATCCGTGGGCTCAGGCTGCCGAAAGGGTCCTGGAACACCACCTGCATTTCCCGCCGCAGCGGCCGAACCTGTTGCTGCGTCAGGCAGTCTAGCTGCTTGCCTTCAAAACGGATTGCCCCTTTGCTGCCGATCAGCCGCAAAATCGCCAAACCGAGCGTCGACTTGCCGGAACCGCTTTCTCCCACAATCCCCAGGGTCTGTCCCTGGGGCAGGCTGAAATTGATGCCGTCCACCGCCTTGATGTGGTCGACGGTCTTTTTCAGAAAGCCTTTCTTGATCGGGAACCAGACTTTCAGGTCCTCGACCTGCAGCAAGGGCGGGCCAATTACATTGGTCGCAGGCTTGCCGCTGGGCTCCGCTGCCAGCAGTTCCCGGGTGTACGGATGCTGCGGCGCGCGGAACAATTCTTCGCACGATGCCTGTTCGACGATGCAACCGCGCTGCATGACACATACGCGATGCGCAATTCTTCGTACAAGGTTCAAATCGTGACTGATCAGTAACAGCGCCATGCCCAGGCGGGCCTGCAATTCCTTGAGCAATTCGAGGATTTTCAGCTGAACAGTCACGTCCAGAGCGGTGGTCGGTTCGTCGGCGATCAGCAGTTCCGGCTCGTTGGCCAGGGCCATGGCGATCATGACCCGCTGGCGCTGGCCACCGGACAATTCGTGGGGCAGGGCCTTGAGACGCTTCTCGGGTTCCGGGATGCCGACCATCTCCAGCAGCTCCAGCGTGCGCCTGGTCGCGACTTTGCCGGTCAGGCCCTTGTGGATGCCCAATACCTCGTTGATCTGCTTCTCGATCGAGTGCAGTGGGTTGAGCGAGGTCATCGGCTCTTGAAAGATCATCGCGATCCGGTTGCCGCGGATGTGGCGGATGGTTTTCTCTTTCAGCTCCAACAAGTTCCGGTCGGAATAGGTGATGGTGCCGGACGGATGCCGGGCCAGCGGATAGGGCAGCAGCCGCAGGATCGAGTGGGCGGTCACCGACTTGCCGGAGCCGCTTTCACCCACCAGCGCCAGGGTTTCGCCGCGCTTGATGTCGAAGCTGACGCCTTCGACCACCCGCTGAACGTGCTCGCCAACGACAAATTCGACGGCCAGGTCGCGCACTTCGATCAGATTGTCCTGATTCATTTCACTTCCTCGGGTCGAAGGCATCGCGAGCGGACTCGCCGATGAATACCAGCAGACTCAACATCAACGCCAGCACCGCAAACGCACTCATACCGAGCCACGGCGCTTGCAGGTTGGATTTGCCCTGGGCCACCAACTCACCCAGCGACGGGGCGCCCGGCGGCAAACCGAAGCCGAGGAAGTCGAGGGCGGTCAGCGTGCCGATGGCGCCGGTCAGGATGAACGGCATGAAGGTCATGGTCGAGACCATGGCGTTGGGCAAAATGTGGCGGAACATGATCGCACCATTCTGCATGCCCAGCGCCCGGGCCGCGCGCACGTACTCCAGATTCCGACCGCGCAGGAACTCCGCGCGCACCACATCCACCAGGCTCATCCACGAAAACAGCAACATGATCCCCAGCAGCCACCAGAAGTTCGGCTGCACGAAACTGGCGAGGATGATCAGCAGGTACAGCACCGGCAGCCCGGACCAGATCTCCAGGAAACGCTGCCCGGCCAGGTCGACCCAGCCGCCATAAAAGCCCTGCAAGGCGCCGGCGATCACGCCGATGATCGAGCTGAGGATGGTCAGCGTCAAAGCGAACAGCACCGAAATCCGGAAACCGTAAATCACCCGGGCCAACACGTCGCGGCCCTGGTCATCGGTGCCCAGCAGGTTGTCGGCGGACGGCGGCGCGGGGGCCGGGACTTTCAGGTCGTAGTTGATGCTCTGGTAGCTGTAGGGGATCGGCGCCCACACCACCCAGGCGTCCTTGGCCTTGAGCAGTTCGCGGATGTACGGGCTCTTATAGTTGGCTTCCAGCGGGAATTCGCCGCCGAACGCGGTTTCCGGATAGCGCTTGAGCGCCGGGAAGTACCAGGCGTTGTCGTAATGCACCACCAGCGGTTTGTCGTTGGCGATCAGCTCGGCGCCGAGGCTTGCGCCGAACAGAATCAGAAACAGCCACAACGACCACCAACCTCGCTTGTTGGCCTTGAACAGCTCGAAACGTCGGCGATTGAGAGGGGACAGGTTCATCTCAATGCTCCCGGCTTTCGAAGTCGATGCGCGGATCGACAAGGGTGTACGTGAGGTCGCCGATCAGCTTGAGCACCAGCCCCAGCAGCGTGAAGATGAACAGCGTGCCGAAGACGATCGGGTAGTCGCGGTTGATCGCTGCTTCGAAACTCATCAGGCCGAGGCCGTCGAGGGAGAAGATCACTTCCACCAGCAATGAGCCGGTGAAGAAGATCCCGATGAGCGCTGAAGGGAAGCCGGCGATCACCAACAGCATCGCGTTGCGAAACACGTGGCCGTAGAGCACGCGGTGACGGGTCAGGCCCTTGGCTTTGGCGGTGACCACGTATTGCTTGTTGATTTCGTCGAGGAAGCTGTTTTTGGTCAGCAGCGTCATGGTCGCGAAGTGGCCGATCACCAGTGCAGTGACCGGCAGAGCCAGGTGCCAGAAATAATCGAGGATCTTGCCGCCGGTGCTGAGCTCATCAAAGTTGTTCGAGGTCAGGCCCCGTAGCGGGAACCAGTCGAAATAGCTGCCGCCGGCGAACACCACAATCAGCAGGATGGCGAACAGGAACGCCGGGATCGCGTAACCGACGATGATCGCCGAACTGGTCCACACATCGAAGTGGCTGCCGTGGCGTGTCGCCTTGGCGATCCCCAGCGGGATCGACACCAGGTACATGATCAGCGTGCTCCACAGCCCGAGGGAGATCGACACCGGCATCTTTTCCTTGATCAGGTCGATGACCTTGGCGTCGCGGAAGAAGCTGTCGCCGAAATCCAGGGTGGCGTAGTTCTTGATCATGATCCACAAGCGTTCCGGCGCCGATTTGTCGAAGCCGTACATGTGCTCGATTTCCTTGACCAGCGCCGGGTCCAGGCCCTGGGCGCCGCGAT
This sequence comes from Pseudomonas sp. URMO17WK12:I6, assembly GCF_003253625.1. NCBI lineage: Bacteria > Pseudomonadati > Pseudomonadota > Gammaproteobacteria > Pseudomonadales > Pseudomonadaceae > Pseudomonas > Pseudomonas sp. URMO17WK12:I6. The sequence goes on from NZ_QKYZ01000003.1 coordinate 229,093, forward strand.
AGGCGGAACCTGCCACCGACACTTCGGCTCCGCCGCCGGCAATGCGGCTGGTGGCGCCTTCGAAGCCTTCGAGTTTGGCGATCATCTGTTCCACCGGCCCACCGGGGGCGGCCTGGATGATCACGAAGTTGATCAGCAAAATGCCAAACAGGGTCGGGATGATCAGCAGCAGTCGCCGAAAAATATACGCCAGCATCTGATTACTCCGTGCCCGCAGGGTCGGCTTGCAGTTTTGTTTCGACTTCTATCGCAGGTGTCGCGTCGGGTTTGACCCACCAGGTATTGATGCCGATGTCATATTTGGGTGAAACCTTCGGGTGGCCGATGTGGTTCCAGTACGCCACGCGCCAGGTCTTGATGTGCCAGTTGGGGATCACGTAATAGCCCCATTGCAGCACCCGGTCCAGCGCCCGGGCGTGGGCCACCAGGCTTTTGCGCGAATCGGCGTTGATCAGTTGCTCGACCAGTTGGTCCACTACTGGGTCTTTAAGGCCCATGGAGTTGCGGCTGCCGGGTTTGTCGGCGGCGGCAGTCATCCAGAACTCGCGCTGTTCGTTACCCGGTGAGTTGGATTGCGGGAAACTGCCGACGATCATGTCGAAGTCCCGGGAGCGTACGCGGTTGATGTATTGCGAGACGTCGACCCGACGGATCACCAGATCGATGCCCAGGTCGCTGAGGTTGCGCTTGAACGGCAGCAGCACCCGCTCGAACTCGGTCTGGGCCAGCAGGAACTCGATGGTCACCGGTTTGCCGGTGGCGTCGACCATCTTGTCGTCGACGATCCGCCAGCCGGCCTCTTGCAGCAGTTGATAGGCTTTGCGCTGCTGGGTGCGGATCATGCCGCTGGCGTCGGTCAGCGGGTTCTGGAACGCCTCGCTGAACACTTGCTCGGGAATCTTGCCGCGGAACGGGTCGAGAATCGCCAGTTGATCGGCGTCCGGCAGGCCGGTGGCGGCCATTTCCGAGTTTTCGAAGTAACTGCGGGTACGCACGTAGGCGCCGTTGAACAGTTGCTTGTTAGTCCACTCGAAGTCCAGCAACAGGGTCAGCGCCTGGCGCACGCGCACATCCTGGAACACCGGACGACGCAGGTTGAACACGAAGCCTTGCATGCCGGTGGGGTTGCCGTTGGGGATTTTTTCCTTGATCAGCCGCCCTTCGGTCACCGCCGGAATGTTGTAGGCCTTGGCCCAGTTTTTCGCGGATATTTCCAGCCAGTAGTCGAACTGGCCGGCCTTGAGTGCTTCCAGTGCGACGGTGTTGTCGCGGTAATAGTCAGTGGTCATCACATCGAAGTTGTAGAACCCGCGATTGACCGGCAGGTCCTTGCCCCAGTAATCCTTGACCCGTTCATAGCGCACCGAACGCCCGGCCTTCACTTCGCTGACTTTGTACGGGCCGCTGCCCAGCGGCAGTTCCAGGTTGCCCTTGTTGAAGTCGCGGGTGGCCCACCAATGCTTGGGCAATACCGGCAATTGGCCGAGGATCAGCGGCAGTTCGCGGTTGTTGGTGTGCTTGAACTTGAACAGCACGGTGAGCGGGTCTTCGGCGATCGCTTCTTCCACGTCGCTGTAATAGCCGCGGTAGAGCGGGGCGCCGTCCTTGATCAGGGTCTGGAAGCTGAACACCACGTCTTCGGCGCGCACCGGGTGGCCGTCGTGGAAACGTGCTTCGGGGCGCAGATAGAAGCGCACCCAGGTGTTGTCCGGGGCTTTTTCGATTTTGCCTGCGATCAAGCCATATTGAGTGAACGGCTCATCGAGACCCTGTTTGGCCAGGGTGTCGTAGATCATGCTGATGTCGTCGGCCGGCACGCCTTTGCTGATGAACGGATTGAGGCTGTCGAAGCCACCGAACCCGGCCTGACGGAAGATTCCGCCCTTCGGCGCGTCGGGGTTTACGTAATCGAAGTGCTTGAAGTCGGCCGGGTATTTCGGCGGCTCGTTGTACAGGGTCAAGGCGTGTTGCGGGGCGGCGCAGGCCAGCCCGGCGAACAACAGACCGCTGGCCTGCAAGAGCAGGGCGCGTAAGGGAGTCATTGATCTTTCTCCGAAGATTTCAGCCACCAAGCGCTCAGGCCCAGGGTGTAGGGCGGCGTGGTGACGAAGGCGAACCGGTTGCGGTAGGCCAAGCGGTGATAATTGAGGTACCAGTTGGGAATGATGTAGTGCTGCCATAGCAGCACCCGGTCGAGCGCCTTGCCGGCGGCGACTTGTTCATCCCGGGTCTGGGCGCCGAGCAGTTGTTCGAGCAAATGGTCGACCACCGGGTCGGCGATGCCTGCGTAGTTCTTGCTGCCCTTGATCCCGACCTGGCTGGAGTGGAAGTACTGCCATTGTTCCAGGCCCGGGCTGAGGGTCTGGTTGAGGGTCATCAGGATCATGTCGAAATCGAATTGATCGAGGCGCTGTTTGTACTGGGCGCGATCGACCGTGCGCAGCCGTGCGTCGATACCGATGCTGGCGAGGTTCTCGACGTAGGGCTGAAGGATCCGCTCCAGGTTCGGGTTGACCAGCAGGATCTCGAAGCGTAGCGGTTGGCCGATGCTGTTCTGCAGCCGCTGGCCATTGAGCTTCCAGCCGGCTTCGGCGAGCAGGCCCAAGGCCTTGCGCATGGTTTCGCGCGGAATGCCGCGGCCTTCGGTTTGCGGCAGGCTGAACGGCTCGGTGAGCAGCTTGGCGGGCAACTGATCGCGATAGGGCTTGAGCAACAGCCACTCGTGGCCGACCGGCAGTCCCGTGGCAGAGAACTCGCTGTTGGGGTAGTAACTCATGGCGCGTGTGTAGGCGCCGCTGAACAGTGTGCGGTTGGTCCACTCGAAATCGAACATCAGCCCCAGCGCTTCACGGACCTTGATCTGGGCGAAGGTCGACCGCCGAGTGTTCATGAACAGGCCCTGGCTCTGGGTCGGGATCTGGTGCGGGATCTGCGCCTTGATCACCTCGCCACGGCGCACGGCCGGGAAGTCGTAGCCGTTGTCCCAGTTTTTCGCCTGATGCTCGATGTAGATGTCGAACTCGCCGGCCTTGAACGCTTCGAAGGCCACGTCGCTGTCACGGTAGAACTCGACTTCCATGCGATCGACGTTGTATTTGCCGCGATTGACCGGCAGGTCCTTGCCCCAGTAATCCTTGACCCGTTCGAAGACGATCTGCCGCCCGGGGGTTACCGAAGTGATGCGATACGGCCCACTGCCCAATGGCGGCTCGAAGGTGGTGGCCTTGAAGTCGCGATCTTTCCAGTAATGCTGGGGCAACACCGGCAACTCGCCCAGGCGCAGGATCAGCAACGGATTACCGGAGCGCTTGAAGACGAAGCGAATGCGCTGCGGGTTGAGGATGTCGACCCGCGACACTTCCTGCAGGTTGGTGCGGTATTGCGGATGACCTTCCTTGAGCAGCAGACGGTAAGAAAACGCGACATCGTAAGCGGTGATCGGCGTGCCATCGTGGAAGCGCGCTTCGGGGCGCAGGTTGAACACCACCCAGCTGCGGTCTTCGCTGTATTCCACCGATTGGGCGATCAGGCCATAACTGGACGTCGGCTCATCGCCCGACGGCGCGTACTGGCCGGTGCCGACCATCAGCGGTTCGTTGAGTTCGTTGATGCCGTATTGCAGGAAGTTGGCCGTGGAAACCGGGCTCGAACCTTTGAAGGTGTAAGGGTTGAGCGTATCGAAGGTGCCAAACGCCATCACCCGCAACGTACCGCCCTTGGGCGCTTGCGGGTTGACCCAGTCGAAGTGGGTAAATCTGGCCGGGTACTTGAGCGTGCCGAACTGCGCATAACCGTGGCTTTCGCTGATCGTCGCGCTTGCGGGGGAGCTCAAGGCCAGGCTGATCAGGAGCAGTAGGAGGGGACGCTTCAAGTCAGAGATCCGATCCAGGCGGCTTGGGCTTTGTGGGCCGTACAGTAACAGCTTGTATCGACAGGAAAAAGACGGGGGCTTAATGCATTGTTAACCGCTGCCTCGATAGCCCTGCGGATCGCAGAGCCTGTGGCGAGGGAGCTTGCTCCCGCTGGGTCGCGAAGCAGCCCCAAAACCTGAAATCCGGTAACTTCTGACACGCCGCGTACTTGGGTTTACGACTGCTTCGCAGCCGAGCGGGAGCAAGCTCCCTCGCCACAAAAGCCCCTAGGCAGGGCGTGCTGTTTAATGCGGGGAAGAAACCGTCAGCATCTGACCCGGTTTCAGCGCCTGGCCTACCCGAGGGTTCCAGCGCTTGAGGTGTTGCATTTCGACATTGAAACGTTTGGCAACCATGTACAACGAGTCGCCTTGCTGGACCTTGTACTGGGTCTGCGGTTTCTGTTTGTCTGACTTGCCGCTGGTTTTGCTGTTCGCCGCCACGACAGTGTTGATGCGACCGCCGCTGCGCTTGGTGGTGTCCTGCATCACAAGGGTCTGGCCGACCTTGATGTTCTTGCCGTTCAGCTTGTTCCAGCGTTGCAGGTCCTTGACGTCGACCTTGTTGGCCCTGGCAATGGAGGCCAGATTTTCTCCGCGCTTGACCCGGTAGGCGCGCTTGATGCTGGCGATTTCGCTGTCGTCGGCACCTTCGAACACCGGCTTGAGCGGCCGCTGGCTGATCAGCTCTTCAGGACGCATGGTCGACAGGCTGGCAGTCAGCAGTTGCGCCTTGGACGTCGGCACCAGCAGATGCTGGGGGCCGTCGATGGTGGTGCGTTGCTTGAAGGCCGGGTTGAGCTGGAACAGTTCGTCTTCGTCGATGTTGGCCACCGCGGCAACCTTGGACAGGTCCATGCGCTGGTTGATTTCGACGACCTGGAAGTACGGTTCGTTGGCGATCGACTTGAGGTTCACGCCATAGGCATCGGGCGCCAAGACCACTTGCGACAGCGCCAGCAGCTTCGGCACATAGGCCTGGGTTTCCGCTGGCAGCGGCAGGTTCCAATAATCGGTTGGAAGGCCGAGCTTCTCGTTGCGCTCGATGGCCCGGCTGACCGTGCCTTCGCCGGCGTTGTAGGCCGCCAGGGCCAATAGCCAGTCACCGTTGAACATGTCGTGCAGGCGGGTCAGGTAATCCATGGCCGCGGTGGTCGAGGCAGTGATATCGCGACGGCCATCATAGAAGCGGGTTTGACGCAGGTTGAAGTAACGCCCGGTGGAAGGAATGAATTGCCAAAGGCCCACCGCGTCGGCCCGGGAATAGGCCATCGGGTTGTAGGCGCTTTCAATCACTGGCAACAGCGCCAGTTCCAGCGGCATGTTGCGCTCTTCAAGGCGTTCGACGATGTAGTGAATGTAGAGGCTGCCGCGTTCGCCGGCGTTTTCGAGGAAGGACGGGTTGCTGGCGAACCACAGGCGCTGCTGCTCGATGCGCGGGTTGACGCCCAGGTTGTCCTGCAACTGGAAGCCCTGGCGCATGCGCTCCCAGACGTCCTGGGGAACTTGCGGTGTTGGTTTTTCGCTGAGCCAGATTGGTTTTTGCTTGGCTCGCGCTGCGATATTCGGTGTGTGTGTCGCTTCGGTCTGCGGCACATGGCTTGAACAGCCCGCCAAAGTGGCGGACACAGCCACCGCGATGGCTTGAGCCAAGCGGGTCAATGCGTCTGAATTGGTGGCTTTACGAATAGGTGACGACATTGGCTGGAAGTAAGTTCCGGGCGAAAATGTCGGGCGATTCTAGAAAGCACACCCCCTGCGGTCAACCATTCAGAATTTTTGTACCATTGCGCAGGCAGCTTAGAACGTATCTTTCCAAGCCCGCAATGCAGCAAAGACCGCACTCGGCGCCCGGTTTTCGGTTCCATTCCGTTCGTCCACTTTTTCTTTAACGGATGTTTCGCCGGTACGCAAAAACGGATTGGTGAGCTTTTCCAGCGCCAGGGTCGAAGGCAGCGTCATGATTCCGGCTTCCCGTTGACGGGTGACTTTGGCCAGTCGTTCGAGGGTGTCGGGATTGCCCGGTTCGACCGCCACGGCAAACTTCAGATTGCTCAGGGTGTACTCGTGGGTGCAGTAGACCAGCGTGTCTTCGGGAAGCGCCGCGAGGCGGCTCAGCGAGTGATGCATTTGCTCGGGCGTGCCTTCGAACAAGCGTCCGCAACCGGCAGCGAACAGGGTGTCGCCGCAAAACAGATGACCGCGGTGGTAATAGGCGATATGCCCCAGGGTATGGCCCGGTACTGTGATGACATCGAAGTCCCAGCCCAGCACGTTGATCCGGTCGCTGTCCTTGAGGGCCACGTCCCGTGCCGGGATGGTCTCGCTGGCCGGGCCATGGACGGTTGCGTCTGTCGCTTTTTTCAGCCGCTCGACGCCGCCGACATGGTCATGATGGTGATGAGTGATCAGAATATCGCTTAGCACCCAACCCGGGTGCGCCGCGAGCCACGCCTCTACGGGCGCGGCATCGCCCGGATCGACTACGGCGCAGCGCTGGGTGCTGTGGTCTTGTAACAACCAGATGTAGTTGTCGGTGAAGGCGGGCAGGGCACTGATCTGTATCATCGTCGGATTCGCCAAGCGGAAAACATTGGCGCATCTTAGAGCTTCCTGGCGCGTTGGAGAATGCAATGACCGATAAAGCGTTCGCTCAGGCTGATCCTGACTGGCTGGCATTGATCAGCGCGGCCCGTGACTGGCTGTCCGGTCCCATCGGGCAATTTTTGCTGGACGAAGAACGACGCATGCTCGAAGACGAGTTGGGGCGCTTCTTCGGCGGCTATCTGGTGCATTACGGCCCCTCGGCACAGACGCCACCGGCGGCGCCGCAGGTGCAGCGCAATGTGCGACTCGGCGCGCCGTTGCCGGGGGTCGAGATCGTCTGCGAAGAGCAGGCCTGGCCCTTGAGCGAGCATGCCGCCGATGTGGTGGTGTTGCAGCATGGGCTGGATTTCTGCCTGTCGCCACACGGCTTGTTGCGCGAAGCGGCGAGCAGTGTGCGCCCCGGCGGGCATCTGCTGATTATCGGGATCAACCCCTGGAGCAGTTGGGGCCTGCGTCATGTGTTCGCCCATGACGCCTTGCGCAAGGCGCGCTGCATTTCGCCGTCGCGGGTCAGCGACTGGCTGAACCTGCTGGGCTTCGCGCTGGAGAAACGCCGCTTCGGGTGCTATCGTCCGCCGCTTGCGTCACCTGCCTGGCAAGCTCGTCTGGCCGGTTGGGAGCGCAAGGCCGGTGACTGGCAATTGTCGGGTGGCGGCTTCTATTTATTAGTCGCGCGCAAGATCGTGGTGGGGCTGCGGCCGGTGCGCCAAGTACGGCGCGAGCCGATGGGCAAGCTGATTCCGTTGCCGATGGCCAAGGTCAATCGTCGTCACATCGAACCGTAATACACTTTTTTATATTCCCGGCCGGGTACGCCCCGGCCTCGGGCATCGTCGGTCGCCGATCGGCGAGCCAGCGCATTTTCTGGATAGATTGGCATGAGCGATAGCGTAGAACTCTTCACCGATGGCGCCTGCAAGGGCAACCCTGGCCCAGGCGGCTGGGGCGCGTTGCTGGTGTGCAAGGGCGTTGAAAAAGAACTCTGGGGCGGCGAAGCCAACACCACAAACAATCGCATGGAGCTGATGGGGGCGATCCGTGGCCTGGAAGAGCTCAAGCGTTCTTGCGACGTGCTGCTGGTGACCGACTCCCAGTACGTGATGAAAGGCATCAACGAGTGGATGGCCAACTGGAAGAAACGCGGCTGGAAAACCGCCGCGAAGGAACCAGTGAAAAACGCCGACCTGTGGAAACTGCTCGACGAGCAGGTCAACCGCCACAACGTCACCTGGAAATGGGTGCGCGGGCACATCGGCCATCATGGCAACGAACGGGCCGACCAACTGGCCAACCGTGGCGTGGATGAAGTGCGTGGGTACAAGCAGGCTTGATTCCGGCGTAACACGGTCTATCTGAAAGACCCCCGCGAGCGTGTTAACATCGCCGCTTTTGCACGATTGACCCGTTGAGAGCTGAGCACTGATGGCCACCAGATCCGTTGTACTCGATACCGAAACCACCGGCATGCCGGTGACTGACGGCCACCGGATTATCGAAATCGGTTGTGTCGAGTTGATCGGTCGGCGCCTGACCGGCCGGCATTTCCACGTTTACCTGCAACCGGATCGCGAGAGTGACGAAGGCGCCATCGGCGTCCACGGCATCACTAACGAATTTCTGGTGGGCAAGCCGCGTTTCACTGAAGTGGCCGATGAATTTTTCGAGTTCATCAAGGGCGCACAGCTGATCATCCATAACGCGGCGTTCGACGTTGGCTTCATCAACAACGAATTTGCCCTGATGGGCCAGCACGATCGCGCGGACATCACACAACACTGCACGATCCTCGACACCCTGATAATGGCCCGGGAACGTCACCCGGGGCAGCGCAACAGCCTCGACGCCTTGTGCAAACGCTATGGCGTCGACAACTCCGGCCGTGAACTGCACGGCGCCTTGCTCGACTCCGAGATTCTCGCCGACGTTTACCTGACCATGACCGGCGGCCAGACCAGCCTGTCGCTGGCCGGTAACGCGTCCGATGGCAACGGTTCGGGCGAAGGCGCCGATAATTCCGCCACGGAAATCCGTCGTCTGCCGGCCGATCGTCAGCCGACCCGGATCATCCGCGCCAGTGAAGAGGATCTGGCCCAACACGTTGCGCGCCTGGAAGCCATCGCCAAATCCGCCGGCGCGCCGTCGCTGTGGCAGCAATTGGCCGAGGCCAAGGCTCAGGCCTGAGTCCCTTCGAGCGGAAGGTTTTTTGTGGCGAGGGAGCTTGCTCCCGCTCGACTGCGCAGCAGTCGCAAATCCTGCCAATATGGTTCCGAGCGAATGCAGGGGGGGGCGCTTCGCAGCCCAACGGGAGCAAGCTCCCTCGCCACAGGTATCTTTCTCGACACCGAGTTTGCTGGCCACATGATGGTGCGCCGGCCGGCCCACTTCAGGGCATCCCCCTCGCCACATGCGCTCCAACCCTCTACCCTGAGGTGATTGGCAGGCCACGGTCTGCTGCCTCAGGACGCCGAGCCTCATGTATAAAGATTTGAAATTCCCGGTCCTGATCGTCCACCGCGACATCAAGGCCGACACCGTTGCCGGTGATCGTGTGCGTGGCATTGCCCGGGAGCTGGAGCAGGAAGGTTTCAGTATCGTTTCGGCGGTCGATTACACCGAGGGGCGTCTGGTCGCCTCGACCCATCACGGCCTTGCCTGCATGTTGATTGCCGCCGAAGACGCCAGCACCCACGCGCATCTTCTGCACAACATGGCCGAACTGATCCGCCTGGCGCGGGTTCGGGCGCCGGACCTGCCGATCTTCGCCTTGGGCGAGCAAGTCACCCTGGAAAACGCCCCGGCCGACGCCATGGCCGAGCTCAATCAGCTGCGCGGCATTCTCTATTTGTTCGAAGACACCGTGCCATTCCTTGCCCGTCAGGTTGCCCGCGCGGCGCGCAAGTACCTGGACGGCCTGTTGCCGCCGTTCTTCAAGGCGCTGGTGCAGCACACCGCAGACTCCAATTATTCCTGGCACACGCCGGGGCATGGCGGCGGCGTGGCGTATCACAAGAGCCCGGTAGGGCAGGCGTTTCACCAGTTTTTCGGGGAAAATACCCTGCGTTCGGATTTGTCGGTGTCGGTGCCGGAACTCGGTTCGCTGCTCGATCACACTGGCCCGCTGGCTGAGGCGGAAGCGCGAGCGGCTCGCAACTTCGGCGCCGATCACACCTTTTTCGTGATCAATGGCACCTCGACCGCCAACAAGATCGTCTGGCATTCCATGGTGGCACGCGATGATCTGGTGCTGGTGGATCGCAACTGCCACAAGTCAGTGTTGCATGCGATCATCATGACCGGCGCGATTCCGCTGTACCTGTGCCCGGAGCGCAATGAGCTGGGGATCATTGGCCCGATTCCGTTGAGTGAGTTCAGCCGCGAATCAATCCAGGCCAAGATCGACGCGAGCCCGCTGACCCAAGGCCGCGAGCCCAAGGTCAAGTTGGCGGTGGTGACCAACTCGACTTATGACGGCCTCTGTTACAACGCCGAACTGATCAAACAGAGCCTGGGCAACAGCGTCGAGGTGCTGCATTTCGACGAGGCCTGGTTCGCCTACGCGGCATTCCACGAGTTCTTCGCCGGCCGTTATGGCATGGGCACGTCCCGCAGCGAAGACAGCCCCTTGGTGTTCACCACTCACTCCACACACAAACTGCTGGCGGCGTTCAGCCAGGCGTCGATGATTCACGTGCAGGACGGCGGCGCGCGGCAGCTGGATCGCGATCGTTTCAACGAAGCGTTCATGATGCACATCTCGACCTCGCCGCAGTACAGCATCATCGCCTCGCTGGACGTGGCCTCGGCGATGATGGAAGGGCCGGCCGGTCGTTCGCTGCTACAGGAAATGTTCGACGAAGCGCTGAGTTTTCGCCGGGCGCTGGCCAATCTGCGCCAGCATATCGCCGCCGATGACTGGTGGTTTTCCATCTGGCAGCCGCCCTCGGTCGAAGCCATCGAGCAGGTGGCCGCCGAAGACTGGCTGCTGCAACCCGACGCCGATTGGCACGGCTTTGGCGGCGTGACTGACGACTATGTGCTGCTCGATCCTATCAAGGTCACGCTGGTGATGCCGGGGCTGACGGCGGGCGGCGCGCTGAGTGCGCGGGGGATTCCGGCGGCGGTAGTCAGCAAGTTCCTCTGGGAACGCGGGCTGGTCGTGGAAAAGACTGGGCTGTATTCATTCCTGGTGCTGTTCTCGATGGGCATTACCAAGGGCAAATGGAGCACGCTGCTGACCGAGTTACTGGAGTTCAAGCGCAGCTACGACGCCAACGTCAGCCTGGCCACCTGCCTGCCGTGCGTGGCGCAACAGAAGATGGCCCGTTATCAAGGCATGGGGTTGCGCGATCTGTGCGATCAATTGCACGCCTGTTATCGCAGCAACGCCACGGCCAAACACCTCAAACGCATGTACACGGTGTTGCCGGAAGTCGCGATGAAGCCAGCGGACGCCTATGATCAATTGGTACGCGGGGAAGTGGAGGCCGTTTCGATCGATGCCCTGGACGGGCGGATCGCGGCAGTGATGCTGGTGCCATACCCGCCGGGGATCCCGTTGATCATGCCCGGTGAGCGTTTCACCGAGTCGACCCGCTCGATCATCGATTACCTGAAGTTTGCCCGGGCGTTCGACAGCAGCTTCCCCGGGTTTGTCGCCGATGTGCATGGCTTGCAACATGAAGACGAGGGCAATGGACGGCACTACACCGTCGATTGCATCAAGGAATGAGGACCTTTGCGAGTATGCAGCCCGTCATGAATCCCAAATACCCGGGCCTCTCGGTGCGTGTCGCCGATGAGGGTTTTGCGGCTTATATCTGGGGCAGTGATTTCAGTTTTGAAGTCGCCGCCTATGGCGCAGCAGAAATCGGCAAGCCGGTGGCGCAGTGGCCGGTGACGCCAATCACCCCGTATCGCAAGTGCTACGGCATCGATCCCGAAGAGTTCAGCAGTTTTCGCGACGCCGCCGACAGTGCGATTTTCATGGCCTATCTGGATGATGAGCCGGTGGGCCACCTGGTGGTCAGCACCAACTGGAACGGTTTCGCCCATATCGATGAATTGGCGGTGCATGCACCGGCGCGTCGCCATGGCGTGGCCAAGGCGTTGCTGGACGTAGCGCAGTTCTGGAGCCGCAAGAAAAAGCTGCCGGGCATCATGCTGGAAACCCAGAACAATAATCTTGGGGCCTGCCGGCTGTATGAACGCTGTGGCTACGTGGTTGGCGGGATCGATCATCTGCGTTATCGCGGGATCGACCCGAACACCGCCGAAGTCGCATTGTTCTGGTATCGATTGTTCGATAACCCGCTGGAAAAACCGATCAGCTCGCCAGCATCGCCACGGCTTGTTCCGTGATGATGTCCAGCAGCGTCTGAACCGCCGGAGAGGGCTCGGCGTTTTTCAGGCGCAGGGCGTAGACGCTGACCGGTACCGCAGGCGCCAGCGGGCAGGCATCGAGCCCGGCCGATTTGGCGCCGAGGGCGGTAAATGGATCGACAATCGCCAGGCCTTCACCGGCCTCGACCATGCTGCGCATCATTTGATGCGTCTGCACCCGGGTCTGGATGACCGGGGCAGGGCGCAGCGCATGCAGCTTGTTGTCCAGCGCCGGGCTGAGCGGGTCGTGACCTTCCAGGCCGACCATTGACTGGCCGGCCAAGTCTTGCAGCGAGATGTACTTCTGTTTCGGTTGCAACCAGCCATGGGGTGCCAATAGCTGGAGCTTGCCCTGGGCGATGATCTGGCAATCGATATCGGCATGGTCCGGGTCGTGCAGGCTCAGGCCCAGATCGCTTTCGCGCAGCAGCAGGCTTCTGACAATCTCGCGGGTCGGTTGGCTCAGGAGGGTGCAAGGTGCATCGGGGAGGCGTCGGCGCAGCGCCGCGATGCTCTGCGGCAACAGTTGTTGCGCCAGCGGCGGGGTGCAGATGATTCGCAGGGGCGGGGCCAGATATTGCTTGAGGCTGCTGGCCAGTCGCTGGACCGGCTCAAGGGCCTCGTAGACGCGGGCGATCTCGACCTGCAACTCCCGCGCCTCGCGCGTGGCTTGCAGACGGCCACGCACGCTGGCAAACAGCATGAAACCCAACTGATCCTCGGCATCGCGCAACGTGCGTTCAACCTCGGTCACGGGCAACTGCAACCATTCGGCCGCGGTGCCCAGGTGACCGGTCTGCAGGAGCGCCTGGATCACTTCAATATGACGTAAACGCATGCGTGAAGTCCATGTTCAGCAGGTGAGGGAGTCAGTGACTGAATCCTAACTCAAGTGCGCGCATATGACTTCTGCTCATAACAGCGGGTTATGAAGCGACGTTCGTTTCAGGCTCGCGAATGAGGGTGACACCGGTTTGCACCAGCACAAACGCGTTGTCGTCGAGTTTGTTGACCCGATCGCCAATGGCCAGTTTATAGGTGGTGACAGGCGCAGAGCCGGCGAGGCCGTCGTGCGACAGGGTGGATTCCTGGAACTCATGCACGGAATAAACACGGCCTTCCGCGTCTCTTGCATGGAACTGACCGACGAGTACTGCTGCCATCTGCTTAGAACCTCTGGAGATAAATCACTCAATTTGCGGTTCTGTAGACCGTGGTTGGGCGAGGTAAGTTTTCCTACAGGAAAAAAATAGTCAGGGGCGGCGATTTTCCGTCGCCCGCTGGTTGAATCGTCATTTGATCATCTATAACTAGAAGCTCTTTCCATCGAACAGTCGAGTATCTTCCATGAGCAACGTCTACGAGATCGCCGTTCTGGTCGGCAGCCTGAGAAAAGCATCGATCAACCGCAAGGTCGCGCTGGCGCTGGCCGAGCTGGCGCCTGCCAATCTGAAGCTGACGATCGTCGAAATCGGCGATTTGCCGCTGTACAACGAAGACATCGATGGCGATTCACCGCCGGCAGCCTACAGCACTTTCCGACAACAGGTGCGTTCATCCGACGCGGTGCTGTTCGTGACCCCGGAATACAACCGTTCGGTGCCGGCGCCGTTGAAGAATGCGATTGACGTCGGTTCGCGTCCCTATGGCCAGAGTGTCTGGGACGGCAAGCCGGGTGCGGTGATCAGCGCTTCACCGGGCGCCGTAGGCGGATTTGGCGCCAACCACAATGTGCGCCAGTCGATGGTGTTTCTCAATGTGCCGTGCATGCAGCAGCCGGAAGCTTATCTGGGCGGCGCCGGTTCAGCGTTCGACGAGGCGGGCAAGTTGTCGGAGTCGCTCAAGCCGTTCCTGCAGAAGTTCATCAATGCGTATGCGCAGTGGGTCGAGCAGCATAAAAAGCCATGACCGCTTCCTTTTAGCTCGTAGCGGCTGTCTCGCAGGCTCGGCAGCTGCTGCATCGGGCATTTCATCCCACCTTCACTTTACGGCCTATTCAAACCTCCCTATATTCCGCGCTTCGTTTTTCCGTCGGGCTGGAACCGGGTTTATATGCTCATCGCATCGTTGATTTTTTTGCTGACCATCACCCTGGTGATCTGGCAACCCAAAGGCCTGGGTGTCGGCTGGAGTGCGGTATTCGGCGCGGTGCTGGCACTGCTGTCCGGGGTGGTGCACCTGAGCGATATTCCGCTGGTATGGCAGATCATCTGGAATGCCACCGGCACCTTCGTTGCGCTGATTATCATCAGCCTGCTGCTGGATGAGGCGGGGTTCTTTGCCTGGGCCGCGTTGCATGTGGCCCGTTGGGGGCGGGGCAGCGGGCGCAAGCTCTTTGCTTATATGGTGCTGCTCGGCGCACTGGTCTCGGCGTTGTTCGCCAATGACGGCGCGGCGCTGATTCTTACGCCGATCGTGATTTCCATGCTGCTGGCGTTGCGTTTTTCCCCGGCGGCGACCCTGGCGTTCGTGATGGGGGCCGGTTTCATCGCCGACACCGCGAGCCTGCCGCTGGTGGTGTCGAACCTGGTGAACATTGTTTCGGCTGACTTCTTCAAGATCAGTTTCAACCGCTACGCCGCGGTGATGATTCCGGTCAATCTGGTAAGCGTGGCGGCGACCCTGGCAATGTTGATGGTGTTTTTCCGTCGCGACATCCCTCGTGATTACCATCCCGAGCAGTTGGCAGACCCGGCCACCGCGATTCACGACACTGCAACGTTTTATGCCGGTTGGGTGGTGTTGGTGATTCTGCTGCTCGGCTGCTTTGCCCTTGAGCCGTTGGGCATTCCGATCAGCGCGATCTCCGCGGTGTGCGCTGCATTGCTGCTGGCCATTGCCGCCCGTGGCCACAAGATTTCCACGCGTAAGGTGATGAAAGAAGCGCCGTGGCAGATCGTGATTTTTTCCTTAGGGATGTACCTCGTGGTGTATGGCCTGCGCAACGCCGGGCTAACCGGGTATCTGGCCGGTTGGCTGGATGGCTTCGCCGGTTACGGCGTGTGGGGCGCGGCTATGGGCACCGGGGTGCTGACGGCGTTGCTGTCGTCAGTGATGAACAATCTGCCGACCGTGCTGATCGGCTTGCTCTCGATCGATGCCAGTCAGGCGACCGGCGTGGCGAAAGAGGCGATGATCTACGCCAACGTCATCGGCAGCGACCTGGGGCCGAAAATCACCCCGATCGGCAGTCTGGCGACCTTGCTGTGGCTGCATGTGCTGCAGCGCAAGAATATCCGGATTGGCTGGGGCTACTACTTCAAGGTCGGGGTTGTGCTGACGGTGCCGGTGTTGTTGGTGACGTTGGCGGCCTTGGCGTTGCGGTTATCCATCTAGACCGGGCGGACACTGCAAGCGCTCAACCACTGCCCGGCACATTCGGCCAAAGATCGGACACCAGGAACAGCCGCTCGGCCTCTTCCCAATCCCCTTTGGCATTCTCTGTCAGCCGCACCATCAATTGCGCCGGTGCCAGCGGGTCCAGATCACTCAGCCACGCCTTCAGCTGTTCAGCGCTCCAGGTCTGCTCCTCGGGATAGTGCGCCGGCGCCAGCCAGGCATGGCGGGGCAGGGGTTGCCAGCGACCGAACGGACGCTGCACGACAAACTCCGCCCAGTCCTTCTGGTGCAGCCAGCTACCGCGTAAATGCTGAGGATGTGCACCGCTGGGTGGTTCGGCCTGCCCCGGCCACGGATAGAGCAGATAACCGCCCAGCCATAGATGCGCGCTGAACTGCTGGATATCCAGCGACGCCAGCACCTCACGGCTTTCCGCCCGTGCGGAAATCGGCAGTTGATGCCGGCTCAGGTGTTCCAGTTTGCGGTCCAGCCGATCATGACAACCCGGTCCAAGCCATTGCGCGGTGTCACGGCCGTCACCGTTCTGCGGGCCGAGATAGAGCTTGATCGCCAGTTCCAGGTGATGCACACCATCGCGATCGCGCAGCAGCATGTCCAACTCGCCGAGGGTATGGCCTTCGCGACGGATCGGCATGTTGGCGGCGATCAGCTCGATCCCCGGCGCGTGCCGCACGGCGTACTGCCACAGCCGTTCGTAGTACAAACCCAGGCGCCGGGTCCTGGCCTGGGCCAGCCAGTGCAGCAAATCGTAACTGTCACGATCCAGATGCCTGAGCCAGTGTTCCAGGCGCTCCGGCGCCTGCACCCAATCGCTGCCGGCCAGGGGATGACGCTGCGGCCACGGGGTGGCGTCGAGCATCGGCGGCGCGAGGATGACCCAAGCCAGGTCGCGCACTTCAGGGTGGCGCAACTGGTGAGGTAACTGGAGCAAGTCTGGAAATAGGATCATCTTGCGAGCATAGCCCGAAACTAGAGCACACCGTTGTGGCTGAAAGGGTTTTGTCTACGCCGCGCTTTCGCCCATAATCGTGTTTTTCGCCGCCACACGCGTTAGGGGCCTCATGGAGCAATTTCGTAATATCGGCATCATCGGTCGCCTGGGCAGTTCTCAGGTGCTGGATACCGTCCGCCGACTGAAACGGTTTCTGCTCGATCGTCACCTGCACGTGATCCTCGAAGACACTATCGCCGAAGTCCTGCCGGGCCATGGCCTGCAAACTTCGTCGCGCAAGATGCTCGGTGAAGTCTGTGACATGGTGATTGTGGTCGGTGGTGACGGCAGCCTGCTGGGCGCTGCCCGGGCGCTGGCCCGGCACAACATCCCGGTGCTCGGTATCAACCGTGGCAGCCTGGGATTCCTCACCGATATTCGCCCCGATGAGCTGGAAGTCAAAGTCGCCGAAGTGCTCGACGGCCATTACCTGGTGGAAAACCGCTTCCTGTTGCAAGCCGAAGTCCGGCGCCACGCCGAGGCCATCGGCCAGGGCGATGCGCTGAACGATGTAGTGCTGCACCCCGGCAAGTCGACGCGAATGATCGAGTTCGAGCTGTACATCGACGGCCAGTTCGTCTGCAGCCAGAAGGCCGACGGCCTGATCGTTGCCACGCCGACCGGTTCGACCGCTTACGCGCTGTCTGCGGGCGGCCCGATCATGCATCCCAAGCTCGACGCTATTGTGATTGTGCCGATGTACCCCCATACCTTGTCGGGTAGGCCGATTGTGGTCGATGGCAACAGTGAGCTGAAAATCGTCGTGTCCAAAGATATGCAGATTTACCCGCAAGTCTCCTGTGATGGGCAGAACCACTTCACCTGCGCGCCCGGTGACACCATCACCATCAGCAAGAAAGCGCAGAAGCTGCGGCTGATTCACCCACTCGACCACAACTACTACGAAGTCTGCCGGACCAAGCTCGGCTGGGGCAGCAAGTTGGGTGGTGGAGGCGACTGATGCTCGATCCCGCGCGTAGCTACGACCTGATCGGTGACGTGCACGGTTGCGCTCTGACCCTTGAGCACTTGCTCGACCGGCTCGGTTACCACAAACAGGCAGGTGTCTGGCGGCATCCGTCGCGCATGGCGGTGTTCCTCGGCGACATCATCGACCGCGGCCCGCGGATTCGCGAGGCGCTGCACATCGTCCACGACATGGTCGAGGCCGGCCAGGCGCTGTGCATCATGGGCAACCATGAGTTCAACGCCCTCGGTTGGAGCACGCCGGCGCTGCCGGGCAGCGGCAAACAGTTCGTGCGCGAGCACACCCCGCGCCACGCCCGCCTGCTTCAGGAAACCCTGACCCAGTTCGAAGATCATCCCCAGGATTGGCACGACTTCCTGCAATGGTTCTACAAGCTGCCATTGTTCGTCGATGCCGAGCGTTTCCGCGTGGTGCATGCCTGTTGGGATGCCAGCCTGATCGAGCCGTTGCGCGGGTTGTTCCCCGACGGTTGCATCGACGAGCATTTCCTCCAGGCCTCCGCAGTGCCCGGCAGTTTCGCCTGCACCGTGTTCGATCGCCTGCTGCGCGGCACCGACATGCGCTTGCCCCACGGCTTGACCATGACCAGCGGCGACGGCCTGACGCGCTCGTTCTTTCGCACTAAATTCTGGGAAGACGACCCGCAAACCTACGGAGACATCGTGTTCCAGCCCGACGCCTTGCCCGAGCCGGTGGCCCGCACACCGCTGTCGTCCAGTGAAAAAGACAACTTGCTGCGCTACGGCATCGATGAGCCGATGCTGTTCGTCGGCCACTACTGGCGCAGCGGCAAACCGGCGCCGATCCGCCCGAACCTGGCGTGCCTGGATTACAGCGCGGTGCTCTACGGCAAACTGGTCGCTTATCGTCTGGATCAGGAAACCCGTCTCGACCCGCATAAATTTGTCTGGGTCGATGTCGAGCGGCCGGAGGTGTTGCAATGACGGCGGTGGCGGTATTGCGTCTACCACTGGCGGTAGATTTGAGCGGGTTCGTCAAACTGCTGCAGCGCATGCAAGTGCCCCATCGGGTCAGCGAAGAGGCGGGCGAGCAGGTACTGTGGGTACCGGCCAGCATCAGCGAAGACGTGCGCTCGTTGTACGAACGCTTTCCGGCCGGCGACCCCGATCAGCAACTGGATATCCCGGTGGCGCCGACCCTGCAACGTCCGGGTTTTGTCGAGCAGTTGCGCCACAGCAAGGCCACGGCGTTCGTGCTGTTGCTGAGCCTGATCGTCGGCGTGGTGACGCTGCTGGGCGAAAACCTCGAGACGATGCGCTGGCTGACCTTCCTCGATTTCCGCGTGGTCGGCGAATACATCCATTTCACGCCACTGGCCGACAGCCTGGCGGCAGGGCAGTGGTGGCGTCTGGTGACGCCGATGCTGATCCACTTCGGCATCCTGCACCTGGCCATGAACGGCATGTGGTATTGGGAGCTGGGGCGGCGCATCGAGTCGCGTCAGGGCAGCATCAACCTGATCGGCCTGACGTTGCTGTTCAGCCTGGTATCCAACTATGCCCAGTTTTTTTTCAGCGGCCCGACCCTGTTTGGCGGGTTGTCCGGGGTGCTGTACGGCCTGCTCGGGCATTGCTGGATCTTCCAGTTGTTGTCGCCGAACCCTGCTTATCGCCTGCCTCGTGGGGTGTTGGTGATGATGCTGGTGTGGCTGTTGTTGTGCCTGTCGGGGCTGGTCTCGATGATCGGTTTCGGCGAAATTGCCAACGCGGCCCACGTCGGCGGGTTACTCATCGGATGCTTCACCGGTTTGTTGGGCGGTTTGTACAACCGCCGTAAACTGGCCGTCTAATCAGTTATGAATGAAGAGCGCGGAGCCCTTGATGTCCTCTTTTAACGAAATGATCAAAAACATTACCCCGGATATCTACCAGAGCCTGAAACTGGCGGTGGAAATCGGCAAATGGTCCGACGGTGGCAAACTCACCGCCGAGCAGCGCGAACTGTCCCTGCAAGCGATGATCGCCTGGGAAATCCAGAACCTGCCCGAGGAACAGCGCACCGGCTACATGGGCCCGCAGGAGTGCGCGTCGAAGTCGATCGAAGTGCCGAATATTCTGTTCAAGTCGGATGCCATCCATTGATCGAGATTGGCCGCGGTGCAATCAGCAAAATGTCGGCGCGCCTTGACGGGCCGAACGTGCAGTACGCTTTTCGTCTGGGCGACGCCGAGGTACCGGTCAATCCGTTGATCGGCACCACGGTGCGCCTGGAGTACCTGGGGGCGATCCACTGCACCCATTGCGGACGCAAGACCAAAACCAGTTTCAGCCAGGGTTACTGCTACCCGTGCATGACCAAACTGGCGCAGTGTGACATCTGCATCATGAGCCCGGAGCGTTGCCACTACGACGCCGGCACTTGCCGGGAGCCTGAGTGGGGCGAGAAGTTCTGCATGACCGACCATGTGGTTTACCTGGCCAATTCGTCGGGGATCAAGGTCGGCATTACCCGCGCCACCCAACTGCCGACCCGTTGGCTCGATCAGGGTGCCAGCCAGGCCTTGCCGATCGTGCGCGTCTCGACCCGCCAGCAGTCGGGCTTCGTCGAAGACCTGTTCCGCAGTCAAGTCGCTGACAAGACCAACTGGCGTGCTTTGCTCAAGGGCGATGCGGTGTCGGTGGACCTGGCGCAGGTTCGTGATCAGCTGTTTGAAAGCTGTGCCGAAGGTTTGCACAGTTTGCAGGAACGATTCGGCCTACAAGCAATCCAGACAATTACCGACGTCGAACCGCTCGAAATCCGCTATCCGGTCGAGCAGTACCCGGCCAAAATCGTCAGCTTCAACCTGGACAAGAACCCGATTGCCGAAGGCACGCTGTTGGGGATCAAGGGTCAATACCTGATTTTCGACACCGGCGTGATCAATATTCGTAAATACACGGCCTACCAGCTCGCCGTGCATCAGTAAGGACTCAAGCATGCGCACCGAACAACCGAAGATGATTTACCTGAAGGACTATCAGGCGCCCGAGTACCTGATCGACGAGACGCACCTGACCTTCGAGTTGTTCGAGGACCACAGCCTGGTCCATGCGCAACTGGTGATGCGCCGCAACCCTGAGCGTGGCCCGGGCCTGCCGCCATTGGTGCTCGACGGCCAGCAACTCGAGCTGCTGTCGGTGACCCTGGCCGACCAGGGGCTGAGCGCCACCGACTACCAACTGACCGAGAACCATCTGACCCTGCACCCGACCGCAACAAGCTTCACGGTCGACACCAGCGTCCGGATCCACCCGGAAACCAACACCGCCCTGGAAGGCCTGTACAAATCCGGCACCATGTTCTGCACCCAGTGCGAGGCCGAAGGTTTCCGCAAGATCACCTATTACCTCGACCGCCCGGACGTGATGAGTGCATTCACCACCACGGTGGTCGCCGAGCAGCACAGCTATCCGGTGCTGCTGTCCAACGGCAACCCGATTGCCTCCGGTCCCGGCGAAGACGGCCGGCACTGGGCGACCTGGGAAGACCCATTCAAGAAGCCTGCCTACCTGTTCGCGTTGGTGGCCGGTGACTTGTGGTGTGTCGAAGACACCTTCACCACCATGACCGAGCGCTCCGTGGCGCTGCGCATTTATGTCGAGCCAGAAAACATCGACAAGTGCCAGCACGCCATGAACAGCCTGAAGAAGTCCATGCGTTGGGACGAAGAAGTCTACGGTCGCGAGTACGACCTGGACATCTTCATGATCGTCGCGGTCAACGACTTCAACATGGGCGCCATGGAGAACAAGGGCCTCAACATCTTCAATTCCAGCGCCGTGCTGGCCCGCGCCGAAACCGCTACCGACGCCGCACACCAGCGGGTCGAAGCGATCGTCGCCCACGAATACTTCCACAACTGGTCGGGCAACCGCGTGACCTGCCGCGACTGGTTCCAGCTGTCGCTCAAGGAAGGCTTCACCGTGTTCCGCGATTCGGAGTTCTCTGCCGACATGAACTCGGCCACGGTCAAGCGCATCCAGGACGTGGCGTACCTGCGCACCCACCAGTTCGCCGAAGACGCCGGCCCCATGGCCCACGCCGTGCGCCCGGACAGCTTCATCGAGATTTCCAACTTCTACACCCTGACCGTGTATGAAAAGGGTTCGGAAGTGGTCGGCATGATCCACACCTTGCTTGGCGCTGACGGCTTCCGCAAAGGCAGCGACCTGTACTTCGAACGCCATGACGGCCAGGCCGTGACCTGCGACGACTTCATCAAGGCCATGGAAGATGCCAATGGCGTCGACCTGACCCAGTTCAAGCGCTGGTACAGCCAGGCCGGCACACCGCGTCTGGCGGTGAGCGAGTCCTACGACGCCACGGCGAAAACCTACAGCCTGACCTTCCGCCAGAGCTGCCCGGAAACCCCGGACAAGGTTGAGAAGCTGCCGTTCGTGATTCCGGTGGAGCTGGGTCTGCTTGATTCGAAAGGCGCGGCAATTGCATTGCGTCTGTCCGGTGAAGCCAGTGCTCAAGGCACTTCGCGGGTGATCTCGGTGACTGAAGCCGAGCAGACCTTCACCTTCGTCGACATTGCTGAAAAACCACTGCCGTCGTTGCTGCGCGGCTTCTCGGCGCCGGTGAAACTGAGCTTCCCGTACGACCGCGATCAACTGATGTTCCTGATGCAGCATGACAGCGACGGTTTCAACCGTTGGGATGCCGGCCAGCAGTTGTCGGTGCAGGTGCTGCAAGAGTTGATCGCCCAGCAGCAGAAGGGTGACGCGCTGGTGCTGGATCAGCGTCTGGTTGCAGCCCTGCGTACCGTGCTGTCCGACGAGACGCTGGATCAGGCGATGGTCGCTGAAATGCTCTCGCTGCCAAGCGAGGCATACCTGACCGAAATCAGCGAAGTGGCTGATGTGGAAGCGATCCACACCGCTCGCGAATTTGCGCGCAAGCAACTGGCGGACACGCTGTTCGAAGCGCTGTGGCTGCGTTATCAGGCCAATCGCGATCTGTCGAAGAAGACTCCGTATGTGGCCGAGGCCGAGCACTTCGCCCGCCGCGCACTGCAGAACATTGCGTTGTCCTACCTGATGCTCAGCGACAAGCCAGAAGTATTGGCGGCAACCCTTGAGCAGTTCGACAGCTGCGACAACATGACCGAGCGCCTGACCGCGTTGGCCGTGTTGGTGAATTCGCCGTTCGAAACGCAGAAAGCCAAGGCACTGGCGAGCTTCGCCGAGCACTTCAAGGACAATCCGCTGGTCATGGATCAGTGGTTCAGCGTTCAGGCCGGCAGTGTATTGCCAGGCGGTCTGGCGCGGGTCAAAGCCTTGATGCAACACCCGGCGTTCAACATCAAGAACCCCAACAAGGTGCGGGCACTGGTCGGCGCGTTTGCCGGACAGAACCTGATCAACTTCCACGCGGCGGATGGTTCCGGGTATCGGTTCCTGGCGGATCTGGTGATTGAGCTCAACGGCTTCAATCCGCAGATTGCTTCTCGCCAACTGGCGCCGCTGACCCGCTGGCGCAAGTACGACAGCGCCCGTCAGGCGTTGATGAAAGGCGAACTGGAGCGGATTCTCGCTTCGGGGCAGCTGTCCAGCGACGTGTACGAAGTGGTCAGCAAAAGCCTGGCCTGATCTGGTTGCCTGCTCTTTCAAGTGTTCACTCGGACCTTGTGGGGGCGGGCTTGCTCGCGATGGCGGCCTGATAGCCGACCGGGATTTTTGATGGAGTACATATCCATTTCTGCGGTAACGGCTACTTAGGGTTTCGCCCTTACGGCGAGGCACTTTTGGCAAACGCCCCAAAAGTACCCAAAAGGTCTCGCCCCAAGCGTCCGGCCCCTCGCTGAGGCTCGGCGTTCCTTCGCTCCGGTATCCATCTGGGGGCATCGCCCTACGGTCTGCTTCGCTACGACCTACATGCGATGGGTTCGACTGCGTCGAACGGCGCTGCGCGCCAATCCCCAGATGAACACCTGCGCTCAGCCTCCCGAAGGGGCGGGTAGATCAAGATCAAGATCAAGATCAAAAGCCAAAGCCAAAGCAAAGCAAAGCAAAGCAAATGCAAGATCAAAAGATCGCAGCCTCGCTTCGCTCGACAGCTCCTACAGGGAAATGCGTCCGCTTGAGATCAGGCCGGCCGGGAGGCCGCCTGGCTTTTGATTTTGACGCACCGCCCCCTCGAGAGGCCGAGTGGAGGTTCTGCGCAGTGGGCAACCCGGCATGGATGCCGGGTTAGCCGCCCCCGGCCATGGATGGCCGATGGCGGCGGGCCCACGGAGCAGGACCGGAACGAGGGCACCCTGAGCCTAGGCGAAGGGCCGAACGACAGGGGCAAGAGCGCTTTGGTTACTTTCGCGCTTTTCGAAAGTGACTCGCTGTAAGAGCGAAACCGCCGGCCGCCGTTACCGCAGAAACGGATATGTACCCCAGACCCCGATCACCTCTGCGAATGTCCCTCCATTCAGCCTCTGCGCATATCCCCCCGGTTAACAAAACATAACGTGGCGTCGATTGTCAGACCTTTCCAAACCCCGATAGGATAAGCCCAGCTTCCGAAGGGGCTCTGGATTGCGGGTTTCAGGACTATGCTCTGGAATAGGGCAGTCCCGGTGAGCACCCCCTTACGGCGCCCTGAAAGGTTGAATGACCTAACAATAATAATGGGGGAAGGTCTATGAGTGAGCCTGTCATGGGTGTGAGTATTTGCCGCCCGCCGGCGTTACGCAGGTTCGCGTTGCTGGCTACAGCGCTCTCGCTGTTGGGTTGTGCCGTCTTGTCGGCCCCTGTGCTGGCCGCTGCCGCGCCGACCGCCGACGTGGTTTATTCCATTGAATCCGCCAAGGCCAGCAAAGGCCTGATGCTCGATGTCGTGCATGCCGGCAAACGCCTGGTGGCGGTCGGCGATCGCGGGCACGTTCTTTATTCCGATGACCAGGGCGCGACCTGGACCCAAGCCAAGGTGCCGACCCGGCAACTGCTGACAGCGGTATTTTTTGTCGATGACAAGCACGGTTGGGCCGTCGGCCATGACGCGCAGATCCTCGCCAGTGAAGACGGCGGTGTCACCTGGACCAAACAATTCGAAGACCTGCGCCGCGAATCGCCGCTGCTCGACGTCTGGTTCAAGGACGTCAACAGCGGCTTTGCCGTGGGCGCCTACGGTGCCTTGCTGGAAACCACCGACGGTGGCAAGAACTGGGAAGACGTCAGCGATCGCCTGGCCAACGAAGACCAGTACCACCTCAACGCCATAGCTGCCGTCAAGGATTCCGGCATTTTCATCGTCGGCGAGCAGGGCAGCATGTTCCGTTCCGCCGATGAAGGGCAAACCTGGGAAAAGCTTGAAGGCCCCTACGAGGGCTCGCTGTTCGGCGTCATCGGCACCGCGCAACCGGCCACGCTGTTGGTCTACGGCTTGCGGGGCAATCTCTACCGCTCCACGGATTTCGGCACCACCTGGGAGCAGGTCGAACTCAAGGCTGCACGCGGTGCGCTGGAATTCGGCCTGTCCGGCGCCACGTTGCTCGACGACGGTTCCATCGTGATCGTCGGCAATGGCGGCAGTGTCATTCGTAGCAGCGACGACGGCGAGACCTTCAGCGTGTTCAACCGTCCCGATCGCATTTCCGTCTCGTCGGTCACGGCGGCGGGTAACGGTAATCTGATTCTGGCAGGCCAGGGCGGCGTGCGCGTCACCTCGCCAACGGGCGCAGAGAATGGCACAAACGGGTCGTCCAAATGAGCCGGGCAAATAATAAGAAGGCGGGTCTATGACATCCTTAAGCACTCCTCATCAGGATAAGGCGACGTTTCTTGAGCGCCTGATCTTCAACAACCGCCCGGCGGTGATCGTCATCTGCCTGCTGGTCAGTATTTTCCTGTTCTGGCAGGCGACGCTGATCCGGCCGTCCACCAGTTTCGAAAAAATGATCCCGCTCGAGCATCCGTTCATTGAAAAGATGATGGAGCACCGCAACGATCTGGCGAACCTGGGCAACACCGTACGGATTTCCGTTGAAGCCACCGATGGCGACATCTTCTCCAAGGAGTACATGGAGACCCTGCGCCAGATCAACGACGAGGTGTTCTACATCTCCGGTGTCGACCGTTCCGGCCTCAAGTCGCTGTGGAGCCCGAGCGTGCGCTGGACCGAGGTGACGGAGGAGGGCTTCGCCGGTGGTGAAGTGATTCCCCAGAGCTATAACGGCTCCCAGCAGAGCCTCGACCTGCTGCGCAACAACGTGCTCAAGTCCGGGCAAGTCGGGCGGCTGGTGGCCAACGACTTCAAGTCGAGCATCGTCGACATCCCGCTGCTGGAGTCCTACCCGGACCCGCAAGACCAGGGCAAGTTGCTGGCACTGGACTACCGCAAGTTCTCGCATGAACTTGAAGACAAGATCCGCAACAAGTTCGAAACCCAGAACCCTAACGTGAAGATCCACATTGTCGGGTTCGCCAAGAAAGTCGGCGACCTGATCGATGGGCTGGTCATGGTGGTGATGTTCTTCGGCGTCGCCTTCGTCATCACCCTGATCCTGCTGTACTGGTTCACCAACTGCATGCGCAGCACCGTGGCAGTACTGAGTACGACGCTGGTGGCGGTGGTCTGGCAGCTCGGCTTGATGCACTTTTTCGGCTTCGGGCTGGATCCGTACTCGATGCTGGTGCCGTTCCTGATCTTCGCCATCGGGATTTCCCACGGCGTGCAGAAAATCAACGGTATCGCCTTGCAGTCCAGCGAGGCGGACAACGCACTGACTGCGGCGCGGCGAACATTCCGTCAGTTGTTCCTCCCGGGGATGATCGCGATCCTCGCGGATGCGGTGGGCTTTATCACGCTGTTGATCATCGACATCGGCGTGATTCGTGAACTGGCCATCGGCGCGTCCATCGGCGTGGCGGTGATCGTATTCACCAACCTGATCCTGCTGCCGGTAGCGATTTCCTACGTGGGTATCAGCAAACGCGCCGTCGACCGCAGCAAAAAAGACGCGCACCGCGAGCATCCCTTCTGGCGCCTGCTGGCGAACTTTGCCAGCCCGAAAGTCGCACCGGTCTCCATTCTCCTGGCGCTGATCGCCTTTGGCGGTGGCCTTTGGTACAGCCAGAACCTGAAAATCGGCGACCTCGACCAGGGTGCGCCGGAACTGCGTCCGGACTCGCGTTACAACAAGGACAACAGCTTCATCATCAACAACTATTCCACCAGTTCCGACGTGCTGGTGGTAATGGTCAAGACCAAGCCTGAAGGGTGCTCGCGCTATGAAGCCATGGCACCGATCGACGAGCTGATGTGGAAGATGCAGAACACCGAGGGCGTGCAGTCGGCGATCTCGCTGGTGACCGTGTCCAAGCAAATGATCAAGGGCATGAACGAGGGCAACCTGAAATGGGAAACCCTGTCGCGCAATCCGGACGTGTTGAACAACTCCATCGCCCGTGCCGATGGTCTGTACAACAACAATTGCTCCCTGGCGCCGGTGCTGGTGTTCCTCAACGATCACAAGGCCGAAACCCTGGATCGCGCGGTTCATGCGGTGCAGGACTTCGCCAAGGACAACAACAAGGAAGGCCTGGAATTCCTCCTCGCGGCCGGTAACGCCGGGATCGAGGCCGCCACCAACGAAGTGATCAAGCGTTCCGAACTGACGATTCTGGTGCTGGTGTACATCTGCGTCGCGACCATGTGCATGATCACCTTCCGTTCCTGGGCGGCGACCTTGTGCATCGTGCTGCCGCTGGTGCTGACCTCGGTGCTCGGCAACGCACTGATGGCGTTCATGGGCATCGGTGTGAAAGTGGCGACCTTGCCAGTGGTGGCACTCGGGGTGGGGATCGGCGTGGATTACGGGATCTACATCTACAGTCGCCTGGAAAGCTTCCTGCGTGCCGGTCTGTCGCTGCAAGAGGCGTACTACCAGACGCTGAAGTCCACCGGTAAAGCTGTGTTGTTCACCGGTCTGTGCCTGGCAATCGGCGTGTGCACCTGGATCTTCTCGGCGATCAAGTTCCAGGCCGACATGGGCCTGATGCTGACCTTCATGCTGCTCTGGAACATGTTTGGCGCGTTGTGGCTGTTGCCGGCGCTGGCACGGTTCCTGATCAAGCCAGAGAAACTGGCGGGGCAGAAGGGCAACTCGCTGTTTGCTCACTAGGCGTCAGCCTGACCCAAAAAGCCGCAACTCAGGTTGCGGCTTTTTTTATGGGGGACCGAATCACTCAGCGTGGTTGTAGCGTCAGGAATGCACTGTTGGCCAGTTCCTTGCTGATGATCCCGCGGTGGATATCGATTTTCTGTTTCGGATCTGTAGCCTTGGCCATCGCCGATTCGTAGGTTTCGAAGCGTTGTTCCCTGGTTTTCAGATGGGCCTGGGTATATTGCGTCTTGGCATCATCGAAGCGCTCATAGTGGAAATGCGCGTACCCCCAGGGTTGATCGTCTTTGTTCAACAGGACGTACTCCTGCATAAAGTCTTTACGTCCGGTTTTCAGTTGTACGCGATTACCGATCATGCGTGGGTAAACCTCCTTGCACCGTAACAGAAACTCCACACCCTCACTGCTGGGGGGCTGGGCCAGTGTCATGCGGATGCGCAGTTCCGATGCCTTACTGTCGAGGGCTCGCGCGTGATCGCGTAAATCGCGGATTAACGAGGCATCTTGTTCCCGGTTTGGCGAGGGTGCCTCATGGTGTTCCAGGCCCTCGGCATACCCGGTCAGCTTTTGTGCTTCGCGTTGCAATTGTTCTTCAATTTCCTTGGGTGAGCTTGCGCGTTGCGCGTAACCCTCGATTTTCCTTACCTGCTTGTCGACATTGGCGATGGCCTTGCGGGCATCCCCTTTGAGCTGTGCGTAGGAGTGCGCGGAGGCCTTGGGTGCGGGCTGCCTGACCTCGATCATTTCTACCCAGACATTCGGTTCATGTTCATGGAACGAAGCCAGTGGTGCATCTTCGAGTGGACCGTTGATATCAACAATGTCTCCGCCCTGGTTAGCCACGCGGGGGCGAATATCGCCGATCAGAGTGCCCTTGGCGGTTTTGATGACCCGCTTGCGACTGGCCCATGAAGAGGGGCGCTGGATCGGGGGCTTGCTGGCTCCGGGTGAAGACGGACCGGGCTCGGAGACCGAAGGTTGCGGGAGATTTTGAAGGTCATCGGCCAGACGTCGCTCGGCATCGAGGCGCAGTTCACCGATGATCTCTCGCAGGCGATTGAAGGCCGCCGGCTGTAATTCTTCGGCATTGAAGATGCCGATACTTTCAAGCCCATCCAGTGCTTTGCGGTAGTGATCGACCAGGTTGTCCAGAACGGCGATCCGATCGCTATTGTTATAAGTGCGAGAAGTTTGCAGTTCGGAATGGGAGCGAGACAGCAACATCAGGGGATCGAGTGCGCGTTCGAGTGGGGCCATGGTGGCGCTACCCAGTTCCTTCAGGCTGAGAATACGCAAGATGCTCAGTTGGTAGGATTTGACTCGCAAAGCGGTCAATTCATTCTCGGAGCGATTGTCGGTCAACCGTTTCCAGTCCTCCAAGCCCAAGCGAGACAGGTGTTTAAGCTCCGCAAGTCGGCTCTCTGTTTCTTCGTAGAACCTGATCATGGTTTCGTTGACTTCGGAGGTCCTGCGCATGAATTCGAAGTATCGATCCAGTACGACGTTGCCCTTGTCCTTGATTGCTTCGCGCAAGTGTTCGATACCGCGGGTCAAGTCCGCGTAAGTTCGATTGGTGGCTTCCCGTTCCCGGTCAGCGATGACCACACGTTTGCGCGCGTTGTTGATGAGATTCTCCAGCAGGTTGCGCTGCAGGTTTGGATCGGGATCAGTTTTGCTCAGAGCGCTTTTTTCGCGGATTTCGGCAAGCGCCGTGACATAGGTTTCGCTCTGTTTGTCCAGCTCGTCTGCGAACCGTTGGCGAAAAGTGGTGCGATCCTGCTCGCTGCTGGCGGGGTCGTTTGTTTTCAGCTCCATCAGCTTTTCCGCGATATCAACGCGTTTTTGCACCTGCGTCTGTTGCTGCAAAAATTCCTGGTGGTTCAGTTCCAGCAGGCTGATGCGTTGTTGTTTGCTCTCGCGCAGGGCATCCCGCCTGGCGTTACGTCCTCCGCCGAGCAGTTTCAGCCCTTGATCCAGCGTCCACCGGCCGTATCCATCGGTTTTGAGCTTGATGCCCGGATGGTCGGGATGCTCGGGATGCACCAGGTAGACCTCACCGAAACCGGGCACGACACTCACGCGAAACAGCAGGCCGGCGACCGTGACGTGCCATTTGTTGTCGATCCGGTACAGCCCCTTGAACGGACCGGTTGCAACAGGCTCTGGCAGAGACGCGGGCCATGCAACCTTGACCGCCTGCAGCTTGTTGAACAGCCGCGCCGAGGTCGAGTCCCGAGCGGTCGACAGGTTGAAATCCAGCAACGTATTGCCACTGCCCGGCGGTTCGGAGGGCAGTCCGGGTGTTTCTTGAGTGATGGTTGTCTCGGGAGGCAGCAAGTCCAGTGGCAACAGACGGCGCAGCGGATCGAGGGTCACCGGAGCGTCTTCGCCCATGCGCTCTGGCGCGAATGCAGGCCGTTCACCTTGAGTTCGTGCGACATGCAAAAGGAGCAGGCCGATGTTCAAGAGCACATCGATCCAGGCCAGATTCCGGGTAGTTGGGTCATCACTGTCCAGTGCGGGCAGGTCTTTGATCAGGCTATGGGTGATTTGCAGCATCCAGCCCACCAGCATTGCCGGGCCGCGCAACAGTGGCAGTACCAGGTTGTTAAAGACCAGCCAGCCACCCTCAAGGATGATCGCCCAACGGCTTTCGGCATTGGACACCGATTGCCTGTCAGCCAGATCGGCCAGCGCCCGGGCGTTGCTGGCGAACAGGCTGGCCGGCAATCGACCTTCCTCCACTGCACTGAGCCACTGGGCCGCAGCTTCGTCGCCTGCCAGAATCGCCGGTTTCGGCTTGTCGGGCGGTGAGAACTCGTCGCCGATGTGAAAGTGGTTGATATGCGGTTCGTTGAAACCGTTGTTGTCGTAAACCGGACGTGCGCGGTCCGGGAACCAGGTCAGCACGCTGGTTTGCAGCGCGCCCTGTTGCGCGACCGCTTTGAGCAAGTCGCTGCGTGCGGCGTATTGCTGCAGTGACGGGGTGTACAACGGGCGATAGAGGATATGCGGACCACTGGCCTGCAAGTCTTTGGGCTCGATGATGAACATGTTGGCGGCCACATCACAGTCGGCGCCGTCCTTGCGTTGGAACGCCAGGGGCCGGATGACCACGGCCTGTTCGTTGACGACCCGTTCGGCGGCGGTGCGATTCATCAACGCATCGACATAGCGATACCCCAGATGGGTGAACCCGTGCTCACCCTTGATCGAATGCTCGAGGGCCAGCAGGGGGAGATGAACCGACAGTTCCAGCGCGAATAATCGTTCCCGCTCCCGTGCGTCGTTGGTCTCTCCGAGCAGCGAGGTTTCGATCAGTTCGGGATAGTGCTGGCCGACATTGACCCGGCTCACCAGGTCCAGCAGATAGGCGTCGGTAGTCCACTGCTGAATCAGTTGGTCTCCGGTGTGACGGACAGTCATGCGGCCCTTGGGTTTTGCGGCGAGATTGTTGATCGCCAGCTCGGTCAGGGTCATTTTGGCGGTTTCGATGTAGCCGCTGCCGAGGTCACCGACGGGTACATGAAAAGTCAGTTCCAGCTCGTCGGAGTTATAACCGGGCGCCAGCGGATAATCTTCCTGCATCTGCTTGTGCAAGGCTTTTCGGGCAAACGTACGAAGGTCGTCGATGCCATCGTTGAAGGTGCGACCCTGGGTCTGTTGCTTGACGCTGGCCATGGCCAGGACGTGCTTGCGATAGGCCATGCGGTCAGTGGGTGTCGCCGCTTGCAACCACCTGGGAATCGACGCCTGTATCGGTTGAAAAACGGCCTCGTCCGGTTGGCTGTCGATGAACAGCGTGGCGACTTCGGTGATCGCATCAACGTGTTTCGCCAACTCGCCCAGGCCCTGGCTGGCGGGCAGTTTGAGCGCAGCCAGATCTTCCAGTTGCCGGTTCAGGAGCAGGGCAGCCTGAATGTCAAAGATGTTGCCGTCCGGCTCAAACCGCTTCCAGGTGATGACATCGGCTTTGTATGCCCGCTGAAACCGTGCGCCCCAAGCCAGGCCGAAAGCTTCCAGGGAAGCGAAGGGCTCGATTTTGCCGGTCACGCTGCACAACAAATGGGTTTCACCACAAGTCACCAGGAGCTCGGAGGCCTGCAGCGTAATGGAGACGTCACCGTTGGTCAGGGTGGTTTGCAGGGTGCAGGCTTGTATGGGGCCTTTTGACCAGGATTGCTGGAGGCTGACGCCGGCCTCGTCCTTTTGGTTCCAGTAAAGGGTCAGCGATTCCTGGAGCCCGATGTGCAGCAAGTCGGGCAGCTCAAGGATGACCCCCGCAATCACCTGGAGATCAGGCAGGCGTGATGTGGTTTTGCCGACAGTCAGTTGCGCGGGCGCACGGTTGGTCAGAAAGCAGGCACGACCGAACCGCTCGCTGAAATCGACAGGTGTGCCGCTGGCCAGATAATCCAGTACCAGGTCCAGCAGTAACGTGAGGCGCCAGGCCCCGTTGGGAATCGGCTGCGCGATTTTGGTTCGCTCAGGGTCGAAGTCCAGTTGCGGGTACTTTTCCAGTACGCCGTCCTTGAGCAGGCGAGCGGTTTCCGAGCGCAGGGTGGGGCGGGAGCTGAAGCGGGCGCTGACGGCGTGCGCGATGATATCGGTCATGTCCGCCGTGGCAGGGGGGGATGCAGGTATCGGCATGATGCAATCCTTTGCATGGGTTGAGTCACGCAAAGTAAGGCGAGGCCGGAATGGATGTGCGGTAACGGGATACCGCAGATCCGACAATTCGATGATCTAAGGGATGACTACGTGGTGGCAATGAGCCCAGGGGAATTGTGGTGGTTATGCGGGATCGGTGCCGAGCACCACATTCAGCGCGTTACGCGCATCGTCCAGTTGCACCAACGTCGCATGCCGCGCACCCAGCGCATCGCGATTCTCGATAGCCGTGAGAATCGCCTTATGCCGAGGCAACGCCAGTTCATGCAGGTTCGGCCGTTGGTTGGAGTGCTTCAAGGCTTCGGCAATCGCCACCGACAACATGTTGCACAGGTTCGCCAGCAGGTCGTTGTGGGTCGCGTCGGCGATGCGGCTGTGGAAATCCAGGTCCGGCTGCAACAAGGCTTCAGGCGTCGGTGCTGACTCCATGCGTTGGTAGGCTTCACCGATGGAGGCGATGTCTGCGTCGGTGGCGAACTGCGCGGCCAGGGCTGCAGCGGCCGGTTCAATGATGCTGCGCACGCTGGTCAGCAGGCTGAAGAACTCATTCTGCGGGCTGCTTTGCATCAGCCAGTGCAGCACGTCCGGGTCGAGCATGTGCCACTCCCGGCGCGGCTTGACCACGGTGCCGACCCGCGGACGGGAATACACGAGGCCCTTGGCAACCAGCACTCGGGTCGCTTCGCGCAGGACTGGCCGGCTGACCGCGTATTCCTCACACAACAGGGCTTCGGCGGGCAGTTTGTCGTCCGGTTTGAAGCGTCCCGAGACAATCTGCATGCCCAATTCCTGGACGATGCGCGAGTGCATGCTTTTGCGGTCGGAGGGTTTGCGGTAATCCATGGGGAACGGCGCGGTCCTGTGCGATGGGGTGCTGCGCATGATAGCAGGCGTGGCGGGCACAATCATTGTGGCGAGGGAGCTTGTCGGATCGCCGCACCGTCCCGCTCGGCTGCGAAGCAGTCGCAAATCGGCCGGCACGGTCTGCCTGACAAATCGCGACTGCCTGTATTGGGGCCGCTTCGCAGCCCAACGGGACGGTGCGGCGATCCGACAAGCTCCCTCGCCACAGGTTCTACTGTGGTTACAGAATCCAGAGGGTCAGTGAGAGTGACGCGGCACCTCGGCTCCACGACAACCGACGAGGAAGTCGAAGTCGCAGCCCTGATCCGCCTGCAGCACATGGTCGATGTACAGCTGGCGATAGCCGCCCACCAGTAACTGTTGCGGCGGTTGCAGGTCGGCCATGCGCGCGGCCAGTTCGGCATCCGGAATGTCCAGATGCAAACGTCCACTGGCGCAATCGAGCTCGATCCAGTCGCCTTCCTTCACTGCCGCCAAAGGCCCGCCGACGGCGGCTTCCGGTGCCACATGCAAGACCACGGTTCCGTACGCCGTGCCGCTCATGCGTGCGTCGGAAATCCGTACCATATCCGTCACACCCTGGGCCAGCAGCTTGGCCGGCAAGCCCATGTTGCCGACTTCGGCCATGCCCGGATAACCCTTCGGCCCGCAGTTTTTCATCACCAGAATCGAGTTGGCGTCCACGTCCAGTTCCGGATCGTTGATCCGCGCCTTGTACATGTCGAAATTCTCGAACACCACTGCGCGCCCGCGATGTTGCATCAGCTCGGCACTCGCCGCAGAGGGCTTGAGCACCGCACCCAGTGGCGCCAGGTTGCCGCGCAACACGCAGATGCCGCCGTCGGCGCGGATCGGGTTGTCGAGGGTGCGGATCACTTCATCCTGGCCATAGATCGGCGCGTCCTTGGTGTTCTCGCCGAGGGTTTTGCCGTTGACCGTGAGGGCGTTCGGGTTCGGAATCAGGTTGGCTTCGCCCAGGCGACGCAGCACTGCAGGCAAGCCACCGGCGTAGTAGAACTCTTCCATCAGGAAGCGCCCGGACGGTTGCAGGTCGACAATGGTCGGCATGCCGCGACCGATGCGGGTCCAGTCATCCAGGTCCAGTTCGACACCGATGCGTCCGGCGATGGCTTTCAAGTGGATCACCGCGTTGGTCGAACCGCCGATGGCAGCGTTCACCCGGATGGCGTTTTCGAAGGCTTCCTTGGTGAGGATTTTCGACAGCTTCAAATCCTCGCGAACCATCTCCACCGCACGCATACCCGACATGTGCGCCAACACATAACGGCGCGCATCGACTGCCGGAATCGCCGCGTTATGGGGCAGGGAAGTGCCCAGTGCTTCGGCCATGCAAGCCATGGTCGAGGCGGTGCCCATGGTGTTGCAGGTACCGGCGGAACGGGACATGCCACCCTCGGCCGCGAGGAAATCATCAAGTGTGATGGTGCCAGCCTTGACCTGTTCGCTGAGCTGCCACACCACCGTGCCTGAACCAATGTCCTGGCCCTTGTGCTTGCCGTTGAGCATCGGCCCGCCGGTGACGACGATTGCCGGCACGTCGCAACTGGCCGCGCCCATCAGCAACGCCGGAGTGGTCTTGTCGCAACCGGTCAGCAGCACCACGCCATCGATCGGGTTACCGCGAATGGCTTCCTCGACATCCATGCTCGCCAGGTTACGGGTGAGCATGGCGGTGGGGCGCAGGTTCGATTCGCCGTTGGAGAACACCGGGAATTCCACAGGAAAGCCACCGGCTTCGATCACCCCGCGTTTGACGTGCTCCGCGATCTGGCGGAAATGCGCGTTGCACGGAGTCAGTTCCGACCAGGTGTTGCAAATGCCGATGATCGGCTTGCCGTGGAACTGATGGTCGGCGATGCCCTGATTCTTCATCCAGCTGCGGTACATGAAGCCGTTCTTGTCGGCAGTGCCAAACCATTGGGCGGAGCGCAGGGTGGGTTTCTTATCAGTCATGATCGGTTCTCTTATTGTATGACTATATTGTTCGAGCTGTGGTGTAACATAAGCGCAATTTCGGCTGTTTGGAAGTGTTGTTGGTTAAATAGTAATACTATATAGTCGTTTTCAACGGAGGGACGACCCTGATGGTTTTCCGCGAGAGGCGTCCCCCGAGGTTCTATAACAACAACAATCGGAGACCGAACTCATGAGCCAGGAATTGCGGCTTATCCGTCGCATCACGTTGAAACTGATTCCCTTCCTGATCCTGCTGTACCTGATCGCCTATGTGGATCGCTCCGCCGTGGGGTTCGCCAAGCTGCACATGGGCGCCGACGTCGGCATCGGTGATGCGGCTTACGGATTTGGTGCCGGGCTTTTCTTCATTGGCTACTTTCTGCTGGAGATCCCCAGCAACCTGATGCTCGACCGCTTCGGCGCCCGACGCTGGTTCGCGCGGATCATGGTCACCTGGGGCGCTATCACCATCGGCATGGCGTTCGTCCAGGGCCCGAACAGCTTCTATGTGATGCGTTTTCTGCTCGGTGCGGCCGAAGCCGGGTTCTTTCCAGGCGTGCTGTACTACATCACCCAATGGTTCCCGATTCGCCATCGCGGCAAGATCCTCGGGCTGTTCATCCTTTCCCAACCCATCGCCATGATGATCACCGGCCCGGTGTCCGGCGGTTTGCTCGGTATGGACGGCACGCTTGGCCTGCACGGCTGGCAGTGGCTGTTCATCGTTATCGGTACGCCAGCGATCCTGCTGACCTGGCCGGTGCTGCGCTACTTGCCGGACGGCCCGGACCAAGTGAAATGGCTGGATCAATCCGAGAAAGACTGGCTGACCGGGGAACTGAAAAAAGACCTCGCCGAGTATGGCCAGACCTGCCACGGCAATCCGTTGCATGCACTGAAGGACAAACGGGTGTTGCTGCTGGCGCTGTTCTATCTGCCGGTGACCTTGAGCATCTATGGACTCGGTTTGTGGCTGCCGACGCTGATCAAGCAGTTCGGTGGCACAGACCTGGTGACCGGGTTCGTGTCATCGGTGCCATACATCTTCGGAATCATCGGTTTGCTGATCATTCCGCGCAGTTCCGACCGCCTCAATGATCGCTACGGTCATCTGGCGGTGCTGTATGTGTTGGGTGCCATCGGCCTGTTCCTCAGCGCCTGGCTGTCGGTGCCGGTGCTGCAACTGGCGGCGCTGTGCCTGGTGGCATTCGCGCTGTTTTCCTGCACGGCGGTGTTCTGGACCTTGCCGGGGCGCTTCTTCGCCGGCGCCAGTGCGGCGGCAGGAATCGCGTTGATCAATTCGGTGGGCAACCTCGGCGGCTACATCGGCCCGTTCGTGATTGGTGCGCTGAAGGAGTACACCGGCAACCTGGCGTCGGGGCTGTATTTCCTGTCCTGCGTGATGGTGTTCGGTCTGGTCCTGACCGGCGTGGTGTATCGCCTGCTGGAACGCAAGCATGTGCTGCCGGCCGACCAGTTCGCGGCAAGTGCCCGCGGTGCTACCCGTACCTGACGCGAGATTGGCCAACAAGTTTTGCATTAACAGGAGAAGGTTCATGCGTTTAGTTCAGTTCGAATTGAGTAATGGCGAACGCCGCGTCGGCGTGGTCGAAGACGGTCTGGTGCGTGAAGTGCAGGATGCGCATACGGTGCGGGATCTGGCGCTGGCGGCGATCGAGGCGGGCACCAGTCTTGAGCGACAGGTTCAAACCCTGGGGCTGGGCATCAGCCACAACTATGCCGAGCTGCTGGCCAAGCTACGCATCCTGCCGCCGCTGGATCACCCGGACCCGGCGCATACGCTGGTCAGCGGCACCGGCCTGACCCATTTGGGCAGCGCCTCGGCTCGGGACAAAATGCATCAGCAGGCCGGCGATGAAGCGGCGATGACCGACACCATGCGCATCTTCAAGTGGGGTGTGGAGGGCGGTAAACCTGCAGCCGGCCAGGCCGGCGTGCAACCGGAATGGTTCTACAAGGGCGATGGCAGCATCGTCGTGCGACCGGGCAAGCCTTTCCCGCTACCGCCCTTTGCTGAAGATGCCGGGGAAGAGCCCGAACTCAGCGGCCTCTATGTCATCGGCCACGACGGCAAACCGTATCGCCTCGGTTTTGCGGTGGGCAACGAGTTCTCCGATCACGTGATGGAACGCAAGAATTACCTTTACCTGGCCCATTCGAAACTGCGCAGTTGCAGCTATGGCCCGGAGCTTCGGGTCGGCGAACTGCCGCAACACCTGGCAGGCACCAGTCGCATCCTGCGCGACGGCGAAGTGCTCTGGCAGAACGAGTTCCTCAGTGGCGAAGCCAACATGTGCCACAGCCTGGAAAACCTCGAGTATCACCATTTCAAGTACAGCCAGTTCCTGCGCCCCGGCGACGTGCACATCCACTTCTTTGGCACCGCGACCCTGTCCTTCGCCGATGGCATCCGTACCCGGCCGGGTGATGTGTTCGAGATCAGCCAGGCCGAGTTCGGCGCACCCTTGATCAACGGCATCGCACCGGTTGAAGCAGCGTTCGAACCCGGCACCGTCGGCACACTTTAAGGAGACACCCATGACCCGGATTCTTGGTCACAACTACATTGGCGGCGAGCGCAGCGCTGCCGGCACCGTCAAACTGCAGAGCGCCGATGCCAGCACCGGCGAGGCCTTGCCCCACGATTTCTACCAAGCCACCGCTGCAGAAGTCGACGCCGCCGCGAAGGCTGCTGCCGCCGCTTACCCGGCCTATCGCAGCCTGAGCGCCGAGCGCCGTGCGCAATTTCTGGATGCGATTGCCGATGAACTGGACGCCCTTGGCGATGAGTTCGTGGCCGTGGTCTGCCGCGAAACCGCGTTGCCGGCGGCGCGGATTCAAGGTGAGCGTGGGCGCACCAGCGGCCAGATGCGTCTGTTCGCCAAGGTGCTGCGGCGTGGTGATTTCTATGGCGCGCGGATCGATCTGGCGCTGCCGGAACGCCAGCCACTGCCGCGTCCGGACCTGCGTCAGTACCGTATAGGTCTGGGGCCGGTGGCGGTGTTTGGCGCGAGTAACTTTCCGTTGGCGTTTTCCACGGCTGGCGGTGACACCGCTTCGGCCTTGGCCGCCGGCTGCCCGGTGGTGTTCAAGGCCCACAGCGGCCATATGGCAACCGCAGAGTGGGTGGCTGACGCGGTGATCCGCGCTGCCGAAAAAACCGCCATGCCGGCCGGTGTGTTCAACATGATCTACGGCGGTGGAGTAGGGGAAGCACTGGTCAAGCACCCGGCGATTCAGGCAGTCGGTTTTACCGGTTCACTGAAAGGCGGTCGGGCGCTGTGCGACATGGCCGCGGCACGGCCGCAGCCGATTCCGGTGTTCGCCGAGATGTCGAGCATCAACCCGGTGATCGTGTTACCGCAGGCGCTGGATACTCGTGCTGAAAGCATCGCCCGTGACCTCACGGCTTCAGTGGTGCAGGGCTGCGGGCAGTTCTGTACCAATCCGGGGCTGGTGATCGGCATTCGTTCGCCGCAGTTCAGTGCGTTCGTGCAGCAGGTGGCCGGGCTGATCGGCGATCAGCCGGCGCAAACCATGCTCAACGCCGGCACCTTGAGCAGCTATGGCAAAGGCCTGCACAAGCTTCTTTCGCATCCGAAAATCGAGCACTTGGCCGGTAATCCGCAACAAGGCAATCAGGCGCAGCCGCAATTGTTCAAGGCGGATGTGAGTCTGTTGCTCGATGGCGATGAAGTGCTGCAAGAGGAAGTGTTCGGCCCGACCACGGTGTTTGTTGAAGTGGCGGATCAGGCGCAACTCAGTGCTGCGCTGAACGGCCTGCACGGGCAACTGACGGCAACGATTATCGGTGAGCCGGCGGACTTCGAACGCTTCGGCGAGCTGACGCCCTTGTTGGAGCAGAAGGTCGGGCGGATCTTGCTCAACGGTTTTCCGACCGGTGTGGAAGTCTGCGATTCGATGGTCCATGGCGGACCGTATCCAGCGACTTCCGATGCGCGCGGCACTTCGGTGGGCACCCTGGCCATCGACCGTTTCCTGCGCCCGGTGTGCTTCCAGAACTACCCCGATAGCCTGCTGCCGGACGCGTTGAAGAATGGCAATCCTTTGCGCATCCAGCGCCTGGTCGATGGCAAACCATCGCGTGATGCTCTCTAGCCGCCCACAACTGATTGGCTCGGTCCGCTGTAACTGATCGTTCCCACGCTCTGCGTGGGAATGCAGCCCGTGACGCTCCGCGTCACATCAACAGCCGAACGCAGAGCGTCCGTTGAGGCATTCCCACGCGGAGCGTGGGAACGATCATTGCGGTGTGATGAGCTATCATTGCCCTTTCCCATTCAAAGATTGACTGCCATGACTGCCGTAAACGACACCTTGCTCAACGCCCTCGAACATTGCGACATGCTGGAGATCGACGGGCTGCACGCTTTCGACTTCTCTCTCGATGAAGACGATAACCTGCACATCGAATGCATGGACGGTCGGGCGCTCAAGCGCTGGGAGTTCAGCATGGCGCAGATCAAGGCGGCGACTTTCGATCCCGATTTGAAGAGCTGGATCATCACCGGTGATTCCGGTGAACACCGTCTGGTGCCTATGGAAGCGTTTGGTGGTCAGGATGACGAGGACGAAACGAATGAGGATGCGTAACTTCTGGCCACTGTTGATCGCCGGCAGCGTCGGTGCTATGGGCGTGCAGGCGGCGCCGGTCGACAACTACGAATTGCTGGTGGGGTCGTACACCGCCGGCCAGAGCCAGGGGATTTATCGCCTTAACTTCGACAGCCGCACCGGGCAGATCGATGCCAAGCCGCTGCAAGTGGTGAAGAGCGCCAACCCGTCCTGGCTGACCGTGTCCAAGGATCAACGTCGCTTGTTCGCGGTCAACGAAAACGGCCCGGGGCAGGCCGATCCGGTAGGGCGCGTCAGCAGTTACGCAATCGATCCGAAAACCCATGAGCTGAGCCTGATCAACCAGATGCAAACCCTGGGCAACGAGCCGACCCATTCGAGCATCAGCGGTGATGCCAGCCATCTGTTTGTCAGCAACTACTCGGTGGCTGAAGACCCGGGTGGTACCCTGGCGGTGTTACCGGTGA
This sequence comes from Pseudomonas sp. URMO17WK12:I6, assembly GCF_003253625.1. Taxonomy (NCBI): domain Bacteria; kingdom Pseudomonadati; phylum Pseudomonadota; class Gammaproteobacteria; order Pseudomonadales; family Pseudomonadaceae; genus Pseudomonas; species Pseudomonas sp. URMO17WK12:I6. The sequence goes on from NZ_QKYZ01000003.1 coordinate 269,045, forward strand.
GCCCCGATGGCAAGCTGAAACCTGTCGTGCAGATGAGCGGTCATCCGTCCAGCCGGATCGACCCCGAGCGGCAGATGTCGGCGCACGTGCATTCGGCGATCTCTTCGCCGGATGGTCAATACGTGTTTTCCAATGACCTGGGCGCGGACAAGATCTTTATCTATCGCTTCGACCCCAAGGCCAATCCGGAACTGCCGTTGACTGCCGCCAAACCCGCGTCCGTCCCGTTGCCCCCCGGCAGCGGGCCGCGACATTTACTGTTCAGCGCCGATGGCAAGCACGCCTGGCTGACCATGGAAATGAGCGCGCAGGTGGCGGTGTTCGATTACAAGGACGGCCAACTCGAACAAACGCAGTTGGTCGATCTGGCGGCGGGGCTGCCCACATCGGGCAAGGCCGCGGCTGCGCTTCACGCCTCGGCCGATGGCAAGTTCCTTTACGTCAGCAACCGTGGCACCGCCAATCAGTTGCTGGTGTTCGCCATCGACCCGGCAACCGGCCACCTCAAGGAGCTTCAGCGTCGCTCGGTGGACGGTGATCACCCGCGCGAGTTCAGTCTCGACCCGAGCGGCAAATTCGTGCTGATTGCCAACCAGAAGAGCAACCAGATTGTCGTCATCGAGCGTGACGCCAAGACCGGTCTGTTGGGCAAAACCGTGCAAAAACTGCCGATGGATGCCCCGAGCGATCTCAAGTTCCTGCTGCGTCAATAGGCCGCAGGCCCCGGTTGATGGGGCCTGCAACCTTCTATTAATGAGACTGATATCGGCTAATGCTACAAAGCATTTCAAGGCGCCGACCCTCGGGAGTTAAGTTTGCTTCACGGCCCAATCGGGCAAGCAAGCCAACTGAATCGAGGAATACCGCCATGAACTTCAATCTCTTCTCTGTTATCGCCGCTTCCGCTATTTCCGCCACTGTTGCTCTGCCTGCCAGCGCCAACGTTGAAATCAGCGACAAAAAATCCCACACCCAAAGCTACACCCAGAAATACCTGCAACAGAGCGCCAACTTCTACGCCGCACTGGATCACAAAAACCAACACTGAAATGTCAGCCCTGCACCCTTTATGCAGGAGCGAAGTCACTTGCCGATCGGCCCAAACAGGCGTCGAAAAGCCTCGAAGTGATGTCGCTCCTGCATAACGCATTTACGACAGCATCATATTGCCATCAATGTATTGCTTGATATCACATAGCCATGTGTTTAAATTTGACGCTGATTTTTTGACTCCTTCTCTAATAAGGATCGACAGCATGGCAATGCGTCTGGCAGTGGTTCTCCTGTTTCTCTATTCCACCCCGATTCTGTCGGCTGCCCAGCCCGTTCCCAACGAGCCGGACGCGGCCCGTGAGCGCTTGATGAGTTTTATCGAGGATTGAAACGCGCTGGGTTAAAGATCAATAAAACTGATAGCTACTATGCATAAAGGTCGCTAGTTATCTTCTGTTTTTTGATCGATTCTGTGGGCACTGAAACATGCCCACGGAGATCACCATGGCCAGCACCATCCTCACTTCTGCCAAACACGGCGCCTACCTGGCCATTGGTCTTTACGTGGCCATGGTGTTGGTCGTCAGCCTTTCGGCTCAATCGCAACACAGCCTTCAAGCACCGATTCAGGTCGCTTATCCCGGTATCCAGTTCGAACACCGCGCTCAACACGCGGTGGTTGATGACGTCGACTTGGCGGGGGTGGCAGGGGCATGAAAGGACGCAGACTCTGGGTCATCGCCTTTCTGGCGTTCATGACCAATGGCGCTTCGTTGTTAGGGATCGGGCAGGGCTCGGCGGGCTCGGTGGCACGGGCCATCGAATGCAACCACAACATCGCCCACAACATCCAGACCGCCAAGGCGCTGGAGTTGCTGGTGGGTAATCCGCCGAGCAAATCCAATGGCGAATTTTTCGGGCCATTCCAGGTGGATTGCTCGGCGTTGGGGATGTGTGAAGTGTTGGCTTGATTCCCTTACCTGCACACACCCACACCTGTAGCAGCTGCCGAAGGCTGCGTTCGGCTGCGAAGCAGTCGTAAAACCAGAGCTTGCGGTGCATCACTCAGACCGCATCAGCCGAGTTTACGACTGCTACGCAGCCGAACGCAGCCTCGCACGCTCGGCAGCTGCTACAAAGGCTGCTTCTGCATCACACCGGTGAACAGATCCGATTCCAGAAAGCGCTGCAACCAGCCCTGCAATCGCACATAAGGCGTTTGCCCGAACCACTCGCGATCCACATGGGCGAATTGCCGCACGAACGGCATCAAGGCGACATCCGCCAGGCTCGGGTGCTCGCCCAGCAAGTAGGCGCGCCCCTCCAGCAATTGATCCAGCTTGCGCAAGAACACCTCGCCCTCGGCGCGATAAAACGTCATTGGCTGCTCAGGATATCGTTCGGCGTATTTGTAGCGATTGAGGTGCACCTTGAACACCTCATCGTTTTCTTCGATCAGCCCGGCGATGTATCGCTGCCCGACAGGGTCATCCTTGAGCAACCAGTCCTGCGGGTCGTTCTGCGCCAGCGCCCAGCGCATGATTTCCAGGCTTTCATCGATCACCCGGCCGTCCACGCTAAGCACCGGTACCGTGCCTTTGCTCGACAGCGCGAGCATTTCGGCCGGTTTGGCCTTGAGGCTGACCTCGACGATATTCACCGCAACCCCCGAATAACGCAGGGCCATGCGAGCGCGCATGGCGTAGGGGCAGCGGCGGAACGAATACAGCGTGATCATTTCACCTCCAGGGTACTCAGGCCGTTGCCCTGGCGGTGGACCTGGATCTGCACCGGAATCCGTTCATGCATTTCCTGTACGTGGGAAATCACCGCGACCTTGCGTCCCTGCGCTTGCAGGCCGTCGAGGGCGTCCATGGCCAGTTGCAGGGATTCGGGGTCGAGGCTGCCGAAGCCTTCGTCGATGAACAGCGATTCGATTTTCAGCGTGCTCGATGCCATCGATGCCAAACCGAGCGCCAGCGCCAGCGACACCAGGAACGTCTCGCCACCGGACAGCGAATGCACCGAGCGCAGTTCATCGCCCATCTCGGTGTCCATCACCAATAACCCGAGCATGCTGCCGCCCCGTTTCAGGCGATAGCGCCGCACCAGTTGCCGCAACTGGACGTTGGCGTGATGCACCAGCAGGTCGAGGTTGTAGGCCTGGGCGATTTTGCGGAAGGTGTCGCCGGTGGCCGAACCGATCAGCGCACTCAAGCGCGCCCAGCGCTGGTACTCGGCATAGGCGTCGGCGATCTGCTGCGTCAGCGCCTGATTGGCGTTTTGTCGACGCTGATCTTCGGTTTGTTCGGCACGCAATTCGGCGCAGCGATGCTCGCTGGCGGCGAACAGGTTTTGCAGCTCGGCCAGTGCCGTGGCCAGTTGTCCGGCGTCCAGGTTGCCGTTGTGCTGCGCCTGATGATCGCGCAAGCGCTGATCCCGCTCCTGCAACAGCACCTTGGCTTGCGCGATGTCTTGTTCACTTTGCTGCAATCGTTGACGCAGCTCGCTGAGCTGTTGGTCGTTGACACCGAGCAGCGCTTCCAGCCCACCGTCGTCCAGCTCCGGATGCTGCGCGCGCCAGTCGGCGATCTTGCTGCTCAGCTCGCGGTCTTCGCTTTCCAGGGCTTGCGCACGTTCCTGTTGCGCCTTGAGTTCGGCGGCCAGTTGCACCAGCCCCGTGCGCACGCTTTGCAGTTCCTGATTGGCCGTCGCTTCGGCATTGCGTGCCTGCTCGACGGCCTGATCCAGTTGCTGTTGCCATTGTTCGGCGCTGGCGTGTTCGCCCAGCAGTTGCGTCAGTTTTTCCTGGCAAGCCTGTTGTTGCCCGGCCAACGCGCTGAACTGCTGCTGCGCGGCGTCCAGTTGCTGGGTGCGGGTCTGCTGGCGGTCCTGTTCTTTGTCCAGCGTCTGCTGGCGTTGTTGTTGCTCGCCGAGTTCATCGCGCTGCTGCTCGAGTTGTTGCAGGCGCTGGGCGATCTGCTGGTCAAGCTGCATGAAAGTCGCGGCGGGTTCGTTGCGCAGCGCTTCCAGCGTCTGGGCTGGCAGCAGGCTGCTGAACGCGCTCAGCTCTTCGTCCAGGCGTTGGCGATCGCTGCTCAACTCCCTTTGCTGGTTGAGCAGGTGTTGTGTCGCCTGTTGGTTCGCCGCTTCGGCGCTGCGCAGTTGTTGCGCCAGTCGCGCGGCATCCTGTTGCAGGGTGAGCAGGGCAGTTTGCCGCTGTTCGTCCTGGGTGATGCTCTGGTTCAGCTGGCTGCTTTGTTGGGTCAGCCAGGCATCGCGTTTGTTCGCGTCCTGGGCCAACAGTTGGGCGGACAACGGGTGCGCTTCCAGGCTCGGTGTCAGGCTCTGTTGTTGAGTGGCGAGTTGTTCTTGCTGCTGCAGCAATTCCTTTTGTTGAGCAATCAAGCCGCCAACTTCTGCGCGCAGCTCGGTGAGTTTTTCCTTGAGCAGGTCGACGGCTTTCTGGGCGTTGGCCTGTTCGTTTTCATCGTGCCGACCGAGGCTTTGCAGCAAGGCTTCGGGCTGATGATAAGGATGGTCCGGGCTGCCACAAACCGGGCACGGCTGATCGTCCAGCAGTTGTGCACGCAGCTCTTCGACGCTGGCACTGCGTGCCAGGCGCTGACGTTCCAGCAGTTCGCGGGTGACGGTCAGGGTCTGTTCGGCGACCGTCAATTCGGCCTTGGTCTTCACCCCGTCCTGGGTCAGGCGATCACGCGCTTGCTGCGCGGTGAGCTGGCGCTGTTGAAGTTCGGTGCCGCGCTTGTCCAGTTCCTGTTGGCTGGCCCACAGCCGCGTCAGTTCTTCAATGGCCCGCAGTTGCTTGCGGTTGTCCTGTAGCAGGCTGCCAAGGATCTGAATCTGCTCGGCCACGGCTTCGGGTTCGGCGCCAGCCTCTTTGTACAGCAGCTCCAGGCTCTGGCGTTGAGCGGCCAGATCCTCGGCGGCGCGGGTGGCGCTTTGCTCCAGGGCGGCCAGTTCGGACTGGCCCTTGTTCAGGCGATTGCCGATCAGCATCAGTTGTTGCAGACGATCACGGTAGGCGTTCCAGGCATCGCTCAGTGGCGCCAGATGAGTGCTCTGCTCAAGCTCACCGGCGATACGCTGCAACCGTTCTGCGACCTGTTTCTGCTGGTCAAGCAAGCCCTGAATCGTACTTTGGCCCTGAGTGCTGGCCAGTTCTGCCTGCTGCTTGAGGTCGGCACTGAGGCTGGCGTCCTTGACCAGGCGGGCGAGGGTGCTTTGCTCTTCGAAGGCCTGACGCAGCAGCGGCGCGCTGGTGCTGTGTTGGCTTTGTGCGGCGGCCAGTGCCGTTTGCGCCGCGCTCAGGCTGTGTTCGAGCTGAGCCTGACGCGCGTTCAGTTCGGTTTGCTGTTGGGTATGCTGCTGAATCTGTGCCGCCAGCGGTGTGAGCTGGGTGGTCAATTCGGTCTTTCGCGCGAATTGGTGCCGTTGCGGGGCCAATTGCTCCAGACGGGTCAGCTTCAAGCGCTCGCCGGCCAGGCTGTCCCAGTGTTGTTGGGCGGACTGCAGTTGCTCGGAGGCGCTCTGTTGCGCGTCCTGCAACTGACGCAAATCCTTGAGCCAGGTGTGTTGCAGCTCCAATTGCTTGAGCTGCGCCTGCTGGGTCTTGAGTTGCTGCTGCGCGTCATTGAAGCGGTCATCGAGCTCGGCCCGGGCTTCAGGCGACAGTGGCGTGACCCCGGTGGCCTGGTCCTGCAACAGCTTGTGGGCTTCGCGTGCTTCTTTGGTCTTGTCGAAGGCGCGGCGACCGAGGCGGGTGTAGAGCGCGGTGTCGGTGAGCTTTTCCAGCAGTTCGCTACGGTCGTTGTCGTCCGCCTTGAGGAACGCACTGAACTCGCTCTGGGCCAACAACACGGCGCGGGTGAACTGTTCGAAGTTCAGGCCCAGCGCGGTTTCGAGCTGAGTCTTGTACTCGCCTTTCTGGCTGGCCAGCAGTTGATCCTGATCGATGTCGCGCAGGCTCTGGCGACTGGCTTGCAGCTTGCCGCCGGCCTTCTCCCGAGCGCGATTGGCCTCCCAGCGCGCGCGATAGCGACGACCGTCGATGCCGACGAAATCCACTTCGGCATAACCTTCGCCGGTGCCACGACGCAGCAGGGTCCGCGGGTCGCCGGTGCCGATTTCGCCATCAGCGTCCGGAACCTTGGCATCGCGGCCGGTATTGTTCAGCCGCGGCACGGCGCCAAACAGCGCCAGGCACAGCGCATCGAGCAGAGTGCTTTTGCCGGCGCCGGTCGGCCCGGTAATCGCAAACAGGCCGGCACTGGCCAAGGGTTCGGCGGTGAAGTCGATTTCAAACGGCCCGGCCAGGGAGGCGAGGTTTTTCAAGCGGATCGCGAGGATTTTCATGGCTGTTCGCTCTCCATCTGCACATCTTGCAGCAGCTCGGCGAAGTCCCTGAGCGTTTGCTCGTCGACCTCGCTGCCGTAGTTGTCCTGCCAGGCGCGGCTGAACAGTTCCTGCGGCGTCAGTTGGTCCAGTTCGATCAAGGTGGCGCCGTCCTCGACGCCGTCGCGGCTGCCGTTGCCGGCGTATTCGGCGGCAATCCGCACCAGCCGTACCGCTTTGCCTTGCAGGGCTGTTTCCACTTGATGGCGCAGGTCCGGTTGCGGTTCATCGAGGCGCACCCGCACTTCCAGCCACGGCTGGCGCTGGATGTCGGCGAGCAGGTCAATGTTGGGCAGGTCGGCCAGTTGCAGCAGGATCTCCGCCAGCGGCGCGGGGCCGAGGCGTTGCAGGTTCACTGGTCGGGGAATGAGCTTCGGTTCGACGCTGAGCAGGGTTTCGCCATCCAGTTTGATGTCGAGAATCTGATGCTGATAACCGATCTCGGAGAATGACAGCGGGATCGGCGAGCCGCTGTAGCGGATGCGCTCTTCACCGTTGACCTTCTGCGGCTTGTGCAAATGCCCGAGGGCGACATAGCTGACGCTCGGCCCGAACAGGCTGGCAGGCAGGGCTTCAGCGTTGCCGATGATCAGGCTGCGCTCGGAGTCCTCGGACACCGAACCGCCGGCCATGTGCGCATGGCTGATAGCGATTAGCGCCTGACCCGGCTTGCGCTTGGCGTTCGCCGCTTCAATCAGCCATTCGTGAACCTGGCCGATGCCGCGCAAATAGTTGTCACCCAGCTGCGCGCCGGTCACTTCGGCGGGGCGCAGGAACGGCAGCGCCAGGCACCAGGCAGCGATTGCGCCGCTGGCATCCGGCAACGGCAGCAACAGGCGTTCGGCATCCAGTTGGCCGTCATCCAGCCACAGCACGCGCCCCAGGGCGTGAGTGCGCAAGCGGCGCATCAACGGCGCGGGCAGTTCGATGCGCGAGCCGGAGTCGTGGTTGCCGGCGATCATCACGATGGTCAGCAAGGGCTGCTGCTCGTGGGCGCTGACGATGAAATCGTAGAGGCGTTCCTGGGCTTTGACCGGCGGGTTGACCGTGTCGAAGATATCGCCGGCAATCAGCAGCACATCAGGCTGGTCCAGCTTCAGCTGACGCAGCAGCCAGTCGAGAAAACAGGCGTGCTCGAAATCGCGTTCCTGGCCGTGCAGGTTCTGCCCAAGGTGCCAGTCGGAGGTGTGGAACAGACGCAAGGCGTACTCCGCAACAAAATAAGGTGATGGCCGCGGGGGAAATGATGGCGGCTAAAGAGGGGAGAGTTTACTGGGAAAAAGCGAAATAGGTTAACGCTGGCGTACTACGTTTCGAAATTGGAGTGAGATTTTCTTCTGTCGCTGTTTCGTTTTTGCGCTAAGCATAGATGCATGAGAAAGAGTTGCCATCTGTAAATGCTGAGCTATGGTTTTATGGGACATAAAATCAATCTCTTATAATCTGTTAGAGAGTGTCTACATGGAAAGCAGCCACGACCCCCTAAGGCACCTTCGGTATTTAAGGCAGTCTCTTTCTCAAGATAATGAATCGATAGGGTTTTTCCTGTCTGCGGGTTGCCCGCTATCAGTACCAATGCCGGATGGTGAATGGCCGTTGATTCCTGATGTGCTAAACCTAACTGAGCACATCAATAGAGAGCTTGCGACAAACTTGAAGTATGTTTGTTTGTTAGATGAGTTGGTCAAGGCAGAAAGAAATTCAAGAAATATAGAGGATATACTAAGCTTTATAAGAAGCTTGTCGCTAGTGTCAAAGGGAGGGAGTGTTAGAGGGCTGAGTGAGAGTGATTTGCTTGAGCTGGAAAAGCTGATCTGCAAGGAGATAGTGAAGAAAATAAATGTTGTGCTCCCTGGTGATGAAACTCCCTATCATCGATTTTGTAGTTGGATTCGATCTATTGATAGAAAAAATGCGATAGAGGTTTTTACGACAAATTATGATTTGTTGGTTGAGCAAAGTCTTGAAGATTTAGAGGTTCCATATTTCGATGGTTTTGTTGGTGCAAGAAGGTCTTTTTTTGATTTAAGAGCGGTCGAAGACAATCTCATACCAAAACATTGGACAAGATTGTGGAAGATACATGGGTCTATAAATTGGTATCAAGAGTTCCATGATGGCCAGAAAAGGGTTTTTCGATCTTCAGAAGTTAAGGAGGAAGCGTCGCATTTAATTTATCCTTCGCACCTTAAATATGAGGAAAGTAGGAAGATGCCTTATTTGGCACTAATCGATCAGTTGACCCGATTCGTACGTAAGAAGTCATCACTGCTAATTCTATGCGGTTATTCATTTAATGATGGTCATTTAAATGATGCAATTGTCAATGCATTGAAAGCGAATCCTACAGCGATGGTTTTGGGGCTCATGTTCGGGGAGTTTCATAGGCGAGATGCGTTAGGTGAGATTGTTGAAAGTTATCCTGAGGCGATAAGGCTGGCAAGGAAGCAGCATAATTTAAATATTTGGACTTCTGATCGAGCTGTTATTGGTACGACCGTGGCAAACTGGAAGAAAGGTTCGTATGCAGAGGGGGCAGACGATAATTTGTTGAGTTTTGTTAGGCGTGAAGAAGTGAAGGGTGCGAGTCAAATAGTTAGGGATTTTATTTCGTTAGGAGATTTTTCGGTCTTTACAGATTTTCTAAAGAGCATTATTGGTTCTTCTAAGGAGGGTGATAATGTCAAGTAAGGAAACGTATCTTGGGGATGTTCAAGATGTAAATGGGACTTCGGTAAGTATCGTTCTGTCAAAAAAATCTATGACCGGTTTTGTTTATATTGATGGTCAGGGGTATAGGGTTGGTCAGATTGGAAGTTTTATTCGTATCCCCATTGGATTTACCGATTTATTCGGAATTGTCAGTCAAGTGGGAGCAAGTGCTATACCTGATAGCCAGATAGATAGTGTGATTTCTGGTGATCGATGGATGAAAATTCAGTTAATTGGTGAAGGGCAGCGTAATGGGATTTTTGAGCGCGGGCTATCTCAGTATCCGACCATTGGCGATGAAGTGCATCTTGTCTCCGAGAAAGAACTAAAAAACATATATGGACAGCCTGATAAACCGTACTTTGTAAAAATTGGTCATATTTCAAATGCAGATTCAATTCCTGCGCTAATAGATGTTAATAAGCTGATCACTAGGCACTCTGCGGTAGTAGGTACCACAGGCTCCGGTAAGTCTACCACCGTAGCTAGTATAATGAATGCGCTGTCTGACTGTGACAAGTATCCATCATCTAGAATAATAATGTTGGATCTGCATGGGGAGTATGGTTCGGCTCTAAAGGATAGGTCTAATATTTATAAGATCAATGCTGATAAAACCTCGAGGCTTCGTGAGAAGTCACTCCATATACCATTTTGGGCTTTGAACTTTGATGAGTTGTGTGAAATAAGTTTTGGGGATTTTTCGAGTGAGAAGGATAAGAATATAGTTCTTGAAAGGGTGCAAAAGTATAAAAATGACTCTATCCAAAAACACCCCAAAAAGGGAGCCTCTGCCGATACACTGAGTGTGGATTCACCCGTTCCTTTCAGTATCCATGATTTGTGGTATGAGTTATATGTAGAGACTTTTGGTACGTATTATAATAAAAAGCCAGGGAGGCCAATTGATAATCTTGCTTATGAGTTGGATGCAAAAGGGGTTGAACTCAAGGGTAATCCAAAGAAGGGTATACCTCCAATTTTTAGAAATGTAAAAAATGATAAGGATGATGAGGAGAAGATTAATTACATCCCCGGCTCATTGAATCTCGGGAAGCAGCTTCTGTTATTGGGTTCAAAGCTTAGAATTCCACGGTATGATTTTATATTTCAGCCGGCAGATTGGAATCCGGACTCCGACGGTAAAGTTGTTCGTGATCTAGATGGTCTTTTGAAAGACTGGATAGGTAGCGAAATGCCAATAACTATTTTGGACTTGTCAGGTGTTCCAGCTGATATTTTGCAGACCACTATCGGGGCTTTGTTGCGTATTTTATACGAGGCGTTATTTTGGGCTAGGAATTTATCGCAGGGAGGGAGGCATAGGCCGTTACTGATCGTAATGGAGGAAGCGCACATTTATTTAAATGACGATTTTAAAGGGATGGCTTCTAAGGTGGTTCAGCGAATAGTCAAGGAAGGGAGGAAATATGGTATAGGCGCAATGATCGTTAGTCAGAGACCCTCTGAAATTGATTCGACGATACTCTCCCAGTGCGGAACATTTTTTGCTCTTAGGTTGGCCAATTCAACTGATAGAAATCATATTACCTCTACGCTATCTGATAATCTGGATGGGCTCACTAGCATGTTACCTATCCTAAGAACAGGTGAGGCAATAATCCTCGGAGAGGCAGTGAAGCTACCAATGCGAACATTTATTATACCTCCTCCAAAGAATGCAAGACCTGATAGTCAAGATCCAGTAGTATATGATGAAGTCTCTTCTGATATGTCTCTTAATCCGGGTGGATGGGGTATCGCAATGGAAAAAAACTCAAATTATGATGAGTTGAGCGAGACTTGGAGAGCTCAAAATCCCAAGATTGATAAAATTAAATAGTGGGGTAAGGTTATGGAAAGAATACCTGTTGTGTCGAGTAATATTTTGTCCGTGGGCTATGACCCTGAAAGTGAAGTGCTGGAGATCGAGTTTAATAATCACGCCATTTATCAGTATTTCGATATAAACGAAAGAATTTATGAGGGTTTGATAGGTGCTGCTTCGGTTGGTGGGTATTTCGCAAGCTGCATTAAAGGTGTGTACCGGTTTTCGAAGGTCTAGGGTGTGTAAGGCCTTTATTGCAGTTTAAAAGTCGTGTTTCTGAATTTGTTGTCGTTTTTTTGAGGTGATGTCAGATTTGCTTGAGTCGGTGTGGCTAGTCAGATGGTTGGTTTAGTGGACGTTGTTTTTCAATGTTAGGTGCTGCATTGGCATGAGCCACTGCAGCACCGTGTATAAATTTCGATGCAATCAAAATAAAAAGTCGAAGTCCCTACTTGGGATAAAGCGGCGGCAACCCGCTGTCGCCGACCACGCCTTGAAACCCTTCGGCCGTCGGGATCGCCCGGATGGCGCGCCAGAGTTCTTCGCCTTGCCAGTACTGGCCGGTTTCGCTGTAGAGCGCGCCGTTCAGGCCGTCGAGGGCATCGGACAGCGGCACGAAGCGGGCGGCCATGTCGGCCAGGGTTTCCGGTTGTTGCCGGGCCCAGGCGTCGAGGGCCTGGCGGGTGGCGTGGGTGTCGTTGGCCTGGCAGGCGCGTTTGAGGTCGTCGAGCAGCGTGCGTGGGCTCGGGCCGGTCTGCGCTGCCCGCAGGACTGCCGGTTGCGAGCGGGCGCGCCACCAGAGGCCGAAGCCTAGCAGGGTGGTGCAGGCCAGAATTGCCGTGCTGAGTTTCCACCACCAAAGGGCTTCGTTGCTGGCGCCGGACATCACCAGCGGGCTGCTCGCCGGGGTGTCGACGATCAGGCTCGGATTGCTCGCCACTTGCAGCGTGCGGGCCGGCAGGCTGGTGTGTTCCAGATGATCCTCGAAGGTGTTCCACCAGATTACTTCAACGCTCGGCAAGTCGATGTCGCCGGTGCGGGTCGGCACCAGGGCTTCACGATCCTCGCGACTGCCGACCAAGCCACGCTCTCCGCTCTGGTTGCTCAGCACCGGTTGATCCGGGTAGCGCCGCAGGCCGTTGATCTCGGTGGCGGGCAACGGTGGCAGTTGAGAGCTGGCGAGGCCTTCGGCGCTCAAGGTCAGGCTGCGGGTCAGCGAGTCGCCGACCTGCGCATGATCCGGTTCCGGGCTCCAGCTTTCACTCAGGCTCAGGCTGCGGGCCGGTAGCCAGGGAACATCGGCTGGATAACTGCCGGGCTTGGCCTTGACCGTCAGCGGAATCTCGGTGGAACTGACGCGCATCAATTTGCCCGGTTTTGGCCCCTGGGGCGATCCGTCCTGGGACGGTTGGGCATCGACCAGTGTGGCACTGAACACTTGCGCCGGAATGGTCAATACACCGCTGTGCTGTGGGTAGATCGCGTAGCGCATTTCGATCACGCCGTGGCGCAAACCGTTGATGGCTTTCTCGTAGGTGCGCGACTCGCCCAGTTGTTCGATGCGCGCATCGGGAATCTGCAACGGGGTCAGGCTGCTGTCGTCGTACAGCGACACCGAATGATAAATGCGCAAGGTCAGGATCGCCTGAGCCTGCACATAGACGCTGTTTTGGTCGAGGCTGGCTTCGATGAACACCGGCGCAAGCGTGTTGCTGCTGTCCTGGGTTTCGCTTTCGATCACCTGCACGGTAATCGGTTGGCTCTGCGCCTCGCCCAGTTGCAGTGACGGAATTACCACACTGCCGTTCTGCCGGGGCAGTAGGGTGATGATCCAGCGGGTGGTCGCTTGAGTGTTGCCGTTGAGGGTGTTCGGTTGGTTGACCTGACGGGTACCGCGCACCTCGAACTGCGGCTCCAGCGGAGTCAGGTCGGGTTTGCCGAACTGGGTCACGTCGCTGGATTCCAGAGTCAGTTCGACCGTCTCCCCGGAACTCAGGCGACTGCGATCGACACTGGCGACCAGCTCCGCGGCCTGGGCCTGAGCGGTCCACAGAAGCAGTGCAAGCAAGAAGGCGGTGAAGCGGGTCATCGAGTTTTTCCCTGATCCTGATGTTGTTGCTGTTCGTACCAGAATTTGCGCCGGAGCAGTTCGCCGGGGTCATCCGGGATCTTGCGCAACCATTGCTCCAGCGCCTGTTGCTGTTCGCCTTCGAGCATGTCGCTGGCGGGGCGCCGTGGTGGCGTGGTGCTTTGTTCATCCCCCAATTCGCTGTCCGGAACTTCATTGGCGCCCGATTGCGGTGGTGCCGTGGGCGGCTGCTCGGCGTCCGGCGTGGCCTGTTGGGCGTCGGTTTTCGGCTCGCCATCACTCGGCTGGGTGGCGCTGCCCGGTGGCGGTTCCTGAGGCATGGTTTCGGTTTCGCCCTCGGCGGTTTTGTCCGGCTCGACGGGCGGTGTAGCGGTTTTCTGCTTGAGCAGCGTTTCCACCAGTGCCTTGTTGGTCAGCGCCGGGCGCAGGTCTGGCTGAAGCTCCAGCGCTTGCTCATAAGCATCCAGCGCCGCTTCCAGTTCACCGCTTTTGGCCAGTGCGTTACCCCGATTGTAGTGGGCGTGGGCGTCGTTGCCTTGGGCAAACCGCTGGGCGGCGCCACTGTAGTCGCCGGCTTCATAGAGCGCCACACCTTGCCATTGCGGGTCTTCGAAATGCTGCGCGGCTTCGGCAGGGCGCTTTTGTTTGAGCAAGTGCAAACCCTGCTGATCGGGCCGCAGCCACAGGTCTTCGAAATCGAAGGCGTAACTCGGTTGCGGCAGCAGGAACAGCAGCGGCAAGCAGAACAGCCAGCCGCGACGCCCGGCACAGGCGGCCAGCAATAATAACGGCAGCAGCAGCCAGTAACCCTGATCGGCCCAGGTGTCGAGGCGCAACGTCTGGCCGTCGTGGCGCAGGTCCCGTGGGCCGTCGAGCAGGCCGAGGTCGCGCAGGTCGGCATCGTCCAGGCGTGCCTGGGCGTAACCTCCACCCAGGCCATTGGCAAAGGCTTTCAGGCTGGGGCCGTCCAGATGCGGCACCAGAATCGCGCCCTGATCGTCCTTGAGGAAACTGCCGTCGTCCTGTGCGACCGGCGCACCTTCGGCGGTACCGATGCCGAGCATCAGAAATTGTGTGGACTTGGCGTCCAGCGCCTGACGAATCCCTTGGCGTTCGTGTTCCGTCAGCGACGAACCGATCAGCAGGATTCGCCCCTGGCCAAGGGCTCCCTGATCCAGCAGCGTCAGGGCCTTGGCCACCGCCAGATCGGCGCGATGACCGGCCTGGGGCATCAGCGACGGCTTGAGCGCATCCAAAAGATTGCGGCTGGTCGACAGGTCATCCGACAGTGGCACCAGCGTATGGGCGCTGCCGGCGTAGACGACGATGGCGGTCTGCGCGTCGCTGCGGTTTTGCAGCAGATCCAGCAGTTTGCGCCGGGCCTGTTCCAGCCGGTTTGGCACCACGTCGGCGGCAAGCATTTCCGGGGTCAATTCAAGCAGCACCACCAGCGGGTCAGCGGGTTTCTGGCCGGTTTGCTCAACGCGTTGCCAGCTCGGCCCCAGCAGGGCCAGCACGGTCAGCACCCAGGCCAGGCCCAGGGCGACCCACGGCAGTTTGCTCTCGCGACCGCTGCCACCACTGAGCAAGGCGGCATGGAAGGCCGGTGGCAGAATCATTTGCCAGCGACCCGCGCGCTTCTGCCGGTGCCAGAGTTGCCAGAGCAACCAGCCCAGCAACGGCAGCAATAGCAGCCACCAAGGGCGGAACCAGTATGGCCAGAGAGCGATCATCGGCGCCTCCGCAGACGCAGGCGTTTGAGGCGCTGACGCCAGTCGGGCAGTTGCGTATGCAGAAACCGCTCTTTGGTAAACAGCTTCTTGGTGAATAGACGTTGCAACGGGTTATCCGGCCAGCGCTCACGGATCACCAGCAGCATGCTCAACAGCAGCGCCATCGCCAGAGGCCAGTGATACAACGCCTGGGCCGGACGGGCCTGCGTAGGTTGCTGGGCTACCGGTTCCAGTTTGTCGAGGGTGGTCTTGATCGCCTGCAATTCCTGGCCGTCGCGGGCGCGGAAATACTGGCCTCCGGTGGCTTGGGCAATGGCTTTCAAGGCCGGCTCGTCGAGGTCCAGGCTCGGGTTGATGCCCAGGAAGCCCAGGGTGCCGCTTTGTTCCGGGTCGGCGCCAATGCCGATCGGGTAGATTTTTACGCCTTCATTCGCCGCCAGGCGTGCGGCGGTCAGCGGATCGATTTCGCCGCCATTGTTGGCACCGTCGGTGACCAGAATCAGCACGCGGCTTTGTGCCGGGCGTTGGCGCAGGCGTTTGAGGGCCAGGCCGATGGCGTCGCCGATGGCGGTGTTCTTGCCGGCAATACCGATTCGCGCTTCGTCGAGCCAGACACGCACGGTATGGCGGTCGAAGGTCAGCGGCGCTTGCAGATAGGCCTGGCTGCCGAACAGGATCAACCCGACCCGGTCGCCATCGCGACTTTCGAGAAAATCACCGAGCAAATGTTGCACCAGTGACAGTCGGCTGACGTCTTCGTCCTGCCACTGCATGTCGGGGAAGTCCATTGAGCCGGAGACGTCCACCGCCACCAGCAAATCGCGGCCACTGGCGGCAATCGGTAGCGGTTCGCCGAGCCATTGCGGGCGCGCCGCGGCGATCAGCAGCAATAGCCACATCAGAATGAACGGGGCTTGCTGGCGCCAGGTCGGCAGGTTGGCCCGGGCGCGGCGGCGAGCGAGGCCTTCGAGGTCGCTGAGGAAGCTGACCTTGAGCGCCGGTTCGCCACTGTCGGCCACCGGCAACAGCACCCGCATCAGCCACGGTAGCGGCAGCAGGGCGAAAATCCACGGCCAGGCGAACTCAAACATGTTTGCGAATCCAGGTGTCGACGGCTTGAGTCAGGCCGGCGATGGCCTTGTCGTCGAGTTTGCATTCGGGCTTGTAGGCACCTTCCACCAGCACCATCCAGCGCGTGAGGCCGGCAGCCGGGCAGCGGTTATCAAGGAACGCCAGCCATTGGCGGCCGTTGAGGGTGTGGCTCTGGCTGTAGGGGTAATGGTTGCGGCACAGGCGTTTGAGCAAACCGTTGAGTTGCTGCAGCCAGGCACCGGCCGGGGCGCCGTCGTAGGGTTTGGGCATCAGCGCGAGTTCGGCCAGGGCGGCGAGGCGCACCGGGTCCAGCGGTTGTTCAGCGCGCACGACAGGGCGCTTGTCCGGAATGAAGCGTCGCAACTGCCATACGCCGAAACCGATCAGCGGCAGCAACAACAGCAGCAGCCACCAGCCCGGTGCCGGCGGCCAGAAGCCGATCGGTGGCGGGGAAATCAGCGGTTGCAGTTGATCGAGGCTGCTCATCGACCTTTCCCCGGACGTTGTGGGTTCAGGTATTCACGCAATTGCTCGACCATTTCGCTTTGGGTGCTCAACGGCATCAGCAACACCCGCAGCTTCTGCGCCAGCAGCTCCCAGCGGTCAATGCGTGCTTCCGCTTGGGCGCGATAGGCCTGGCGCAGGTCGAAATTCAAGGTGTCGAGTTCCAGTTGCGCGCCGTGTTCGGCAAAACGAAGCAGGCCGGCGGCGGGCAGGGCGTGATCCAGCGGGTCGGACACCGGCAGCAGCAACAGGTCGCAATGGCGCGACAACAGGCTCAGTTGCTGCTCGGCACTGTCGGACAAGGCGCGTTCGTCGCAGATCACAATCACCAGGCTGCCGGGGCGCAGCACTTCCCGGGCGCGGCGCAGGGCAATGCCGAAGGCATCGCGGTCCGGTTCGCGCTCGGTGTGCAGCGATTGATTGACCCGCACCAGCCGGTTGAGCAGTTGCAGCAGGCTCTGCTTACTGCGTCGCGGCTTGATTTCGTAATGCTCGTTGTCGCCGAACACCAGCCCGCCGACCCGGTCGTTATGCCCCAGCGCGGCCCAGCCAATCAGGCTCGCGGCCTGGGCGGCCAGCACCGACTTGAACATCAACCCGGAGCCGAAAAACAGCCGACGGCTCTGTTCAACCATGATGAAAATCGGTCGTTCGCGCTCCTCATGGAACAGCTTGGTGTGCGGTTCCTGGGTCCGGGCGGTGACGCGCCAGTCGATGCTGCGCACATCATCGCCGGCCTGATAGACCCGCACCTGATCGAAGTCCACCCCGCGCCCGCGCAGTTTGGAGTGGTGCAGGCCGATCAGCGGGCTGCGCTGGCTCGGCGTGGAAAACAGCTGCACTTCGCGCACGCGATGGCGCATCTCGATCAGCTCGGCGAGGCTGATGCGGATGCCTGGCTCGGGCGGCAGAAGGGTGTTCATCGGGGTCAAGCGACGGCTACGACGTCGAGAATCCGCTGGACCACCCGGTCCTGGTCGATGCCAGCGGCTTCGGCTTCAAAGGAAAGAATGATGCGGTGACGCAACACATCGAACAGCACCGCTTGAATGTCTTCCGGGCTGACGAAGTCGCGACCGGCCAGCCAGGCGTGGGCCCGGGCGCAACGGTCGAGGGCGATGGAACCGCGTGGACTGGCGCCGTAGGCGATCCATTCGGCCATTTCCGGGTCGAACTTGGCCGGGATCCGCGTGGCCATGACCAGTTGCACCAGGTATTCCTCCACGGCGTCGGCCATGTACAACCCGAGGATTTCCTTGCGCGCGGCGAAGATCGCCTGCTGGCTGACCCGGCGTTCAGGTTTGGTTTCGCCGTGCAGTGCTTCGCCACGGGCCTGTTGCAGAATCCGTCGTTCGACGGTGGCGTCGGGGAAGCCGATTTTCACGTGCATCAGGAACCGGTCGAGCTGGGCTTCGGGCAACGGGTAGGTGCCTTCCTGCTCGATGGGGTTTTGCGTGGCCATGACCAGAAACAGCGGCGACAGCTCGTAGGTGCTGCGCCCGACGCTGACCTGGCGTTCGCCCATGGCTTCGAGCAGGGCCGACTGGACCTTGGCCGGGGCTCGGTTGATTTCGTCCGCCAGCACCAGGTTATGGAAGATCGGGCCTTGCTGGAACACGAAGCTGCCGGTTTCCGGGCGATAGATTTCCGTGCCGGTGATGTCGGCCGGCAGCAGGTCGGGGGTGAACTGGATGCGATGGAACTGTGCTTCGATGCCTTCGGCGAGTTCTTTGATGGCCTTGGTCTTGGCCAGCCCCGGGGCGCCCTCGACCAGCATGTGACCGTCGGCGAGCAAGGCGATGAGCAAGCGCTCGATGAGTTTTTCCTGGCCGAGAATCTGCGTTGAAAGAAAGGTTCGCAGCGCGAGCAGCGCTTCACGATGTTCCATCGATGACTGTTCCTGGAAAGGGTGACCGAAGACGTTCGAATAACGCCAGGGCTGGGGGCGTTACTTTAATCCATCGCGGGGGGCGCCGACTAACGGCATTTTGTAGAAATGTGCGGATTAACGCTCGTTCCCACGCTCTGCGTGGGAATGCATCACCGGACGCTCTGCGTCCCGCTTTAAAATCGTGACGCAGAGCGTCACAGGCTGCATCCCCACGCAGAGCGTGGGAACGATCACTAAACCGCCATCAGATTTCGCTGATGTAAGTACCAATCCCATTGAGGATGTTCTGCAAGGTTTCTTCCACCTCAGCCAGATCGCTGGCATCGGTACTGTGCAGGATTTCCAGCGAATCATTGCCACCCAGCGCATCGGCGTCCACGGCGGCGATTTCGATCAGCAGACGGTCAGGGCTGAGGGTGACTTTCACGCCATCCAGGGCCGAAGGCTTGTCGTGGAAGATGATCTCCAGCTCGTCCTCGTCCGGAAAGCGGCTCATCAGGAACATTTCGCCCTCGGCACTGGTGCAGCAGAGCATGGCCAGATTGTCTTCTTCGTCATCGCACGGGTTGACGATCAAGAGGTCGGTTGTGATTTGCATGGGAAAAATCCTGGCTCGGCGAGCGTTGTGAACACAACAAACGGCAATTCTGCCAGCCCTCGGGAATTTCTGCTTGGCTGAGTGTCTGAGGATGTGTCGTGAACATCCGATGCATCTCGAGTCATTTCTGGTACGAAGGTGCCGTAAAACCGGGCATAAAACGCCCATTTTTCTGCACGGCTGCTAGTGTTGTTCGAGGCGCATGCCACGAGTTACGTGCCGATGACCGAATATGTCGCAGCGCTGCAAGCACGGCCCTTGCCGCACTGGTTAAGCTGCGCAACGGATGAGCACCCGTAAAGGCATTGACGATGGCTGCGATGGTAGCCCCGCCAGTCGTTTTTGCAGATGCCCATTCAATGGAAGGTGAATGTGACCTGAGTGTCTCGTCCAGCTTCACCCAACTGTCGTCCTGTTTCCTCTGCCCGAGAATCAGGAACAGGGTGACGGATTGCCCCGAAAGGGGTTTGCACGCGACGCTTCCATCAATAACAAGCCCAAGCGGAGTACCACAGATGGCGTTCTTCACCGCAGCCAGCAAAGCCGACTTCCAGCACCAACTGCAAGCGGCACTGGCGCAGCACATCAGTGAACAGGCACTGCCACAAGTGGCGCTGTTCGCCGAACAATTTTTCGGCATCATTTCCCTCGACGAGCTGACCCAACGTCGGTTGTCCGACCTCGCCGGTTGCACCCTTTCTGCATGGCGCCTGCTTGAGCGCTTTGATCACGCTCAATCGCAAGTGCGTGTCTACAACCCCGATTACGAACGCCACGGCTGGCAGTCGACCCACACCGCGGTCGAAGTGCTGCACCACGATCTGCCATTCCTGGTGGATTCGGTGCGTACCGAGCTGAACCGTCGCGGCTACAGCATTCATACCCTGCAAACCACTGTGCTGAGCGTGCGTCGCGGCAGCAAGGGTGAGCTGTTGGAAATCCTGCCGAAAGGCACCCAGGGTGAAGGCATTCTGCAAGAATCGCTGATGTACCTGGAAATCGACCGTTGCGCCAACACGGCCGAATTGAATGTCCTGACCAAAGAGCTGGAGCAGGTTCTCGGTGAAGTCCGCGTTGCGGTCGCCGATTTCGAACCGATGAAAGCCAAGGTCCAGGAGCTGATCGAAGGCATCGACAATAGCCAGTTCGCCATCGACGCCGAAGAAAAATCCGAAATCAAGAGCTTCCTGGAATGGCTGGTGGGCAACCACTTCACCTTCCTGGGCTACGAAGAGTTCGTGGTGGGCGAGGATCAGAACGGCGGTCACATCGACTATGACCAGAGCTCGTTCCTCGGCCTGACCAAGCTGCTGCGCGCCGGCCTGACCGTCGATGACCTGCGCATCGAAGACTACGCCGTCAACTACCTGCGTGAACCGACGCCGCTGTCGTTCGCCAAGGCGGCACACCCAAGCCGTGTCCACCGTCCGGCCTACCCGGACTACGTGTCGATCCGCCAGATCGATGCCAACGGCAAGGTCATCAAGGAATGCCGCTTCATGGGCCTGTACACCTCGTCGGTGTATGGCGAAAGCGTGCGGGTCATTCCTTACATCCGTCGCAAGGTCGAGATCATCGAGCAGCGCTCGGGCTTCCAGGCCAAGGCTCACTTGGGCAAGGAACTGGCCCAGGTACTTGAAGTGTTGCCTCGCGATGACCTGTTCCAGACGCCGGTGGATGAGTTGTTCGCTACCGTGATGTCGATCGTGCAGATCCAGGAACGCAACAAGATCCGCGTATTCCTGCGCAAAGACCCGTACGGTCGTTTCTGCTACTGCCTGGCCTATGTGCCGCGTGACATCTACTCCACCGAAGTGCGCCAGAAGATCCAGCAAGTGCTGATGGATCGTCTGAAAGCCTCTGACTGCGAGTTCTGGACCTTCTTCTCCGAATCCGTGCTGGCCCGTGTGCAGCTGATTCTGCGGGTCGACCCGAAGAACCGTCTGGACATCGACCCGGTTCTGCTGGAAAAAGAAGTGGTGCAGGCCTGCCGCAGCTGGCAGGACGACTACGCCAGCCTGGTGGTCGAGAGCTTCGGCGAAGCCCAGGGCACCAACGTGCTGGCCGACTTCCCGAAAGGCTTCCCGGCTGGTTACCGCGAGCGCTTCGCCGCCCACTCGGCTGTGGTCGACATGCAGCACCTGCTGAGCCTGAGCGAAAAGAATCCGCTGGTGATGAGCTTCTATCAGCCGCTGGGTCAGGTATCGGGCCAACGTGAGCTGCACTGCAAGCTGTATCACGCCGACACGCCGCTGGCGTTGTCCGATGTGTTGCCAATCCTGGAAAACCTCGGCCTGCGCGTACTGGGTGAATTCCCGTATCGCCTACGCCACAACAGCGGTCGCGAGTTCTGGATCCACGACTTTGCGTTCACGGCTGCCGAAGGCCTGGAACTCGACATCCAGCAACTCAACGACACCTTGCAGGACGCTTTCGTCCACATCGTGCGTGGCGATGCAGAGAACGATGCGTTCAACCGTCTGGTACTGACCGCCGGCCTGCCATGGCGCGACGTGGCGCTGCTGCGCGCCTATGCCCGTTACATGAAGCAGATCCGTCTGGGTTTCGACCTGGGTTACATCGCCAGCACCCTGAACAACCACACCGACATCGCTCGCGAGTTGACCCGGTTGTTCAAAACCCGTTTCTACCTGGCGCGCAAGCTGGCCAGTGACGATCTGGAAGACAAGCAACAACGCCTGGAACACGCGATTCTGAGCGCACTGGACGATGTTCAGGTGCTCAACGAAGACCGCATCCTGCGTCGTTACCTGGACCTGATCAAGGCGACCCTGCGGACCAACTTCTATCAGACCGATGCTCACGGTCAGAACAAGTCCTACTTCAGCTTCAAGTTCAACCCGCACCAGATTCCAGAGCTGCCGAAGCCGGTTCCGAAGTTTGAAATCTTCGTTTACTCGCCGCGCGTCGAAGGCGTGCACCTGCGCTTCGGCAACGTGGCTCGCGGCGGTCTGCGCTGGTCCGACCGTGAAGAAGACTTCCGCACCGAAGTCCTGGGCCTGGTAAAAGCCCAGCAAGTGAAGAACTCGGTCATCGTGCCGGTGGGGGCGAAGGGTGGCTTCCTGCCGCGTCGCCTGCCACTGGGCGGCAGCCGTGACGAGATCGCGGCCGAGGGCATCGCCTGCTACCGCATCTTCATCTCGGGCCTGTTGGACATCACCGACAACCTGAAAGACGGTGCGCTGGTACCGCCGGCCAACGTCGTGCGCCATGACGACGATGACCCGTACCTGGTGGTGGCGGCGGACAAGGGCACTGCGACCTTCTCCGACATCGCCAACGGTATCGCCATCGACTACGGCTTCTGGCTCGGCGACGCGTTCGCATCTGGCGGTTCCGCCGGTTACGACCACAAGAAAATGGGTATCACCGCCAAGGGCGCGTGGGTCGGCGTACAACGCCACTTCCGCGAACGCGGTATCAACGTCCAGGAAGACAGCATCACCGTGGTGGGCGTCGGCGACATGGCCGGTGACGTGTTCGGTAACGGCTTGCTGATGTCCGACAAGCTGCAACTGGTCGCAGCCTTCAACCACCTGCACATCTTCATCGACCCGAACCCGGAGCCTGCCAGCAGCTTCGCCGAGCGTCAGCGCCTGTTCGACCTGCCGCGTTCGGCCTGGTCGGATTACGACACCAGCATCATGTCCGAAGGCGGCGGTATCTTCTCCCGTAGCGCGAAGAGCATTGCCATCTCCGAGCAGATGAAAGAGCGCTTCGACATTCAGGCCGACAAGCTGACCCCGACCGAACTGCTCAATGCCTTGCTCAAGGCACCGGTAGACCTGTTGTGGAACGGCGGTATCGGCACGTACGTCAAAGCCAGCAGCGAAAGCCACGCCGATGTCGGCGACAAGGCCAACGATGCACTGCGCGTGAACGGTAACGAACTGCGCTGCAAGGTTGTGGGCGAGGGCGGTAACCTCGGTATGACTCAGCTGGGTCGCGTCGAGTTCGGCCTCAATGGCGGCGGTTCCAACACCGACTTCATTGACAACGCCGGTGGCGTGGACTGCTCCGACCACGAAGTGAACATCAAGATCCTGCTGAACGAAGTGGTTCAGGCCGGCGACATGACCGACAAGCAGCGTAACCAGTTGCTGGCGAGCATGACCGACGAAGTCGGTGGCCTGGTGTTGGGCAACAACTACAAGCAGACCCAGGCATTGTCGCTGGCGGCCCGTCGCGCGTTGCCACGGATCGCTGAATACAAGCGCCTGATGAACGATCTGGAAGCCCGTGGCAAGCTGGATCGCGCCATCGAGTTCCTGCCGTCGGAAGACGCGATCAACGAGCGCGTCGCGGCAGGCCATGGCCTGACCCGTGCCGAGCTGTCGGTGCTGATCTCCTACAGCAAGATCGACCTCAAGGAGCAGTTGCTGGGCTCCCTGGTGCCGGACGACGACTACCTGACCCGTGACATGGAAACCGCTTTCCCGCCGACGCTGGTCAGCAAGTTCTCTGCCGCCATGCGCCGTCACCGCCTGAAGCGCGAAATCGTCAGCACCCAGATCGCCAACGATCTGGTCAACCACATGGGCATTACCTTCGTTCAACGGCTCAAAGAGTCGACCGGCATGAGCCCGGCGAACGTGGCCGGCGCTTACGTGATCGTGCGTGACATTTTCCATCTCCCGCACTGGTTCCGTCAGATCGAAGCCCTGGATTATCAGGTCTCGGCCGACGTACAACTGGAGCTGATGGACGAGCTGATGCGTCTGGGCCGTCGCGCTACGCGCTGGTTCCTGCGTGCCCGCCGCAACGAGCAGAACGCCGCCCGTGACGTCGCGCATTTCGGTCCGCACCTGAAGGAGTTGGGCCTCAAGCTTGACGAACTGCTCAGTGGCGAGATTCGCGACACCTGGCAGGCTCGCTATCAGGCGTACGTCGAAGCCGGTGTGCCGGAGTTGCTGGCACGCATGGTGGCTGGCACCACGCACCTGTACACCCTGCTGCCGATCATCGAGGCTTCCGACGTGACCGGCCAGGATCCAGCAGATGTGGCCAAGGCCTACTTCGCCGTGGGCAGTGCGCTGGACATCACCTGGTACCTGCAACAGATCAGCGCCCTGCCGGTTGAAAACAACTGGCAAGCCCTGGCCCGTGAAGCGTTCCGCGATGACGTCGACTGGCAACAACGTGCGATCACCATCTCGGTCCTGCAACAGGGCGACGGCACCCAGGACGTGGAAACACGCCTGGAGCTGTGGATGGAGCAGAACGAAGGCATGATCGAACGCTGGCGCGCCATGCTGGTGGAAATCCGTGCCGCCAGTGGCACTGATTACGCCATGTACGCGGTGGCCAACCGTGAATTGCTGGATGTCGCGTTGAGCGGTCAAACGGTAGTACCTGCCGTTATCACCGCTACTGCGGGTGCCGAGCTGGAACCGGCTGCCTGATTGAGCGTTGAATGAAAAAGCCCCGTCTCGAGAGAGACGGGGCTTTTTTTTTGCCTGACGGTTTTTTTTGGGGGGGGCTGGTCGGGCCTCTTCGCCTCAGCGATCAGTTCTGCAAAGGAATCAACACTTTCTCATCCGGGGCCAACACCATGAACACCAACAGCTTGGCGGGTTGGGTGGCGCTGGCATTTTTCGAGACCAGATGTTCCGAACCGGCCGGCTCATACCAGAATTCGCCAGCCTTGTAGGTAATCGCTTTTTCGCCTTTGACTTGAGAAGTGATCTCCCCCGAAAGCACATAGGCCATGGCCGTACCCTGGTGTTTATGGGCAATGGAAGATTGGCCCGGCTGGTAATCGACTTCGATCATCAAGGCTTTTTTGCCAGGTGCGTTTTTTAGCATCTGATCTTGCAGGATGGTGACATTTTCCGAAGGGGCGGCGGTTTTGTCGGCGAATGCCGAGGCTGAAACGCTCAGGGCCAGGGCGGTGAGAGAGGCGGCAAAAAAACGAAGTGCATTCATGGTGGATTACCTGTGGTGGTGAGTCGTCAGGGACCACGGTAAGCCGCGCCGTCGGGCAATCAAACGGCCAATTTGCCGGAAGGTGAGGGGACCAATCACTGATGTTACGTTCCCCGTAGCAGCAGCCTCGCAGGCTCGACAGCTGCTACGGGGCTGCGATCTTTTGATCTTGTTTTAGACGATAGGAAAGCTGTTGAAGTCGACGGCATTGGCCAGTCGGCTGTCGATCAGGCCGATAAAGCCTTGCACTTCGGGGCGATTGAAATGCGCTTGCATGGCCGCCTCCGATTGCCAGCGGGCGCTGACCGTCCAGCGGGTGTCGTCTTCGGGGCAGCGGTCGACCATATAGCCGTCACAGCCCGGAAGTTCGCGCAGGGTGTCGACAATCTTTTGCAGTTGTTTGCCCAGTTCGTCCGAGCGACCGGCGGCAGCTCGTATCTTTACGGTGTTGAACACTTGGTTGGACATTACTCACACTCCTGAATCAGGCCGGACGAATCCTGCTCATTGAGGGATAACGCTCATGCAGGATAGGCCTGCCTCCTTGGGCCGCCAATAGCCAATCACCGGATAAAACCGCAGACCAATCCCTCAACCAACCTGCTGCAAAATGTCCCGCAAACGGTCCAGGGCGATGTCGATGTCCAGGGTTTCGATCGCCCCGAATCCCAGGAAAAGCCCGGCCCGTGGCGTTTGCTGGTAAAAAAAATCGTCCAGGGTATAGAGCCCCACTTCGACTTTTTTCGCGAGTTCGATCACCAATGGAATATCGACCGGCACCTTGCACAGTACCGCCATGTGAAACCCGGCCGTGGTCGGCACCGCTTCGAACCATGGCGAAAGGTCGCCCGCCATCCTCGCCAGGATCCGTTCGCGGCGCCCGGCGTAAATCGTGTGGCAACGCCGGATGTGCTTGAGCAGACAGCCTTCGGCGATGAACTTGGCCAGCGCCCATTGGGGCAGGGTGGAGGTGTGCCGGTCGGTGAGTTGCTTGGCGCTGATCACCGCTTCGAGAATCGCCGGCGGCAAAATCGCATACCCCAGCCGCAACTCCGGCAACAGGGTCTTCGAGAAGGTGCCGACGTAGGCGACGATGCCGCGTTCATCCAGGCTTTGCAGCGAGTCGGTGGGCCGTCCTTCATAGCGGAACTCGCTGTCGTAATCGTCCTCGATGATGATCGCCCCCAGTTCGTGGGCCCGCTCCAGCAGCGCCAGCCGACGCTCGTGGCTCATGGGCATGCCCAAGGGGAACTGGTGCGAGGGGGTGACATAAATCAGCCGCGTGCCGTCGGGAATGTGCTCGACCTGGATGCCTTGCGCATCGACCGGCACGCCGACCACCGTTGCGCCATGAGTCCCGAACAACAGGCGCGCCGGAGGATAACCGGGGTCCTCCATGGCCACGAGGCTGCCCGGTTGGGTCAACACCCGGGAAATCAGGTCCAGCGCTTGCTGCGCGCCATTGCACACCACCACGTCTTCGTCCCGACAATTGACCCCGCGGGAAAATGCGATGTGCTGTGCGATTGCATTGCGCAGCGCCGGCAGGCCTTCGGGCTGGCTGTAGAAACCCTTGGAGCCGGCGATCTGGCGCAAGGCATGGGAGGTACAACGGCGCCAGTCGTCCTGCGGAAATTGGCCCTTGCTGGTTGCACCACCGATAAAGTCGTAGCGCAGCGAGCCTTCCAGCGTCGGGTGGCGCAAGAACGTCGGCAACTTGCGCCAGCTCTCGATGACATCGAAGCTGGCCAATTCCGAATGGCTCTGTTTACGGACGACTTTTGCCGCCCGGGCATTGACGTAGGTGCCTTTGCCGATCACCCCGGTGAGGAAGTTTTCGTAGGTCAGTTGCGCATACGTGTCGGAAATGGTCTTGCGCGAAATCCCCAGTTGTTCGGCCAGCAAACGGCTGGGCGGCAGCTGCGTGCCGGCTGCCAGGCGCCCGGATTCAATGGCGCTGCGCAGTTGCCGGTACAGCTGGCCTGCCAGATCCTTGCGGCCGTTGATGACAACGTGAAGTTCCATACCGGCGGGGCTCCTGGGCGATTGTGAGGCGACTGTGCGTCGCGCCAGATTACCTGCATGAGTGACTGCACAGAAGTTGTGTGGGTGAAAAACCGGCGATTGGTCTTCTGTCGGGCGGTCCATGGCTTTTTCGCTGAATTGGCTCTGTAACGCTCGTGCATCAGCGCCTAACGTGGAGATACCGATTCGCGCCACGAGGCCGCCGCCATGACCGTTCGCCTGGATTACTACAGCGCATCGCCCAAGGCGATGAAAGCCATGATCGCCATGGAGGCCTTGACCCGTGATCTGAGCATCGAACCGGCGTTGCTGAACCTGATCAAGATCCGCGCCTCGCAGCTCAATGGCTGCGCCTTCTGCACCGACATGCACTCGGTGGACGCGCGCCGCTTCGGCGAGACCGATCGGCGGCTGTATGCGATCGTGGTCTGGCGCGACAGTGGCTTCTTCAGCCCTCGGGAGCGGGCGGCCCTGGCCTGGACCGAAGCAGTGACCCTGCTCGCGCAAAGCCATGTGCCGGACGATGTTTATGCACTGGCCCGGGAGCAGTTCGGTGAAGGGGAACTGGTCGACCTGACGATGGCCATCAGCGCCATCAACAGCTGGAATCGCCTGGCGGTGAGCTTTCGGCAAACGCCCAGCGGTTGATTATTGGTTTGGTTTTTACCCGTTTGTCACATCAGATTCATGAACGATCAGCAGGATGAAACGGTCAAGGACAGATCGACAGGGAGTCATCGATGTCATTCATGGAATCCGCCGGGCGTCAGGGCGTGGCCGAGTACCGTTCGCCCGTAGAACACAGCAACGCCTCTCACGCACGGATAGCCGGAATCGATCCGGTGTTACTGCTGGCCTTCAGGGTCAGCGCCCGCTGTGGCTGTTTCATGCAAGCGGCCCGCAGTCTCAACATCAAGTCGACCCAGTTGCGTAAACAATTGGCGCAACTTGAAGCACAACTGCAGCGCTCGCTGTTCTGCCACTCGGGCAATGGCTTTGCCCTCAGTCGTGACGGGTTGCAGCTTCAGGCGCAGTTGATGGCCTTGGCCCGTGAGCGCGATTTGCCAGTGATCGAACAGCCGTTGGTGCGCCTGGCTGTGGCCGAGTCGATCCTGCACGACATCCTCGGTCGCGACCTGGTCGCGCTGCTACGGCGCAACGCCAGTGTGCGCCTGGACATCATTTCCCTCGACAGCGAGTTGTCCCTGCGGGCGATCAGCGCCGATGTGGTGGTGTGGCTGGCGGGCACCGATTCGCCATCGCCCGGCCCCAGTTTCGCCATCAGCGAGCCCCAGCGTCTGGCACGGCTGGACTATCTGCCGCACATTGCCAAACGTTACTCGCGGGTCGCGGCCCGCCCGGACAGCCTGGGTGACCTGGCCGACTTCATGCTGGTGCAATGGCAGCACGACCGCCAGGTCGAGACCTTTGGGCCGTGGAACCGTCTGGTGGAGCAGCGCCTGGCGGGGGTGGTGCAGTTGCATTCCTATGAGTTGATGCTGGAGATGATCCGTTGCAGCGCTTGCATCGGTTTGTTGCCGCACTACATGAGCCGATTCGATCGAGGGCTGCTGGCGTTGCCCGGGCTGTTCAACCAAACGATGCAGCGCCAGGTGTGGATGGCGGTTAATGCCGACTCCCGAAATGAGGCCGAGGTGCAGGGAGTTGTCGAGCTGATCCGCAATACCTTCAACGAGCGGCGGGAGTGGTTCGAGCAGCTCGACTGAGCTTCTGGCAAGAACACTTATGTGGCTAGGGGGCTTGCCCCCTCGCCACATAGGTTTGCACCGTTATAGAGTAAGCGGCCATGTACGCATCAAGGACGAAACTTTCATGCCCGCCGACTCCGTCATTACCCTCGAACGCTTCAACGAATCCCACATCGAGGGTGTCACCGCCCTCTACAACGACCCGGCTGTGGCCCGTCAGGTGCTGCAGATGCCGTTTCAGTCCACCGAGGTCTGGCGCCAACGCCTGATGGCGGACAATGAACGGGCGGTGAAACTGGTGGCGCTGCACCAGGGAACGGTCATCGGCAACATCGGTCTGGAACAGTTTTCGCGAGTTCGCCGCAGCCACGCCGGCAGCTTCGGCATGGGTGTCGCCGTGGCTTGGCAAGGCAAGGGTGTCGGTTCGAAGCTGCTGGCGGCGGCGCTCGATGTCGCCGACAACTGGATGAACCTGCAACGGGTCGAACTCTCGGTGTACGCCGACAACGAAGCGGCCATCGGCCTGTACCGAAAATTCGGCTTCGAGACCGAAGGCCTGTTCCGCGACTATGCCGTGCGTGACGGTCGCTTGGTCGATACCCTGAGCATGGCGCGCTTGCGTCGCACGCCCAAGGAAGGTTGAGTTAGTCGCCCAAGGCAAACGCCACCGCCGCCTGCGCATGCAGTTCGGTGGTGTCGAACAAGGGCAGGGCGCTGTGCTCGGGTTTGATCAGCAGGCCGATCTCGGTGCAGCCGAGGATGATCGCCTGGGCGCCGCGTTCGGTCAGCGCTTCGATCACCCTTTGATAGACCTGGCGCGACGCCTCGCTGATGACCCCGACGCACAACTCGTCATAGATGATCCGATGCACCGCCTGACGCTCTTCAGCCTCCGGCACCAGCACCGTCAGGCCCTTGGCCGTCAGACGTGCCTTGAGAAAGTCCTGCTCCATGGTGAATGCAGTACCGAGCAGGCCCACCCGCAGCGCACCGGCGTCCAGCGCCGCCTGAGCGGCCGGGTCGGCAATGTGCAGGAACGGAATATCAATCGCAGACTGAATCTGCCCGGCCACCTTGTGCATGGTGTTGGTACACAACACCACGCAGTCGGCGCCGCCAGCCTCCAGGCGTTGCGCGGCATCCACCAGAATCGCCGCCGCATCGTCCCAGCGCCCGGCATGTTGGGCCTGTTCGACAGGGCCGAAGTCGACGCTGTACATTAGCAATTTCGCCGAACGCAACGGCCCGAGGCGGTCGCGTACCTGCTGGTTGATAAGACGGTAATACTCGGCGCTGGACTCCCAGCTCATGCCGCCGATAAGGCCGATGGTGCGCATGTCATGCTCCTGTGAATGGCAAACCCTTGCGAGAGAGTGTCCAGTGGATCCTTGTTCCGATCTATCAGGAAATTTCACATGCCCGGTGTGCTGAGCGAGAACCTGTTGGGCGGCAGACTCTGCCTGCAACTTTTGCCCCGTGCGCCGTACAGCGCGCGGGATCCGGCGCAGTCACAAACCCTCGGGGTGACGCTGGAACGTCAGCAGGGCGTGCATGCGATCGATTCTGACCGGCGGACGGATTTCGATACCTGGCCGGGCGTATTGGCGTACACGCCGGTCGGCGTGGAGGTGTTTTCCGAATCGGCCAGCGGTGGCGAGTATCTGCTGATGCGGCTGGACGAACAGTTCGCCAGCGAACAATTACCCAGTGTCGCCCACCGTGTGCAGTCTTGCGGCAATCGACGTGCGCTGACCATCGCACGTGAGATTCGTCGTCAGTTGCTCGCCACGCAGCCCGACCTGCTGGCGCTTGAGCAATGTGCCGCGGCGCTGGTTGGCGTCGCGGGTTCGATAACCGATACAACGCAGCGTGCCACGCCCAAGGCCTTTGCCCGAGTCATGGAACAGATCGCCGAGCAGTTCCAGCACCCCCTGACGCTGGAACAATTGGCTGTCACCTATGGGCACAACGAACTGCGCTTTCTGCGCGATTTCACCCAGGCTATTGGCCTGACGCCTCACGCCTACCTCATTGAAGTGCGGCTTCAGGCCGCACGCAGGCTGATCGAGCGCACGGCTCTGCCCTTGGCCAGCATCGCTCTGGATGTTGGCTTCGCCCATCAGTCCCACATGGGCAGTGCCTTTCGCAAATACCTGGCCATGACCCCCAGCCAGTACCGCTCGCGCTTTTAGTCGTACGCCGGCAGCGCGCATCTGCCATGCTCAAAGTCCGCAGCACCGCTTCAACCAAAGGAACACCGCAATGGACGACGTACAGCAACTGGGCGAGATGCTTCGCCACTACGCAGAAAGCGAAGCGCACAAGAAGCAACTGTTTGAAGCGCAATCGGCCGTGTGGGCGACGCGCATCGGGGAGTTGTTCGATCAGATCCAGCAGTGGCTGGCACCGGTCCTGGCACCGAACCTGCTGGAAGTGAGCCGCGAGGCGTATGTCGCATCCGGGCCGAGTGTGCCGGTGGAGACGTCGACGTTCAAGACCGAGAAACTGAGCGTCGTTATCGCCGGCAAACCGGTGGAGTTTGTGCCGGACGTGATGGGCGTTGGTGGGCAGATTTCCCTTGCCGTGATGGGGTTGACCGCGGCGCGCTATGGCAGTATTTCGCTGGTGTGCCTGCCACCGTCCAGCGCCTGGCAATGGCGCAAGACCAACGGCCTGAAAGACCCGGACACGTTTGCCTTCGATGCAAACTTTTTGGCGCAGCAACTGCAGAGCCTGATTCCCCGCGAGCGCAACTGACGCGATGATCGTTTCCATGCTCCGCGTGGGAATGCAGCCGGGACGCTCTGCGTCCCATTGGAACGCGGAGCGTCCCTTGAGGCATTCCCACGCAGAGCGTGGGAACGATCATCAAACTTCTAGGTTGCCCCAGCCAGGTTTCAACTCTTGCGGCGCTACCGCTTTCACTCTCTTGCCGGTAGCCAACTCCACCCGCCGCGCCACCTCGGGGTCATCGGCAAACGGAATCAGGCTGGCATCGTCCAGGCTCTCGGGCGTCTGCTGTTTCAAGCAGTATTCGATCGCCAGCCAAAGCCCCAGCGCGCCCAATAGATTCAATGCCATTTCGATCATGTCAGGCTCCTTGCCTCAGGCATACTGCGCTTCAAGTTCGGCCATCTTCACATCCGCAACCCGCACCGTACGCCACACGTTATACGCCATCAGCAGCATGCCGCTGAGGAAGAACACCCCGCCGACAAACCGCACGATGAAGCCCGGATGACTGGCCTGCAACGCCTCGACGAACGAGTAGGTCAGCGTGCCGTCGTCGTTGATTGCGCGCCACATCAAGCCCTGGGTGATGCCGTTGACCCACATCGAGGCGATGTACAGCACGGTGCCGATGGTCGCCAGCCAGAAGTGCAGGTTAATCAGCGGCACGCTGTGCATTTGCGTGCGGCCGAAGACTTTCGGAACCATGTGATAGATTGCGCCGAAGGTGATCATCGCCACCCAACCGAGGGCGCCGGCGTGCACGTGGCCGATGGTCCAGTCGGTGTAGTGGGAGAGGGCATTGACCGTCTTGATCGCCATCATCGGCCCTTCGAAGGTCGACATGCCGTAGAAGGCCAGGGACAGCACGAGGAAGCGCAGGATCGGGTCGGTACGCAACTTATGCCAGGCCCCCGACAGCGTCATCATGCCGTTGATCATACCGCCCCAGCTCGGCGCCAGCAGAATCAGCGACATCGCCATGCCCAGGGACTGCGCCCAGTCCGGCAGTGCGGTGTAGTGCAGGTGGTGGGGACCGGCCCAGATGTACAGGGTGATCAGCGCCCAGAAGTGCACGATCGACAAGCGATAGGAATACACCGGCCGACCCACCTGTTTCGGCACGAAGTAATACATCATCCCGAGGAACCCGGTGGTGAGGAAAAAGCCCACCGCGTTGTGCCCGTACCACCACTGCACCATGGCGTCGGTGGCCCCGGAGTACACCGGATACGACTTGAACCAGTCCACCGGAATCGACAGATGATTGACCACGTGCAGCATGGCGATCACCACGATGAACGCGCCGAAGAACCAGTTGCCGACGTAGATATGCTTGGTCTTGCGGCGCACCATGGTGGTGAAGAACACGATGGCATAGGCGAGCCAGACCACCGTCATCCACACCGCGCCGAAGAACTCGATCTCGGCGTATTCCTTGGTGGTCGTGTAGCCCAGCGGCAGGCTGATCAGCATCACCACGATCACCGATTGCCAGCCCCAGAAGGTGAATGCAGCGAGTTTGTCCGAGAACAGCCGAGCCTGGCAGGTGCGCTGCACGGCGTAGTAACTGGCGGCGAATTGCGCGCTGCCGGCAAAGCCGAAAATCACCAGGCTGGTGTGCAGCGGACGCAAGCGGCCGAAGGTGGTCCACGGCAGGTCGAGGTTCATCTCGGGCCATACCAGTTGCGAGGCGATCCATACCCCCATCGCCATCCCGACGACGCCCCATACCACGGTTGCCACGACGAATTGGCGGACGACCTTAGTAGTTATAGGCCAGTCCGATTGTTGCTGTGCTCATGGTCAGTTCTTCCACGGTTGCAAAGTCTTGCCAGGCCACCCGGTCTGGCATGCGATGAACTGTAGAAACCCTGCCGGAAACAAAACAGTCTCAGGAAACTTTCATTTATACGGATCAGATACGGGGCACGCCTGCGGCCATCAGTCGCGTCCTGATACGGTTTTTTAGTGTTTAGCTGAATCTGTAACGTGCTGTGCCGCAGGTTCATAGTCGCTACCTCGAGAGCGAGCCGCAGAGCCCGATCAATCCTGATGAGGTAGCCACATGTATCAATACGATGACTATGACCGGGCCCTGGTGTTCGAGCGTGTTGCGCAGTTTCGCGATCAGGTCGAACGTTTCATGGCCGGCGAATTGAGCGAAGAAGAGTTCCTGCCCCTGCGTTTGCAGAATGGCCTGTATATGCAAAAACACGCCTACATGCTGCGCGTGGCGATTCCTTACGGCACCCTCGGCGCACAGCAGATGCGCACCCTGGCGAGCATTGCCCGGGACTACGATCGTGGTTACGGCCACTTCACCACCCGGCAAAACATGCAGTTCAACTGGATCGAACTGGCCCAGGTCCCGGACATCCTCGAACGCCTGGCCCAAGTGGAAATGCACGCGATCCAGACCTCCGGCAACTGCGTGCGCAACATCACCACCGAAGCCTTCGCCGGCGTTGCGGCGGACGAGCTGATGGACCCGCGTCCGCTGGCGGAGATCCTGCGGCAATGGTCGACCATCAACCCGGAATTCCTGTTCCTGCCGCGCAAGTTCAAGATCGCCATCTGTTCGGCGAAACAGGACCGCGCGGCGATCATGATGCATGACATCGGTCTTTATCTTTATTGCGACGACAGCGGGCAAATGCTCTTGCGGGTGATCGTTGGCGGCGGGTTGGGGCGTACGCCGATTCTCGGTCTGCAGATTCGCGAAGGCTTGCCGTGGCAGCATTTGCTGTCTTATGTCGAGGCGGTGCTACGAGTCTACAACCGCCACGGACGGCGCGATAACAAGTACAAGGCGCGGATCAAGATTCTGGTCAAGGCCCTGGGGATCGAAGCGTTCGCCAAGGAAGTGGAGGAGGAGTGGCAACACCTCAAGGACGGCCCGGCGCAGTTGACCGACGTCGAGTATGAGCGTGTCGCCAGCGCCTTTGTGCCACCCGATTACCGTTCACTGGCCGGCACCGACCTGGACTTCGGCACGCGCCTGGCCGAGCACCCGGCGTTCGCCCGTTGGGTGGCGCGCAACGTTCAGCCGCACAAGGTGCCGGGTTACGCCAGCGTGGTGCTGTCGACCAAGCCGGGTATCGCCGCGCCGCCGGGGGATGTCACGGCCGAACAAATGGAAGCGGTGGCGCTATGGTCCGAGCAGTTCGGTTTCGGCGAAATCCGCATCGCCCATGAACAGAACATCGTCCTGCCGGACGTGCCCAAGGCAGACCTTTACGCGCTGTGGTGCCTGGCCTGCGAGCAAGGCCTGGGGAGTGCCAACATCGGCTTGCTGACTGACATCATCGCTTGCCCCGGCGGCGACTTCTGCGCCCTGGCCAACGCCAAGTCGATCCCCATCGCGCAAGCGATTCAGGCGCGTTTCGACGATTTGGATTACCTGCATGACCTGGGCGACATCAGCCTGAACATCTCCGGCTGCATGAACGCCTGCGGCCATCACCACATCGGCAACATCGGCATTCTTGGCGTCGACAAGAACGGCAGCGAGTGGTACCAGATCACCCTCGGCGGCGCCCAGGGCAAGAACAGCGCGTTGGGCAAGGTCATCGGCCCGTCCTTCAGTGCCGCCGAAGTGCCCGATGTGATTGAACGGATCATCGGCACATTCGTGCGCTACCGCGAGAGCGAAGAACTGTTCGTCGATACCCTGGCGCGCATCGGTCTGGAGCCATTCAAGGAACGGGTTTATCCAAAGGTGCTGGAGGTGTCGGCATGAACAATCTGCTGCGTTTGCGAGAGGGCGGTGCCGAGTGGGTGCGCGATGACCCGTGGCAGTTGATTCGTGAAACGACCGGTGAACCGCCGGCCGGGCCGCTGATCCTGCCGTTACCCCAGTGGCTGGCCCTTAACGCCGACACCACAACCGCGCTCGAAGGTGTCTGGCTCGGTCCTGACGACGAAGTGACAAATCTGATTCCGTGGTTCCCCGACCTGCCGCTG
Source organism: Pseudomonas sp. URMO17WK12:I6 (assembly GCF_003253625.1). Classification (NCBI taxonomy): domain Bacteria; kingdom Pseudomonadati; phylum Pseudomonadota; class Gammaproteobacteria; order Pseudomonadales; family Pseudomonadaceae; genus Pseudomonas; species Pseudomonas sp. URMO17WK12:I6. Next base: position 304,276 of record NZ_QKYZ01000003.1, read on the forward strand.
ATTGCCCTGGACTTCCCGAGTTTTCGCGACGGACGTGCCTACAGCCAGGCCTATCTGTTGCGCACGCGATTCGGATGGCAAGGCGAATTGCGCGCGATTGGCGATGTGCTGCGCGATCAACTCAGCCACATGCGCCAATGCGGTTTCGACAGCTTTGCCGTGCGTGAAGACAAGTCTGCCGAAGATGCGCTGAAGGGACTGGCGGGGATGAGCGTGTTGTATGGGCGTTCGGTGATCGAGCCGCGGCCGTTGTTTCGGCGGCGGTAGGGCATCGAGATCTTTTGCTTGGGCCAATGATGGCATTTTGATAGAGTCCGCGTCTCATAAGGAGTTGGTGAAGAAAGGAGTCTGGTTTGGGCGCAGGCAAGAAGATTTTAGGGTTGATAGCGCTGTTGCTGATGGCGGCCCTGTGGGGCAGTTATTTTTATGTGTTCAAAGAGAACCGTAACGGCCAGCTCGGGGATGCGTTCGACAGCTACGCCTGGTGCGGCACGCCGCCGGCCAGCGATAGCGGCGGGTTGGGCAAGGATCAACTGTCGCTGCGCATCACCAACAACGTTCGCGGCGAGTTCATGCTCTCGGGGGCGGTTGTCGTTTCCGAGCGAACCTTTGATCGCTACGACCTGGGCCGCAACGAACTGCGGCTGCGCATGGAGCCGCTACAGTGGTCCTACGGCGTTGCGCCGATTTTCATGGAACAGGTCAAGATCAAACCCCTGAGTCGTAACCTGTCTTCGGTCAACAAAAGTGCCTACGCCGAACTTGAGTCCCGGCCCATCGACGTCCAGGGGCGTGCGACCGATTTTCCGTTCGACACCTACCGCTACGGTTACAAACCGGTGTTGTACTACCTCAAGGGTAACGAGCGCGTCGACCTGCGTTTCAAAAACGTCACCACCAGCATGCAGATGTCCAACACCTTTACGCCGATCCAGAAGTACAACCGTGTCGAGTACATCAACGAGAAAAATTCGCTGATCAGTGAGCAGGACTACAAGCCCTACGGCGCCAACGAATGCGCGTTCAGCGTCGAGCGCAAGGGCTCGTTCAAGGTGATTGTGTTGCTGTTGTTGCTGGTGATGTGCCTGCCGCTGCTGCACGTGTTCTATCGCGACGAGCCGGGCATCGACTTTCTCGCGACGCTGGTGAGTATTGGCGCGATCCGGGTGTTCCTGGTGGGGCCGTTGAACGATTTCCAGTTGTACACCATCGATTTCCTGTTCGGCGCGGTGATCATCCTGGTGGGTACGGTGTCGTTGATCAAGGCGATGCGGGCCAATAGCCGGCGGGAGTTGGCAGCGAAAAGCGGGTCTTCGTGGTGATTATCGCGACCGTGGCGAGAGCTGAAAATTGTGATTTTCGATACAAAAGCGCCGGGCATTAGCTATACCTGTAACTCTCGTAGGCAATACCGTTGCCGTCCTTCTGACAGGAGTTAAAGCATGAAGCTTGCGTTAATGATGAGCACACTGTGCATCGCCTCTCTCGGGGTGGCGGGTTGCGCCAGCAAAGTCGTCGAGCCAGACCAGTACTCCGGCTTTCTCAAGGACTACAGCCAGCTCAAGGAAGCCAAGTCGCCATCGGGCGCCGTGGTGATGCGCTGGGTCGATCCCAAACTCGACGTCAACAAATACACCAGTGCCTACATCGAGCCGACTCAGCTCTATCCCAAACCGCAACCGACAGCGAAAATCCCTCAGACCACGTTGAACGGCATCACCAGCTACTACGATCAAGCGCTCAAGCGCGAACTGGGTAAATCCCTGCCACTGGCCAGCGGCCCCGGCCCAGGCGTTATCGTGGTGCGTGCGGCGATCACCGCCGTCAGCAGCAAGACCGAAAGCCTCAAGCCATATGAAGTGATCCCGATCGCCCTGGTGGCAGCGGCCGTCACCACCGCCAGCGGTGCTCGCGATCAGCAAACCGATCTGGCCACCGAAGCGGTGTTTCTCGATGGCGGCACCAACAAAGTCATCGCCCAGGTGGTGCGCAAGGGCACCGGCAAACCGCTGGAAAACGAAGCTCAGGTGATGAAAGCCGATGACGTGAAAAACGTGATCGATGGCTGGGCTTCGGACATGAATCAGTCGTTTGTAAAATTCAAGTCCAAGTAACGCGGGTTCATTGTTCGCCCAAGATCGTTCCCAGGCATGGGAACGATCAATCCCCTTGGCTATTCCCCCGGGATGTCGGCCGGTATGACAGTGAGCGCAACCGGCGCCGCATGACTTTGCATTGTCTGGGCACCGACACCACAACTGGCGAAAAGCGCCATCAGGCTGAATCCCGCAACGCGAAGCAAACCTTTCATAGACGTTTCCTCATTTTCCGAAGATGACATTCGGTATGGCCTGCATGAAGGCTTTTTTTTACTCTAGCAGGTGGTTGTCGCGTCAACGGGTTTGCTTGTTGAATTGAAGGTCCATTCGCGGGCAAGCCGCGCTCCCACAGGTATTGAGTGAGCCTTGGCTAATTTGCCAACCACAATCACCTGTGGGCATGGACTTGCTCGCGAAGAAGGATTGTCAGTCAACATCATTGTTGAATGCTGAGTCGCGTGTGGGTGTGCTTCAGTGCTTCTTCGCCTGTGCCCGCACGCGCTCTTCCTGCTCACGCAGTTCCGGGGTGAACTCGGCACCGAAATCTTCGGCCTCGAACACCTGGCGAATCTCGATCTCGGCCTCTGTACCCGGCATCGGGTTGGGGCAGCGCTTGACCCACTCGATCGCTTCTTCTTTCGACTTCACCTGCCACAGCCAGTAACCGGCGATCAGCTCTTTGGTTTCGGCGAACGGGCCGTCGATCACTGTGCGTTTATCTCCCGAGAAGCGCACACGGGCACCTTTACTGCTGGGCTGCAGGCCATCGCAATCGATGAGGATGCCGGCCTTGGCCAGTTCCTCGTTGTAATTGCCCATTGCGGTCATCAGTTCTTCGCTGGGCATCACGCCGGCTTCGGAATCGGGGCTGGCTTTTACAATGATCATGAATCGCATGGTCTTGTCTCCGTTGAAGTTGAGTGATTCATTGCATAGTCGAATGGGCGTGACTTGAATCGACAATGCACCTAAACAAAAATTGTCCTTTTCGTTTTAGTCGATGTTGTAGAGAACAGATGTATTTTCGACATCCTCCTCGCGATCAAATATTCCTGTGAGACCCATCCAACGACCAACGGAAGGTGCCCCCCCAGTTCCGCTTCAGGCACTGGATGTTCAACCTGATCCCGTCGAACTGGACGGTGGTGATCCGGGAGGTCGGCGATACGCATTTCATCGATGAAATGCTCAAGGGGCCGCTGCGCGTCTTTCGTCATGAACATCGGGTGGCGGCGGGAGAGGGCGGTACGCTGTACACCGACCGCGTGACCTATGCGGCGATTGGCGGTGCTTTGACTGAAGGGCTGCTGGTGAATGCCTGCATGCGGCGGATTTTCGCGGCGCGGCACCGCAATATGCTGCGGTTGCTCGGGTAGTGCACGTGCATCCAGCCCTGTGGAATTGCAGGTTTGCCTCTCCCGCTACTCATGACAATTTGTGTTTTTGCATAGGTCCCCGGCTCATTTCGTGGTTAACTTCGGCCTCGTCAAAATTCTCTACATCAACGTTCAGAAGGACTCCGTTCATGGCTCAAGTCACTCTTAAAGGCAACCCGGTTCAAGTCAACGGCCAACTGCCACAAGCCGGTTCCCAGGCGCCAGCCTTTTCCCTGGTTGCCGGCAATCTGTCCGACGTGACCCTGGCGAGCTTCGCCGGCAAGCGTAAAGTGTTGAACATCTTCCCAAGCGTCGACACCCCGACCTGCGCCACCTCCGTGCGCAAGTTCAATGCCCAGGCCAATGACGTGGCCAACACCGTGGTGCTGTGCATCTCGGCTGACCTGCCGTTCGCCCAAGCCCGCTTCTGCGGCGCCGAAGGCCTGGAAAACGTACAGAACCTGTCGACCCTGCGCGGTGCCGAGTTCAAGGAAAACTACGGCGTGGCCATCGCCGATGGTCCACTCAAAGGCCTGACCGCCCGTGCCGTCGTGGTTCTGGACGAAAACGACAAGGTCCTGCACAGCGAACTGGTCAAGGAAATCGCTGAAGAACCGAACTACGACGCAGCGCTCGCCGTTCTGAAGTAAGCAAAGTTTTACAATTGTTAACGGCCTGGCCCTGTCCAGGCCGTTTTCATTTGTGCTTCAGTGTTTTAGCTATACCTCCTGTTCCGTAAGCCAAAGGTAAATTGCCGGTAAAGGCGCTTTGCTTAATACCCGCCAGTGCTTATCGTTCAGCCTCCCGTAGAAAAAAAGCGCACGCGCCCAATGGTTGATCATTCCATGCAATCCTCCGCTTCCCGCAATCCTCGTCGCTGGCTGTTCGGCCTGCTTGTCCTGTTGGTCATCGTCGGCCTGTGCTGGAAGTTCTGGCCCGCTGGCAGCAGCCCGAAGGAGGGCGCAGGGCAGAAAGCCGTTGCCGGGCATACCGGCCGGTCGGGGGGGATGCGTCCGGGATTCGGCGGGGCGACGGGACCGGTTCCGGTGCGCGTGGCGCCGGTGGTCAAAGGCGATTTTCCGCTGTATTACAAGGCGCTGGGCACGGTCACGGCGCTGAACACCATCAATGTGCGCAGCCGCGTCGGTGGCGAACTGGTCAAGGTCTATTTCGAAGAAGGGCAGATGGTCAAGGCGGGTGACCTGCTCGCCGAGATCGATCCACGTCCTTATCAGAATGCCTTGCTCCAGGCCGAAGGCACCTTGCTGCAGAATCAGGCGCAATTGAAAAACGCCCAGGTCGACGTCGAGCGTTATCGTGGCCTGTACCGCGAAGACAGTATCGCCAAGCAAACCCTGGACACCGCCGAAGCGCTGGTCGCCCAGTATCAGGGTACGGTCAAGACCAATCAGGCGGCGGTCAACGACGCCAAGCTCAATCTGGAATTCACCAAGATCCGCGCTCCGATCACCGGGCGTGTGGGTCTGCGGCAGCTGGACGTCGGCAACCTTGTGGCGGCCAACGACACCACGGCGCTGGTGATCATCACCCAGACCCAACCGATCAGCGTGGCGTTTACCTTGCCGGAAAACAGCCTGGACACCGTGCTGACCCGCTATCGCACCGGCGCCAAGCTGCCCGCCGAAGCCTGGGACCGCGGCGACACCCAATTGCAGGCCACCGGCGTGTTGCAGAGCCTCGATAACCAGATCGACGTCACCACCGGCACCCTGAAATTCAAAGCCCGCTACGAGAACCGCGATCAAGCGCTGTTCCCCAATCAGTTCGTCAATGTGCATCTGCTGGCTGACACCCTCAAAGACGTGGTGCTGGCGCCCTCGGCGGCGATCCAGTTCGGCACCAACGGCACATTCGTCTATGCGCTGGACGGCGACAAGAAGGTCACCATCCGTCAGTTGAAAGTCGGCGCCAGTGACGGGGAAAACACCGTGATCACCGAAGGCCTGGCCGTTGGTGATCGGGTGGTGCTGGAGGGCACCGACCGCCTGAAGGACGGCAGCGAAGTGGAAGTGGTCAACGACAGCAAGGATGTGCCGACCACCCCGACCGAACATCTGCAAGGCAAATCGGCGGCGACCCCAGGCGAGCCGGCGGCCACCGACAAGGCGAAAAAGGGCGGCGCATGAACATCTCGCGGCTGTTCATCCTTCGCCCGGTCGCCACGACCCTGAGCATGCTGGCCATTATTCTGGCCGGTGTGATCGCTTATCGGCTGCTGCCGGTGTCGGCATTGCCCCAGGTCGATTACCCGACCATCCGCGTCATGACGCTCTATCCCGGCGCCAGCCCGGATGTCATGACCAGCGCCGTGACTGCGCCGCTGGAGCGTCAGTTTGGCCAGATGCCCGGCCTGACCCAGATGGCCTCGACCAGTTCCGGTGGTGCCTCGGTGCTGACCCTGCGGTTCAGCCTCGACATCAACATGGACGTCGCCGAGCAGCAGGTGCAGGCGGCGATCAACGCAGCGACCAATTTGCTGCCCAAGGATCTGCCCGCGCCGCCGGTGTACAACAAGGTCAACCCGGCGGATACCCCGGTGCTGACCCTGGCCATCACTTCCAAAACCATGCTGCTGCCCAAGCTCAATGACTTGGTCGACACCCGTATGGCGCAGAAAATTGCGCAGATCAGCGGCGTCGGCATGGTCACTATTGCCGGCGGTCAGCGTCAGGCGGTGCGGATCAAGGTCAACCCCGAGGCCCTGGCGGCCAACGGCCTGAACCTGTCGGACGTGCGCACCTTGATCGGTGCCTCCAACGTCAACCAGCCCAAAGGCAACTTCGACGGCCCGACCCGGGTGTCGATGCTCGACGCCAACGACCAGCTGACGTCGCCCAAGGACTACGCCAACCTGATTCTGGCCTATAAAAACGGCGCGCCGTTGCGGCTCAAGGACGTGGCGGAAATTGTCGATGGCGCCGAGAACGAACGCCTGGCGGCATGGGCCAATGAAAACCAGGCCGTGCTGCTGAACATCCAGCGTCAGCCCGGCGCCAACGTCATCGAGGTGGTCGACCGGATCAAGGCCTTGCTGCCGAGCATCACCGACAACCTGCCGGCCGGCCTCGACGTCACGGTGCTCACCGATCGCACACAAACCATCCGCGCCTCGGTCACCGACGTGCAACACGAACTGCTGATCGCCATCGCCCTGGTGGTGATGGTCACGTTCCTGTTCCTGCGGCGAGCCAGTGCCACGATCATTCCGTCGGTGGCGGTGCCGCTGTCGTTGATCGGCACCTTCGGCGTGATGTATCTCGCCGGGTTTTCGGTCAACAACCTGACCCTGATGGCCTTGACCATCGCCACCGGTTTTGTGGTGGACGATGCGATCGTCATGCTGGAGAACATTTCCCGCTTCATCGAAGAGGGCGACAGCCCGCTGCAAGCGGCGCTCAAGGGCGCCAAGCAGATCGGCTTCACCCTGATTTCCCTGACGCTGTCGTTGATCGCGGTGCTGATTCCGTTGCTGTTCATGGCCGACGTGGTGGGGCGTTTGTTCCGCGAGTTCGCGATCACGTTGGCGGTGGCGATTCTGATTTCGCTGGTGGTGTCCCTGACCCTGACGCCGATGATGTGCGCGCGGTTGCTCAAGCGTGAGCCCAAGGAAAAGGATCAGGGCTGGTTCTACCGCTCCAGTGGCGCGACCATCGACTGGATGATCGCCGCCTACGGGCGCAAGTTGCAGTGGGTGCTCAAGCATCAGCCGCTGACCTTGCTGGTGGCCATCGGCACGCTGGCATTGACCGTATTCCTGTACATGGTGGTGCCCAAGGGCTTCTTCCCGGTGCAGGACACCGGGGTGATCCAGGGGATTTCCGAGGCGCCACAGTCGATTTCCTTCGCGGCGATGAGCGAGCGCCAGCAGGAATTGGCCAAGGTGATTCTGGCTGACCCTGCGGTCGAAAGCCTGTCGTCCTATATTGGCGTCGACGGTGATAACTCGACGCTCAATAGCGGCCGGTTATTGATCAACCTCAAGTCCCACAGCCACCGCAACCTGAGCGCCACCCAAGTCATTGCCCGCTTGCAACCGGAGCTGGACAAGCTGGTTGGCATTCGCCTGTTCATGCAGCCGGTGCAGGACCTGACCATCGAAGATCGGGTCAGCCGTACGCAGTACCAGTTCAGCATGTCGTCGCCGGATGCCGAGTTGCTTGGCTTGTGGAGCGGGCGTCTGGTCGAAGCCCTGGCGCAACGGCCGGAACTGACCGATGTCGCCAGCGATTTGCAGGACAAGGGTTTGCAGGTTTATCTGGTGATCGACCGCGATGCGGCGTCGCGGGTTGGCGTATCGGTGTCGAACATCACTGACGCGCTCTACGACGCCTTCGGCCAGCGGCAGATTTCCACCATTTACACCCAGGCCAGCCAGTACCGCGTGGTGCTGCAATCGCAGTCCGGCGAGAAGATCGGCCCCGATGCGCTGAACCAGATTCACGTCAAGACCACCGATGGCGGGCAAGTGCGCCTGTCCAGCCTGGCGCATGTCGAGGAGCGTCAGGCGCAGCTGGCGATCACCCACATCGGCCAGTTCCCGGCGGTGATGATGTCGTTCAACCTGGCGCCCGGCGTGGCGCTGGGGCATGCGGTGCAGATCATCGATCAGGTGCAGAAAGACATCGGCATGCCGATTGGCGTGCAGACCCAGTTCCAGGGCGCGGCCGAAGCGTTCCAGGCGTCGCTGTCGAGCACCTTGCTGCTGATTCTGGCGGCGGTGGTGACCATGTACATCGTGCTCGGCGTGCTCTACGAGAGCTACATTCACCCGATCACCATCCTCTCGACCTTGCCCTCGGCGGCGGTCGGCGCCTTGCTGGCGCTGCTGTTGAGCGGTAATGACCTGGGGATGATCGCGATCATCGGCATCATCTTGCTGATCGGTATCGTGAAAAAGAACGCGATCATGATGATCGACTTCGCCCTCGAGGCTGAACGTAATCAGGGCATGGACCCGCAGGCTGCGATCTATCAGGCGGCTCTGTTGCGCTTCCGGCCGATTCTGATGACCACCCTGGCGGCGTTGTTCGGCGCGGTGCCGCTGATGCTCGCCACCGGCTCCGGCGCGGAATTGCGCCAGCCGCTGGGTCTGGTAATGGTCGGTGGCTTGCTGGTGAGTCAGGTGCTGACGCTGTTTACCACACCCGTTATCTACTTGTACTTCGACCGCCTCGGACGGCGCTGGGGCCGTAAGGACCAGTCCGTGGACCCGGTAGAGCAGCCATGAACCTGTCCGGACCTTTCATCAAGCGCCCGGTCGCGACGATGTTGCTGAGCCTGGCGATCATGCTGCTGGGCGGCGTGAGTTTCGGCCTGTTGCCGGTATCGCCGCTGCCGCAGATGGATTTCCCGGTGATCGTGGTCCAGGCGAGCCTGCCCGGTGCGAGCCCGGAGGTCATGGCCTCAACCGTGGCCACGCCGCTGGAGCGTTCCTTCGGTACCATCGCCGGGGTCAACACCATGAGCAGCCGTTCCAGCCAGGGCTCGACCCGGGTGATTCTGCAGTTCGACCTGGACCGCGACATCAACGGCGCGGCGCGGGAAGTGCAGGCGGCGATCAACGCCTCGCGCAACCTGCTGCCCAGCGGAATGCGCAGCATGCCGACCTACAAGAAGGTCAACCCATCGCAAGCGCCGATCATGGTGCTGTCGCTGACCTCGGATGTGCTGGAAAAAGGCCAGCTCTACGACTTGGCCTCGACCATTCTGTCCCAGAGCCTGTCCCAGGTGCAGGGCGTAGGTGAAGTGCAGATCGGCGGCAGTTCGTTGCCGGCGGTGCGCATCGAGCTCGAACCCCAGGCGCTCAACCAGTACGGCGTGGCACTGGACGATGTGCGCACCACCATCGCCAACGCCAACGTGCGCCGGCCCAAGGGCTCGGTCGAAGACGGCCAGCGGCTGTGGCAGGTCCAGGCCAACGATCAGCTGGAAAAGGCCAAGGATTACGAGTCGCTGATCATTCACTACGCAGACGGCGCAGCCCTGCGATTGAAGGATGTGGCCAAGGTCAGCGACAGCGTCGAGGACCGCTACAACAGCGGGTTCTTCAACGATGACGCGGCAGTCTTGTTGGTGATCAACCGCCAGGCCGGCGCCAACATCATCGAGACGGTCAACGAGATCAAGGCGCAGTTGCCGGCATTGCAGGCGGTGCTGCCGGCCAGCGTCAAGCTGAACCTGGCGATGGACCGTTCGCCGGTGATCAAGGCCACCCTGCACGAAGCGGAAATGACCCTGTTGATTGCCGTGGCGCTGGTGATTCTGGTGGTGTTCCTGTTCCTCGGTAACTTTCGCGCCTCTTTGATTCCGACCCTGGCGGTGCCGGTGTCACTGGTGGGCACGTTTGCCGTGATGTACCTCTACGGCTTCTCCCTGAACAACCTGTCGCTGATGGCGCTGATTCTGGCCACCGGGCTGGTGGTGGACGATGCCATCGTGGTGCTGGAGAACATTTCCCGGCACATCGACAAGGGCGTACCGCCGATGAAGGCCGCGTACCTCGGGGCGCAGGAAGTCGGCTTCACGCTGCTATCGATGAACGTCTCGCTGGTGGCGGTGTTCCTGTCGATCCTGTTCATGGGCGGGATCATCGAAAGCCTGTTCCGCGAGTTTTCCATCACCCTGGCGGCGGCCATCGTGGTGTCGCTGCTGGTGTCGCTGACGCTGACGCCAATGCTTTGTGCGCGCTGGCTCAAGCCGCATACGCCGGGGCAGGAAAACCGTTTGCAACGCTGGAGCCAGCGGGCCAATGAGTGGATGGTCGGCAAATACGCCACCAGCCTCGACTGGGTGCTGCGTCATCGCCGACTGACCTTGCTCAGTCTGTTCGTGACGATTGGCGTAAACATTGTGCTGTATGTTGTTGTTCCTAAAACATTTCTTCCCCAGCAAGACACCGGCCAGCTGATCGGTTTCGTGCGTGGCGATAATGGCCTGTCGTTCAGCGTGATGCAGCCGAAGATGGAAACCTTCCGCCGCGCCGTGCTCAAGGACGACGCGGTGCAAAGCGTTGCAGGGTTCATCGGTGGCAACAACGGCACCAATAACGCGTTCATGCTGGTGCGGCTCAAGCCGATCAAGGAACGCAACCTGTCCGCGCAGAAAGTCATCGAGCGTTTGCGCAAGGAAATGCCCAAGGTGCCCGGTGCGCAATTGATGCTGATGGCTGACCAGGACCTGCAATTCGGCGGCGGTCGCGAGCAAACCACCTCGCAGTACTCCTACATCCTGCAAAGTGGCGATCTCGGTGCGTTACGCGAGTGGTATCCGAAAGTCGTTGCCGCCTTCAAGGCCCTGCCTGAGCTGACAGCGATTGACGCCCGCGAAGGCCGTGGCGCCCAGCAAGTGACGCTGATCGTCGATCGCGACCAGGCCAAGCGGCTGGGCGTGGACATGAACATGGTCACGGCGGTGCTGAACAACGCCTATAGCCAGCGGCAGATTTCGACGATCTACGACAGCCTCAACCAGTATCAGGTGGTGATGGAGGTCAATCCGAAATACGCCCAGGACCCGGTCACCCTGAACCAGGTCAAAGTGATCACTGCCGACGGCGCGCGAATTCCGTTGTCGACCATCGCCCACTATGAGAGCAGCCTGGAAAACGACCGGGTCAGCCACGAAGGCCAGTTCGCTTCGGAAAGCATCGCCTTCGACATGGCCGAAGGGGTGACGGTGGAGCAGGGCTCGGCAGCCATCGAACGAGCGATTGCCAAGGTCGGCCTGCCGGAAGACGTGATCGCGAAAATGGCCGGCACCGCCGACGCCTTCGCCGCCGCACAGAAGAGCCAGCCGTGGATGATTCTCGGCGCGCTGGTCGCGGTGTATCTGGTGCTGGGTGTGCTGTATGAAAGCTACATTCATCCGCTGACCATTCTTTCGACCTTGCCATCGGCCGGGGTCGGCGCGCTGCTGTCGATCTATGTGCTGGGCGGTGAGTTCAGCCTGATCTCCTTGTTGGGGCTGTTCCTGTTGATTGGTGTAGTGAAGAAAAACGCCATTCTGATGATCGACCTGGCGCTGCAACTGGAACGGCACCAAGGCCTGGAGCCGCTGGAATCGATCCGCAGCGCCTGCCTGCAACGGCTGCGACCGATTCTGATGACCACCCTGGCGGCGATCCTCGGTGCCTTGCCGCTGCTGCTGAGCCGCGCCGAAGGGGCGGAAATGCGTCAGCCGCTGGGCCTGACCATCATCGGCGGGCTGGTCTTCAGCCAGGTGCTGACCCTTTACACCACCCCGGTGGTTTACCTCTATCTCGACAAACTGCGCCATCGTTTCAACCGCTGGCGTGGGGTGCGTACCGATGCTGCTCTGGAAACTCCGCTATGACTGACCGTTCGCTTCTCAACCTGGCTGCACCGCTGATCACGGCCCGAGGCTCGCGTTTGCTGAGCCTGTCGCTGTGCGTGGCGATGCTCAGCGCCTGCGCCATCGGCCCGGATTACCAGCGCCCGCAAGCCGCCGCACCTGCGCAGTACAAAGAGGCGGCCGGCTGGCGTCAGGCCAACCCCAGCGATTCGTTGGCGCGTGGTGCCTGGTGGGAGCTGTATGGCGATCAGCAGCTCAACGGCCTGATCGAAAAGCTCAACAGCGCCAATCAGACCGTTGCCCAGTCCGAGGCCCAGTACCGTCAGGCCCAGGCCTTGGTGCGCAGTGCCCGTGGGGCGTTTTTTCCGACGGTGGACCTGACCGTCAGCAAGAACCGCTCCAGCCAGGGCACCGGCAGCAGCAGTTCGAGCCTGAGCAGTTCGTCCAGCGGCATCCGTGACACTTACTCGGCACAGGCCGGGGTCAGTTGGGAAGCCGATATCTGGGGCAAATTGCGTCGAGGCCTGGAAGCCGACACGGCCAACGCCCAGGCGAGTTTTGCCGACCTGGCGGCGATGCGCCTGAGCCAGCAATCGGAGCTGGTGCAGAACTACCTGCAATTGCGGGTGATCGATGAGCAGAAACGCCTGCTGGAAGCGACAGTCGAGGCCTATCAGCGCTCGCTGAAAATGACCGAAAACCAGTACCGCGCCGGAGTTTCCGGCAAGGATGCGGTGGCCCAGGCCACCACTCAGCTCAAAACCACCCAGGCGGAGATGGTCGACCTGATCTGGCAGCGCGCGCAGTTCGAGAACGCCATCGCCGTGCTGATCGGCCTGCCACCGGCCGAATTCAGCCTGGCCGAAACCAAAGACATCCCGGCGTTGCCCCAAGTGCCGCTGAGCCTGCCTTCACAGTTGCTGGAACGCCGTCCGGACATCGCCTCCGCCGAACGCTCGGTGATGGCCGCCAACGCCAACATCGGCGTGGCGAAGGCGGCCTACTACCCGGACCTGACCCTGAGCATGAACGGCGGCTATAGCAGTAGCACTTACGCCAATTGGATCAGCCTGCCGAACCGTTTCTGGTCGGTCGGCCCACAGCTGGCCATGACCCTGTTCGACGGTGGCCAGCGCTCGGCGGAAGTCGATCGCAGTGAAGCGGCCTACGACGAGACTGTCGCCAAATACCGCCAGACCGTGCTCGATGGTTTTCGCGAGGTAGAAAATTACCTGGTGCAGCTCAAGGTGCTGGAAGACGAAGCGGTCGTGCGCCAGGAAGCTCTGGATGCGGCGCGCGAATCCCTTCGCTTGACCCAGAATCAGTACAAGGCCGGGTTGATTGCCTATCTGGATGTGGTGGTGGTTCAGGCCACGGCGCTGAGTAACGAGCGCAACGTGTTGAGCTTGCTGCAGAGCCGGCTGATTGCCAGCGTGCAGTTGATTGCCGCGCTGGGCGGTGGGTGGGATGGGCAGCTTCAGGTGAGTGACAAGCAATAACCCCATTCTGTGTGGCGAGGGAGCTTGCTCCCGCTCGGCTGCGAAGCAGTCGCAAACCGATTGATGCGTTTTGACTGAATGTACGCGTGAGCATCTTTGGGACGGCTTCGCCGTCCAGCGGGAGCAAGCTCCCTCGCCACAATGATCTTGATGGCTTTTTGATTACTTTGTGAGTGCGTTCGTCCGCGGAATCAGTACAATCGCCGGCTTTGCTCCCCCGAGAACAAACACAGTATGGCGGGGGCTGTTGCGAGAAATCCCATGCTCATTGGTAGTTATTCCCTTACGCTGGTTTTCATATCGCTGTGCGTGGCGATACTGGCCTCTTATACCGCGCTTGACCTCACCGGACGCATCGCCACGGCCAAGGGCCGAGCGGTGCATTTATGGACGGCGGGCGGCGCTTTTGCGATGGGCATCGGCGTGTGGTCGATGCATTTCATCGGCATGCTTGCGTTCACATTGCCGATCGACCTGGGCTACGACACCACCCTCACGGCACTGTCGCTGTTGATCGCGGTGCTGTCTTGCGGCTTTGCCCTTTGGCTGGTCAGTCAGCCACGGCTGCCGGCCTGGCAACTGGCGTTCGGCGCGCTGGTCATGGGCGCGGGTATCAGCGCCATGCATTACACCGGCATGTCCGCCATGCGCATGCAGCCGGGCATCGATTACGACCCGACTCTGTTTGGCGCGTCGCTGCTGATTGCCGTCGGCGCGTCGGGCGCGGCGTTATGGATCGCTTTCCGCCTGCGCCAGCACACGCCGCATGTTCGCCTGTTTCGTGCAGGTGCTGCAGTCATCATGGGCATTGCCATCGTCGGCATGCACTACACCGGCATGGCCGCGGCGCGCTTTGCCGACGGCAGTTTCTGTGGTGCGGCGGTCAGCGGTTTGAACGGCAAGGGGCTGGACAGCCTGGTGCTGATCACCACCTTGGCGATATTGAGCATCGCCTTGCTGACGTCGATCCTCGATGCCCGCCTGGAGGCTCGCACCGCGGACCTCGCCCACTCGCTGACCGTGGCCAACCGTGAACTCACTCAACTGGCCTTGCACGACACCCTGACCGGCTTGCCCAACCGCATGTTGCTGGCCGACCGTATCGATCAGGCCATATCGAAAGTGCAGGAGCAGGGCAGCTGTTTTGCGTTGATGTTCATTGATCTGGACGGCTTCAAACCGGTCAACGATGCGTTCGGCCATCACATGGGCGACCAGCTATTGCGTGAAGTTGCACTGCGCCTGCGCGAAGACCTGCGTAGCCAGGACACCCTGGCGCGGATCGGCGGCGACGAGTTCGTGTTGCTGGTGCGCCTGAACGAGCCGAACGATGCGCTGAGCCTGGCGGAGCGTCAGGTCGGGTTGATTGCGCGCTCGTTCCGGGTCGCCGAACATGACTTGCAGATTTCCGCCAGTGTCGGCATCGCGCTCTATCCGGGCAACGGTCAGACGGCCGATGAGTTGCTGATGAACGCCGATGCCGCGATGTACCACGCCAAAGGCGCCGGGAAAAACGGTCATCGCTTCTTCGACGCCTCGATGAACAGCAACGCGCGCAAACAGCTGCAATTGCTCCAGGACTTGCGCAGTGCCGTCGATCAGCAACAGTTCAAGCTTTATTACCAGCCCAAATTCGACGCCGGTCATGGCCGACCAGTGGGCGCCGAGGCGTTGCTGCGCTGGGAGCATCCGACCTTGGGCCTGCTGCAGCCGGACACGTTCATTGACCTTGCGGAGAAGACCGGGCTGATCATTCCGATTGGCGAGTGGGTGCTCAACGAGGCCTGTCGGCAGATGCGCGAGTGGTACGTGCTCGGTTACACCGATTGGCGTATCGCGGTGAACCTCTCGGCCTTGCAATTCTGCCACGCGGGGCTGGTGCAGAGCGTTGCCAAAGCCCTGGCCACCCATCATCTGCCGGCCAACAGCCTGACCCTGGAAATCACCGAAACCACCGCCATGAGCGACGCCGATGCGAGCATGACGGTGTTGCAGGAGCTGTCGGAAATGGGCGTCGACCTGTCCATCGATGACTTCGGTACCGGCTATTCGAGCTTGATGTACCTCAAGCGCCTGCCGGCCAATGAACTGAAGATCGACCGGGGTTTCGTCCGCGATCTGGAGCACGACAGCGACGACGCGGCCATTGTCTCGGCCATCGTCGCCCTTGGCCAGGCGCTGGGCCTGCGGATCGTCGCCGAAGGGGTGGAAACCGGCGTCCAGCAAGACTTCCTGACCCAGCTGGGCTGCGACTCGTTGCAGGGCTACCTGCTCGGGCATCCGCTGCCGGCCGATCGCTTCATGGTCGACATTCACCGAGCGGAACAGGTTGGGGACGTCGTACCTGTAGCAGCTGCCGAGCCTGCGAGGCTGCGTTCGGCGGCGAAGCCGTCGTAAACCCTACATGCAAGGTTGTACCGACACACCGCGATAGCCCATTTCACGACGGCTTCGCCGCCGAACGCAGCCTCGCAGGCTCGGCAGCTGCTACAAGATGTACCATGCCCCTTGATGTGGACCCATGCAAAACCCGCCAATGGCGGTTATTCTTGGCCCCGACTGCTTACGCTAGGAACGGGGGAAAGCCAGCATGGACAAAGTTATCGTCATCACCGGCGGCAGCCGTGGAATCGGCGCCGCCACGGCCCTGTTGGCCGCCGAACAAGGTTATCGGATCTGCATCAATTATCAGTCCGACGAACAGGCGGCGCTCAGTGTGCTGGAGCAAGTCCGCGCACGCGGTGCCCAAGCCATCGCCGTGCGTGCCGACGTCAGCATCGAAGACGAAGTGATCGCTCTGTTTCATCGGGTGGACACCGAACTGGGTCGGGTCACCGCGCTGGTGAACAACGCAGGCACCGTCGGGCAAAAGTCGCGGATCGACGAAATGTCGGAATTCCGCATTCTGAAAATCCTCAAGACCAACGTCCTGGCGCCGATCCTCTGCGCCAAACACGCGATTTTGCGCATGTCGCCCAAACACGGCGGGCAGGGCGGCAGCATCGTCAACGTCTCCTCGGTCGCCTCGCGTTTGGGTTCACCCAACGAGTACGTGGATTACGCCGCGTCCAAGGGGGCGCTGGACACCTTCACCATCGGCCTGTCCAAGGAAGTGGCGGGCGAGGGGATTCGCGTCAATGCGGTGCGTCCGGGTTACATCTACACCGATTTCCATGCATTGAGCGGCGATCCGGACCGGGTCAGCAAACTTGAGTCGGCGATTCCGATGGCCCGCGGTGGGCGGCCGGATGAAGTGGCGGAGGCGATTGTGTGGTTGTTGTCGGATAAGGCGTCGTATGCGACCGGGACTTTCGTCGATCTTGGTGGTGGGCGGTAAAGATCAGAAGCAAGATCAAAAGATCGCAGCCTTCGGCAGCTCCCACGCGCCTGTGGGCGCCGCGATCTTTTGCTGTTAAAAGGACCTGACAATCCGCCCCAACGTCTCCATCGCCTTCTCCGAATCCTCGGTCCACGGGCTGCCATAATTCAACCGAATACAATTCCTGAACCGCTGGGTCGGTGAAAAAATCGGCCCCGGTGCAATGCTGATCCCCTGCGCCAATGCCATCTGGAACAACTTCAATGAATCCATCTGCGGTGGCAGTTCCAGCCACAGGAAGTAACCGCCGGCCGGTTGGCTGACGCGGGTCTGGGCCGGGAAGTAGCGGGCGATGGCGGCGAGCATCGCACTTTGCTGTTCTTCCAGGGCGTAACGCAGTTTGCGCAGGTGCCGGTCGTAGCCGCCGTGTTGCAGGTAATCGGCGATAGCGGCCTGGGCGGGCATCGAAGCGCACAGCGAGGTCATGAGTTTCAGCCGTTCGATTTTCTGCGCATAGCGCCCGGCGGCGACCCAGCCGATGCGGTAACCGGGGGCCAGGCTCTTGGCGAACGAACCGCAATGCATCACCAGCCCTTCGGTGTCGAACGCCTTGGCCGGTTTCGGCGCCTGTTGGCCGTAATAGAGCTCGGCGTAAACGTCATCCTCGATCAGCGGCACCTGATGGCTGCGCAACAACTCCACCAGTTCCTGTTTCTTCGCCTCGGGCATGGTCGCGCCCATGGGGTTCTGGAAACTGGTCATGCACCAGCACGCCTTGATCGGGTGCCGTTCCAGGGTCTGGGCGAGTACGCCGAGGTCGATGCCGTCTCGCGGGTGGACGGGGATTTCCACGGCTTTGAGCTTCAGCCGTTCCAGCACTTGCAGGCTGGCGTAAAAGGCCGGGGCTTCGATGGCCACCAGATCGCCAGGCTCGGTGACGGCTTGCAGGCACAGGTTCAGCGCTTCCAGCGCACCGTTGGTGATCAGCAGTTCCTCCATCGGCAGCATCAGCCCGCCGACCATGTAGCGCAGGGCGATTTGCCGACGCAGTTGCGGGTTGCCCGGCGACATGTCGGTGACCACCATGCGCGGGTCCATCTCCCGGGAAGCACTGGCCAGCGAGCGGGACAAGCGCTGCAGCGGGAATAGCGTGGGGCTGGGGAAGGCCGAGCCGAAGGGCACGGTGGTGGGGTCCTTGATCGAGTCCAGCACTGAGAACACCAGTTCGCTGACGTCGACTTCGGTGGACTCGTTGACCTGGCTGCTGATCACCGGCTCCGAGAACGGGCTTGGTGCATGCGCATTGACGAAGTAGCCGGAACGCGGTCGCGCGCGGATCAGGCCGCGACGTTCGAGCAGGTAATAGGCCTGGAACACTGTGGACGGGCTGACGCCGTAGGTCTGGCTGGCGTAGCGCACCGACGGCACCCGATGGCCGGGGCCAAGTACGCCGGAGCGGATCAGTTCAGCGATATCGTCGGCGAATTTTTCGTAGCGTTTCATCGAGTGCCCGATTTGGAGTTATTCATGTAGTGCGCTGTTGTGGCGAGGGAGCTTGCTCCCGCTCGGCTGCGTAGCAGTCGTAGATTTTCAGGGGCGCTTCGCACCCCAGCGGGAGCAAGCTCCCTCGCCACAGAGGACCGCATCCGACAAAGGATTGCATCTTAAAGGCTCAGCGGTTCATCGGTGCAACAAACCGGCTCTTGGCCACGCTATAGATGTCCGGCTCATCGCTGTCGACAATCTTGAAGCTGATTGTCTGCGAGCTGCTGCTCGGCCGTTCCGTGGTCATCGCCACCGACACCGGTACATCGACTATTTCACCGGGGGCCAGGCTCAGTTCGGTCTTGCCTTGCAACTGGAAGCCGTCGTCGTCGACCAGTGTCAGACGGTACTCCTGACGTTGCTGGGTCTTGTTGATGACCTTCAGGCTGTAGATGTTTTCGATCTGACCTTCACTGTTCTCGCGGAACAGGCCACGGTCCTTGCTCACGTCCAGCGACACCATCGGCCGCTCCACCAAGGCCAGGGCGAAGGCGCCGATCATCACCAGCAGCACCGCGGTGTAACCGATCAGGCGCGGGCGCAGCAGGTGGGTCTTGCCACCCTGCAATTGATGCTCCGAGGTGTAGCTGATCAGCCCTCGGGCGTAGCCCATTTTGTCCATGATCGAATCGCAGGCGTCGATGCACGCGGCGCAACCGATGCATTCCATCTGCAAGCCATCGCGGATGTCGATGCCGGTCGGGCAAACCTGGACGCACACCTGACAGTCGATGCAATCGCCCAGTCCGACCTCGGCGGGTTTCACTTCACGTTTGCGCGGGCCACGGTTTTCGCCGCGAGCCACGTCGTAGGAAATGGTCAGGGTGTCCTTGTCGAACATCACGCTCTGGAACCGTGCGTATGGACACATGTGCATGCACACGGCTTCACGTAGCCAGCCAGCGTTGATGTAAGTGGCACCGGTGAAAAACAGCACCCAGAACAGGCTGACACCGCCGATTTGCAAAGTCAGCAGCTCTTCGGCCAGGGGCCGGATCGGTGTGAAGTAGCCGACAAAGGTCAGGCCGGTGAGCAGGCTGATCGCCAGCCACAAGGTGTGTTTGGCCGAGCGGCGGAGCAGTTTGTTCAGGCCCCAGGGCGCGGCTTGCAGCTTGATCCGCTGGTTGCGCTCGCCTTCGGTGATCTTCTCGCACCACATGAAGATCCAGGTCCAGGAGCTCTGCGGGCAGGTGTAACCGCACCAGACCCGGCCTGCGAACACGGTGATCGCAAACAGACCGAAGGCGGCGATGATCAGCAGCGCCGACAGCAGAATGAAGTCCTGGGGCCAGAAGGTCGCGCCGAAGATGTGGAATTTGCTTTCGGACAGGTCCCAGAGCACCGCCTGGCGGCTGCCCCAGTTCAGCCACACCGTGCCGAAGAACAGCAGAAATAGAAACCCCGCGCCGCTCATGCGCAGGGTGCGGAACAGGCCGGTGAAGCTGCGGGTGTGGATCAGGTTGTCGCTGGACTTGGCCTTCATCTTTGGGCGCGAAGGCTCAATGTTTTTTATAAATGAGGCAGGTTCAACGGTTCGGACGGGGATTCTATCGCTCATGGTCTTTCGCTCATCAGCCTCCATCAGGCCTGAGCACTATGACCAGCGATCTGTTTGCATAACAGACTCAGCTAACGCAATAAAAAGCGGATCAGATGGGCTGCCCACACCCGCCTGCGACAACTTGATGCACCCGCAAGGGCGGGCTGCAAGTACCTATGTCAGGCGCTGGCGGGGTGTGTTGATGCGGGTCAGTCAAATCACCGAATCACTGTTCGTGGCCTTCAAATGCCGACGACCGTCCACGGCGCCTGCTACGGTCAATGCGTCGGCTTCTGCTTCGGTGATGTAGAAGCGCTGGCCGTCGAGTTCCACTGCCGACATGGATTTTTCCTCGTCAGTGATTATGGTGATATCAGGGCAAAGGCGAATTTCTTCGCCGTTTTCGGTGATGAAGAAGCAGGTCTGGTTGTCGATGCGCACGGTCATGGAGGAGGCCTTTTTGCGGATTCATTAAGTGTTAGGGCGCATTTGCCGGTGATTGTTCTGTGCAACCGATAGATGGCGTGAGTCGTGCTTAAGTTGGTTGACCCGTGCCCGGGGGATTGATTCCTCGAAGGACCTGGCAAGTCCCTCTGAACTTTGCCGGCGCCTGTGGCTCGGAACTTATGTGAGTTCATGCCGGTGCATTCATATCGGGGCAGACTGCTTCGTGTGAATGATGACCATGCACAAGAGCGTCCTTGGGGCGTAAAGGAGAGATGCTCGATGACTGCAGAGAAACCCACAGAATTGAGCTACAACCCGCATATACCGCTGTCCCAGGCATTGTTGCTGCCGCGGATCGTAATTGAAAACACCATGCCGACCCTCGATGGCGGGCAATTTGCCGTTAAAGCCGTGGTCGATCAGGACGTGGTGGTGACCAGCAAAGTGTTTGCCGACGGTCATGACAAACTGGCCGTGCGCATCCGTTGGCGTGCCGAAGGCGACGACACCTGGCAGAGCGAGGTGATGGCCGAGTTGGGCAATAACGGCTGGCAGGGCCAGTTCCGTGTCAAGAAGCAGGGCCGCTATGCGTTCTGTATCGAAGCCTGGATCGATCAGTACGCCAGTTTTTGTTATGAGCTAAAAAAGAAGCACGGGGCCTGCATGTCGGTCAGCCTGGAATTGCAGGAAGGGCGCCTGCACGTCAAGCAGGCAGCGGAACGCAGTGAAGGCCTCCTCAGCGAGCAGCTGGCGGCGTTGCACCATGAGTTGTCCGGTCTGCTCGAAACCGAGCAGGTTGCCTTGTTTCTGCACCAACGCAGCGCGGACTTGATGGCCCAGGCCGATCATCGTCCCTTCGTGAGCCTGAGTCCTGAATTTCCGGTGGACGTGGAGCGGGAGTTGGCGCAGTTCGCCAGTTGGTATGAATTGTTTCCGCGCTCGATCACCGATGACCCGGCCCGCCACGGCACTTTCAATGACGTGCACACACGGCTGGCGATGATCCAGGACATGGGCTTCGACGTGCTGTACTTCACGCCGATCCACCCGATCGGCCGCAGCTATCGCAAAGGCCCGAACAACTCGTTGACCGCCGGCCCCGACGACCCGGGCAGTCCTTACGCCATCGGCAGCGAAGAAGGCGGGCATGAGGCGATTCACTCGGAACTGGGCAGCCGCGAAGACTTTCGCCGGCTCGTCGCGGCGGCCGCCGAACATGGGCTGGAAGTGGCCCTCGACTTTGCGATTCAGTGTTCCCAGGATCACCCTTGGCTCAAAGAGCATCCGGGCTGGTTCAACTGGCGCCCGGACGGCACGATCAAATACGCCGAGAACCCGCCGAAGAAATATCAGGACATCGTCAACGTCGATTTCTATGCCGTGGATGCGATTCCCAGCCTGTGGGTTGAATTGCGGGACATCGTGGTGGGCTGGGTCGAAGAGGGCGTGAAGCTGTTTCGCGTTGATAACCCCCACACCAAACCGTTGCCGTTCTGGCAGTGGTTGATCGCCGATGTGCGGGCGCTGTACCCCGAGGTGATTTTTCTGGCGGAAGCCTTTACCACGCCGGCGATGATGGCGCGCCTGGGCAAGGTCGGTTACTCCCAGAGCTACACCTATTTCACCTGGCGCAACACCAAGACCGAACTGGCGACCTATTTCACCGAACTCAACGAGTCGCCATGGCGTGAATGCTACCGGCCGAATTTTTTCGTCAATACGCCGGACATCAACCCGGCATTCCTGCATGACTCCGGGCGCCCCGGTTTTCTGATTCGCGCGGCGCTTGCGACCATGGGTTCCGGGTTATGGGGCATGTATTCGGGCTTCGAGCTGTGTGAAGCGGCGCCGGTGCCGGGCAAGGAGGAGTACCTCAATTCCGAGAAGTACGAGATCCGCCCGCGGGACTTCAACGCGCCGGGCAACATCATTGCCGAAATCGCCCAGCTCAACCGCATCCGCCGACAGAACCTGGCGCTGCACACGCATCTGGGCCTGAAGGTCTACAACGCCTGGAACGACAACATTCTGTATTTCGGCAAGCGCAGTGAGGATGGCAGCAATTTCATTCTGGTGGCCGTCAGCCTCGATCCGAATAACGCCCAGGAAGCGAATTTTGAATTGCCGCTGTGGGAAATGGGCCTGCCCGACGATGCCAGCACCCAAGGCGAAGACTTGATGAACGGTCACCGCTGGACCTGGCACGGCAAGTACCAGTTCATGCGGATCGAACCGTGGCATCTGCCGTTCGGGATTTGGCGGATTACCGCTTCTTGACTGTGGCGAGGGGGCTTTTGTGGCGAGGGAGCTTGCTCCCGCTGGGTCGCGCAGCGGCCCCAGACAATATGTCAGTCACACCTCATTTGCAGGTTTTACGACTGCTTCGCAGCCGAGCGGGAGCAAGCTCCCTCGCCACAGGTCCGGCGGTTTTATTCGAATTAAACAGGAGTTTCAAATGGCGAAGAAACCCAGGTCAGCCACCTTCATCAAAGACCCGCTCTGGTACAAGGATGCGGTGATCTACCAGGTTCACGTTAAGTCTTTTTTCGACTCCAACAATGACGGGATCGGCGACTTTCCCGGCCTTATCGCCAAACTCGATTACATTGCCGATCTGGGCGTCAACACCATCTGGCTGTTGCCGTTCTACCCCTCGCCACGACGCGACGATGGCTACGACATCGCCGAGTACCGTGGCGTGCACCCCGACTACGGCACCCTGGCCGATGCCAAACGCTTCATTTCCGAAGCCCATAAACGCGGTCTGCGGGTGATCACCGAACTGGTCATCAACCACACCTCGGACCAGCACGCCTGGTTCCAGCGCGCGCGCAAGGCCAAGCCCGGCTCGGCGGCCCGCGACTTCTATGTCTGGTCCGATAACGATCAGAAATACGACGGCACCCGCATCATCTTTCTCGACACCGAAAAGTCCAACTGGACCTGGGACCCGGTGGCCGGTCAGTACTTCTGGCACCGCTTCTATTCCCACCAGCCGGACCTGAATTTCGACAACCCGCAAGTGATGAAAGCGGTGCTGTCGGTGATGCGCTACTGGCTCGACATGGGCATCGACGGCCTGCGGCTGGACGCGATCCCGTACCTGATCGAGCGCGACGGCACCAACAACGAAAACCTCCCCGAGACCCACGACGTCCTCAAGCAGATCCGCGCCGAGATCGACGCCAATTACCCCGATCGCATGCTGCTGGCCGAGGCCAATCAGTGGCCGGAAGACACTCAGCTGTATTTTGGTAACACCGACGCCAAAGGCCAGAACGGCGACGAATGCCACATGGCGTTTCACTTCCCGCTGATGCCGCGCATGTACATGGCGCTGGCCCAGGAAGATCGTTTCCCGATCACCGACATTCTGCGCCAGACTCCGGAAATCCCTGCCAACTGCCAGTGGGCGATTTTCCTGCGCAACCACGATGAATTGACCCTGGAAATGGTCACCGACAAGGAGCGCGATTACCTGTGGAACTACTACGCGGCCGACCGTCGGGCGCGGATCAACCTGGGGATTCGCCGGCGTCTGGCGCCGTTGATGGAACGCGATCGTCGTCGCGTGGAGCTGCTCAACAGTCTGTTGCTGTCGATGCCCGGCACGCCGACCCTGTATTACGGCGATGAAATCGGCATGGGTGACAACATCTACCTCGGCGACCGCGACGGTGTGCGCACGCCGATGCAGTGGTCGATCGACCGTAACGGCGGCTTCTCCCGCGCCGACCCGGCCAGTCTGGTGTTGCCGCCGATCATGGACCCGCAGTATGGCTATCTGTCGGTCAACGTCGAAACCCAGGCCGGCGACCCTCATTCATTGTTGAACTGGACCCGGCGCATGCTCGCGATACGCAAGCAGTCCAAGGCCTTCGGTCGCGGCACGCTGAAGATGCTGTCGCCGAGCAATCGCCGGATCCTGGCTTACACCCGTGAGTTCACCGGCGCGGACGGCAAGCACGAGATCATTCTGTGCGTGGCCAACGTGTCCCGCAGCGCGCAAGCGGCGGAGCTGGATTTGTCGGCGTATGTCGGCATGGTTCCGGTGGAGATGCTCGGCGGCAACGCGTTCCCGCCCATCGGTCAGTTGAATTTCCTGCTGACGCTGGCGCCTTACGGGTTCTACTGGTTCGGCCTGGCGGCGGAAAATCAGATGCCGAGTTGGCATGTGGAACCGGCGCAAAGCCTGCCGGACTTCACCACCCTGGTGCTGAAGAATCGTATGGAAGAGCTGCTTGAAGCACCGTCCCGCGCCACGCTGGAGCAGGCCATTCTGCCGAGCTGGCTGCAGAATCGCCGCTGGTATGCCGGTAAGGACGGCACCATCGACAGCGTCAACCTCGCCTACGGCGTGCGCTTCGGCGACCCGCAGCATCCGGTGCTGTTGAGTGAAATCGACGTCACCAGCGCTGGCCAGACCAGTCGCTATCAGTTGCCATTCGGCTTTATTTCCGAGGAGCAGGTTGGCGCGGCCTTGCCCCAGCAGTTGGCGCTGGCCAGGGTTCGGCGCGGTCGTCAGGTCGGCCTGATCACCGACGCCTTCAGCCTCGACAGCTTTGTTCATGCAGTGTTGCAGGGCATGCAGGCCAGTACGGTGTTGCCCTCGGACGGTGGCGAGATCCGTTTCGAGCCTACTGATGAATTGGCCAAACTGGGGCTGAGTGCCGAGTCGCAGGTGCGTTACCTGTCTGCCGAGCAATCCAACAGTTCGGTGGTGATCGGCGCCAGCCTGGTGCTGAAGTTAATCCGCAAGGTCGCGTCAGGGGTGCACCCGGAACTGGAAATGAGCGCGTACCTGACCCATGCCGGTTTCAAAAATATTTCGCCGCTGTTGGGAGCGGTGATTCGTCGCGATGCGGCGGGCGAGGACACGCTGTTGATGATCGCCCAAGGTTACTTGAGCAATCAGGGCGACGCGTGGGAATGGACCCAGAACAACCTCGAACGGGCGCTTCGTGACGAGCTCGCCGATGCCGTGTCCGAGCAGGAACAGCACTACAACGCCCTCGGCGAGTTGAAGGATTTTGCCGGCATGCTCGGCCAGCGTCTGGGGGAAATGCATCAGGTGCTGGCGACCCCGAGCGTCAACCCGGACTTTGCCCCACACATCATGAGCCAGAAAGATGCCCTGGCTTCGGCCAAGGACGTGGCGGCGCAGCTGGAGCATGCACTGAAGCTGCTCAAGCAACATCAATCCGAACTGAGCGCGACGGACCAGACATTGGTCAGCCGCTTGCTGGACAACAAGAAAGCCATCCTCGGACATATCCAGGAGCTGGGCAAAAAGGCCGCTGGCGGCTTGCGTATCCGCGTCCATGGTGACTTGCACCTGGGGCAAGTGCTGGTGATCAAGGGTGATGCTTATCTGATCGATTTTGAGGGTGAACCCGCGCGGCCGCTGCATGAGCGCCGTGGCAAACACAGCCCCTATAAAGATGTCAGCGGGGTGTTGCGCTCCTTCGATTATGCCGCGGCGATGGCGATCAACGTGCACAACGTCGATAACACGGCGGATGCTCAGGCGGCGCGTCAAAGGGTTGCCGAGCGTTATTTAAGAGAGGCGCGACAATCATTTGTCGACGCTTATCGGCTGGCGGCAGCTAGTCTTGCTCATGCATGGCAAGATCCTGAAGGCGAGGATGCTGCGCTGGCGTTGTTCGGTCTGGAGAAGGCGGCTTACGAAGTGGCCTATGAGGCTGAAAACCGCCCCACTTGGCTACCGGTGCCGTTGCACGGTTTATATGGATTATTGAGTGGGCTTAAACCCTTTTCCGATCTTGGTGGAGAGTAGTCATGAGTTTCTCGAACAAGGAACAGGGGCACGTTAAAGAGGCGCTGCTGCCCAAAGCGCGGGATATCGACGCATTGGTACGCGCCGAACATCAGGATCCCTTTGCAATTCTCGGCCCGCACGGCGATGGCGCCGGCGGGCAATTCATTCGGGCCTATCTGCCGGACGCCTTGAGCGTTCAGGTGGTGGACAAGGCGTCCGGGGAAGAACTCGGCAGCCTTGAGACGACCCAGACTCCGGGACTGTTCGTCGGGCACTTCGAGCAGGCCCGGCCCTATTTATTGCGAACCCGTTGGGCCGGCGGCGAGCAACTGGCCGAAGACCCCTACAGCTTTGGCCCGTTACTCGGCGAGATGGACTTGTACCTGTTCGCCGAGGGCAATCACCGGGATCTGAGCAGTTGCCTCGGCGCGCAGTTGAAGACGGTCGATGGCGTGGAGGGTGTGCGCTTCGCCGTGTGGGCGCCGAACGCCAGAAGGGTCTCGGTGGTCGGCGATTTTAACGTCTGGGACGGTCGTCGGCATCCGATGCGCCTGCGCCATCCCACTGGGGTCTGGGAGTTGTTCATCCCGCGCCTGCAAGCGGGGGAGGCCTACAAATACGAAATCCTCGGCGCCCACGGCATTCTGCCGCTCAAGGCCGACCCGATGGCTCTGGCCACCGCGCTGCCGCCGGATACCGCATCAAAAATCGCCTCGCCGCTGAAAGTCGACTGGCAGGACCAGGACTGGATGCTGTCCCGCAGCGAGCGTCAGCGAACCAGTGCACCGCTGTCGATCTATGAGTTGCATGCCGGTTCCTGGCAATGCGAGCTGGATGACCTGGGCGAAGTCGCCCGTCAGTACACCTGGCCTGAACTGGCCGAGCGGCTGATTCCGTACGTCAAAGAGCTGGGTTTCACCCACATCGAACTGATGCCGATCATGGAACATCCATTCGGTGGCTCCTGGGGTTATCAATTGTTGTCGCAGTTTGCCCCGAGCGCCCGTTACGGCTCGCCGGATGAGTTCGCCGCTTTCGTCAACGCGTGTCACCAGGCCGAAGTCGGCGTGATCCTTGATTGGGTGCCGGCGCATTTCCCGACCGATGTCCATGGCCTGGCGCAGTTCGACGGCACCGCGCTGTACGAATACGGCAACCCGATGGAGGGCTTTCACCAGGACTGGGACACGCTGATCTACAACCTGGGCCGCACCGAGGTGCACGGCTACATGCTGGCGTCGGCGCTGCACTGGCTCAAGCATTTCCATGTCGATGGACTGCGGGTCGACGCAGTGGCGTCGATGCTGTATCGCGATTACTCGCGCAAGGCCGGCGAATGGGTGCCCAACCGTCACGGCGGTCGGGAAAACCTGGAAGCCATCGATTTCCTGCGTCATCTCAACGACGTAGTGGCGCTGGAAGCACCGGGCGCACTGGTGATTGCCGAGGAATCCACCGCGTGGCCGGGTGTCAGCCAGAGCACACAACAGGGCGGGCTGGGTTTTGCCTATAAGTGGAACATGGGCTGGATGCACGATTCGCTGCATTACATTCAGCAGGATCCGGTGTACCGCGCCCATCATCACAACGAACTGAGTTTCGGCCTGGTGTATGCCTGGTCCGAGCGTTTCATCCTGCCGATTTCCCACGATGAAGTGGTGCACGGCAAGCATTCGCTGATCGACAAGATGCCTGGCGATCGCTGGCAGAAGTTTGCCAACCTGCGGGCTTACCTGAGTTTCATGTGGACCCATCCGGGCAAGAAACTGTTGTTCATGGGCTGCGAGTTCGGCCAGTGGCGGGAGTGGAATCACGATCAGCAGCTGGACTGGTACTTGCTGCAATATCCGGAACACCAGGGTGTGCGCAAGCTGGTCGGCGACTTGAATCGGTTGTATCGCGAAGAACCTGCCCTGCACGATCAGGACGATGTACCGCAGGGCTTCCAGTGGTTGATCGGCGACGACGCGATCAACAGCGTTTATGCCTGGCTACGCTGGAGCAAGGAGGGCAGGCCGGTATTGGTGGTGGCCAACTTCACCCCGGTGCCGCGTCAGTCCTACCGCGTCGGCGTGCCGTTTGCCGGGCGCTGGGTCGAGTTGATCAACAGCGACGCCGACACCTATGCCGGGTCCAATTACGGTAACGGTGGCGGGGTGTTCACCGAGGAGGAACCGAGCCATGGGCAGGCACTTTCCCTGGTGTTGAATTTGCCGCCGTTGGCGGTGTTGATTCTGCGACCGGAGGGTTGATCGAAAAGATCGCCGGCTTCGCCGGCTCCTACAGGATCGGGTCGCCCCAGGTGGGCGGGACAACGTTGAACCGTAGGAGCTGCCGAAGGCTGCGATCTTTTGATTTTTTTACCAACGCATCCGCACCCCAAGGCTGCCAATCAACCCGTTCAAATCATTTTCAACCACATTGCTGCTGTAGTCGGCGCTGACATACAGGCTGACCGAAGGCGTCACTC
The DNA here is from genome assembly GCF_003253625.1 of Pseudomonas sp. URMO17WK12:I6. NCBI lineage: Bacteria > Pseudomonadati > Pseudomonadota > Gammaproteobacteria > Pseudomonadales > Pseudomonadaceae > Pseudomonas > Pseudomonas sp. URMO17WK12:I6. The sequence continues at coordinate 332,681 of NZ_QKYZ01000003.1, forward strand.
TGGCCACCAACCCCAGACCCACGTCTACTGTCGATGAATTGCGACTGCTGCTGATTTTGTCGACCTGATCCAGGCTCACTGTGTTGCCCGTGTACACCGTGTGCCACAAATTGGTCCGCACATAGGGTTCGACCGGCAGGCCGTTGATATCGTAATTGCCTTTCAAGCGTGCACCGACCCGACCGCTCCAGGAGGTCAGGTCGCTGGACGAGGCGTTGCCTGACCCGGCATATGGCGTATCCAGCGTGATGCGTTGATTGATCAACTGCGCCTGGGGTTCAACCACCCAGTTGTCGCCCAGGCCAATCGGGAAACCACCTTCCACCGACACTGTCATCGCGCTGCCTTCGGTGGTTTGTCGCACGCCCTGGTCGTTGCGGCTAAAACCGCTGACCCGGCCGCCGCTGGCCGTCAAGTCGACGTGCCAGCCTTGCGCCCCGGTCAGGCTCCAGTAGGCACCCAGGCTTTGGCCTTGAAGGTTGAGCGTGTCATGGCTGGGGTCGGCGAGGGCGCGGCTGGTCAGCAGGCCGTTGTCGTTGCCCTGGAATTGAGCGGTGCCGCCGATCAGTCCGACCCGCTGGATACTACCGCTGTTGCTTTGCACGGTCAGGAGTGCCGGGCCTTTGAATTCGCTGGCTCCGGGGATCGTGCCCTGGGTCAGATAATCGGTTTGTGCCTGCCGCGACGTCGGGCCATAGGCGTGATCCCAGGCCAAGGGCGCGGCGTCTTCGATCGTCAGGCGTGAGCTGGGTAAGTCTGAGTTGACGCGTAAACGGTCAGGATATGTGGCGACGCCGAAGGGCAAGGTAATTGTCGGTAGTTGCTGGCTGTACCAGGGCGTTGTTTCGTCCTCGGAAGACGACGCTCGCACCTCCATGGATGAGCACAGCAGGAGTGAACCGGAGACGACGCAAAAAGTGAATTTTATCTCTTGTGGGGTGAATGAAGTTCTCATGGAGGTCTACCTTGCAATCGCATGCGTATCTCGCTGTGGCGTCTCTCCTACCCCGAATGAGGGGCGACCGAATGGATTGAGGCAAGGTCCGACCCGCCCGTTTTACGGGTGTCTGGAGGCTTGCCCCTGATGGATTTCCGGGGGTAGTAAGGACTAGCTAAGAAGACCGATGACGCTGCGTCAAGAAAATGGCCGATAAGTGGTACGGCTATTTCAGACTCTGTAAGTGACTGATTATTGGCGCCGATCTAAGTTGTTGTTTGTACGAAAAATCATCCTGAAAGGTGCAATCCAGACGTATTGGGTAGTGGGCTATCGGTTGCGTGACGGATGAACAGTGCAAAATCCATGAGCAAGTCCGTGACGTGATTACTGTCATTTTTTCTGCTTCAGGCTGCAGTTCTTGGCGCCTGTCGTTTGACGGTGTTACAGGCGTACCTCCACTGCCAGCGGCAAATGGTCCGACAGGTGCGTCCAGGGTTTGTAGCCGAGTATGCGCGGCTCATGACTGCTGGCATTGCGCAGGTAGATGCGGTCCAGGCGCAGCAGGGGAAACCGTGCCGGGTACGTTTTCGCCGGGCGGCCGTGGTGGCGTTCGAACGCTTCATGCAGGTAGTCGCGTCGGGCGAGGGTGGCATTGCCTTGCAACTGCCAGTCGTTGAAGTCGCCGGCAATGATGACCGGGGCGTCCTCTGGCAACGATTCGAGTAACAGGCAGAGCAACTGCAGCTGGAGTTGTCGATGGCTTTCCAACAGGCTCAGGTGCACGCAAATGGCATGCACTTCGGCATGGCCCGGCACATCCAGCACACAGTGCAGCAAGCCGCGCCGCTCGGGGCCGGTGATCGAGACATCGAGGTTGCGAAATTCGCGGATCGGGTATTTCGACAGCAGGGCATTGCCGTGATGGCCGTCGGGGTAGACCGCGTTGCGACCGTAAGCGAAATCGCTCCACATGCTGTCGGCCAGGAATTCGTACTGCGAGGTCGGTGGCCAGTCGTTGTAACGGGAAGAATGCCGGTCATGCTCACCGACCACTTCCTGCAGAAACACCAGGTCCGCCGACGTACTGCGTACCGCTTCGCGCAGTTCCGGGAGGATGAAACGTCGGTTGAGGGCGGTGAAACCCTTGTGAGTATTGACCGTCAGTACTCTGAGTCGGCGAATCGCCGGGGGCGTGTTCGATGGCACTGATTCGACGGCTTGGCGTTCGGCATCGTGGGTCACGTTCACTCCTCTGAATCAGGGCTGCTGTATGTATGCGACTGATGCGTGGGCGAGCAGTTCAAACACATTCACCACACCCGTAGCAGCTGTCGAGCACCGCGAGGCAGCGTTCGGTGTGGGCCGCATTCGGACGTAGCCGTCGTGAATCCGGCTGACGCGGTTTGCCTGATGCACCGTAAGTTCCGGTTTTACGACGGCTACGCCGCCGAACGCAGCCTCGCAGGCTCGGCAGCTGCTACGAGCGAGTCCGATCAGACAAACACAATTTCATACGGCAACCGCATGCGTTCCAGAATCACTCGTGGCAGCAGCGGGGCGATGCCGATCGCCGGTTCGCCGTCGAGCTGGCTGGCGTAGGCATAGGTGGCGTGGCTTTTGCGCGCGACAGTCCAGGTGTCGAGGCGTAGCTTACGCGCGCGATGCCAGGGGATCAGCCCGTGCTCGCGCATCGGCCAGTGCCAGGCCCAGACCGGTATTTCGTTGAGCGTCGCCCCGACCAGGGCGGCAGCCCTGGCGCTGGCCCGGCCGACAGCGTCGTGGTCGACGATGCCGTCTTCGCGCCAGGTGGTGAACACCACATCGCCGGGGCGCAGGTAGCGGACGATGAATTGGGTCAATTCAGACTCTCGCTCGGCCAGAGCGTTGTCGGTGAAGCCGCCGCGAATCCACTTCAGGCTGTGCATCGGCAAGCCGAGTCGACGCAAGGCTTCGACACTTTCCTGGGGGCGGAACACGCTCAGGCGCTTTTCCGACCACTGACGCGACCCCGGATGGCTGGCGCTGCCGTCGGTGATCGAGATCAGTTGCAGAGGATGACCAAGGGAGCACAACAGTTGCAGCAGGCCACCGCAAGTCACCACTTCATCGCCGGGATGCGGGGCGATCACCACCGCGCGAGCTCCAGCAGGGACCAGTGTTTCGGTGTTGATGACGGGGATGTTGTCCAGTTGTGGGGCGCTGTTCCAGATCTGCGCAGGCAAGCTGTTTTCGCTGATGGAAACCGGTCTCATAGGCGCTACGTCCTTGTTCTGTCTGGCCCTCAGTCGTGCGCAATGCTTACGGGAGCAAGCCTGGCAGACCCGTGAAGGCGGGTAGATAGCAATGTGCGGCGCTCCGAACCCTGGATTGCCGCGTTCAAAGTATTGCTCATGAAACGCTATTCGTCGCCTCAGCCTTTGGTCTGATGCGTTTTTTTTAACCCAGGCTGTGTCAGGCTTCGCAAAAAGTCACCGAAACCGTCCCTTGGTAGCAGCTGCCGAGCCTGCGAGGCTGCTACAGATATTATGGTGATCACTCTCACTCTTCTTCCTCATGCTGCAGTTCAAACAACAGCAGCGAACGGCCAGTAACCGAATATTGGCGACCAAATTCAAAGCGTTCCTGGCCCCGAATCGACGGTTGATTGGTATCGATCATGCAAGTCCAGAAACCACCGTCAGGCACTTCCGGCAGCAGGAAGTTGACGATGTCATGGTGCGCGTTGACCACCAGCAGCAGGGTTGCGTCGGCACCCTTGCGGCGAATGCCGGTTTCCTGGGCGCGGCCATCGAGCAGTATGCCCATGCAGCGACCGTGGCCTTCTTCCCATTGCTCATTGGACATTTCGCTGCCGTCCGGGGCCAGCCAGGTCACGTCCTTGACGCCGATGTCCTCGTTGTAATTACCCACCAGGAAGCGCCCGCGCCGAAGGATCGGATAGGCCAGGCGCAACTTGATCAGGCGTTTGACGAACTTGAGCAGCGCCTTGCCGTCTTCGCTCATGTCCCAATTGACCCAACCGATCTCGCTGTCCTGGCAATAAGCATTGTTGTTGCCTTTCTGGGTGCGGGCGAACTCGTCGCCGGCCACCAGCATCGGCGTACCCTGGGACAGCAGCAGCGTGGCGAAGAAGTTGCGCATCTGCCGCAGGCGCAGGGCATTGATCTCGGGATCGTCGGTGGGGCCTTCGACGCCGTGGTTCCACGACAGGTTGTTGTTGCTGCCGTCCTGATTGTTCTCGTCGTTGGCCTCGTTGTGCTTGTCGTTGTACGACACCAGATCGTTGAGGGTGAAGCCGTCATGGGCGGTGACGAAGTTCAGCGAAGCATACGGTCGACGGCCGCGCTGGTTGAACATCTCACCGGAGGCGGTCATGCGGCTGGCGAAGTCGGCGAGCTGGCCGTCGTCACCTTTCCAGAACGCGCGCACGGTGTCGCGGAATTTGTCGTTCCATTCGACCCAGCCCGGCGGGAAGTTCCCGACCTGATAACCGCCGGGGCCACAGTCCCAGGATTCGGAAATCAACTTCACCTGACGCAGCACCGGGTCCTGGCGACAGGCGACGAGGAAGCTGTGCCGTTCGTCGAAGCCGTCATGGTAGCGGCCGAGGATGGTTGCCAGGTCGAAACGGAAACCGTCCACGTGCATTTCCGTGGCCCAGTAACGCAGCGAGTCAGTGACCATTTGCAGCACGCACGGGTGGCTCAGGTCCAGGGTGTTGCCGGTGCCGGAATCGTTGATGTAGTAGCGTTTGTCGTCGGGCCTCAAGCGGTAGTAAGAGGCGTTGTCGATGCCGCGCATGGACAGGGTCGGGCCTTGTTCGTTGCCCTCGGCGGTGTGGTTGTAGACCACGTCGAGGATCACTTCCAGATTGGCGTCGTGCAGGTGCGCGACCATCTCCTTGAACTCGGCGATCTTGCCGCTGGCCAGGTAGCGCGGGTCCGGGGCAAAGAACGCAATGCTGTTGTAACCCCAATAATTGGTCATGCCTTTGTGCAGCAGATGCTGGTCGTTGACGAAGGCATGGATCGGCAGCAACTCCACAGTCGATACGCCGAGCTTGCGGATGTGTTCCAGCACGTCATCGACCATCAACCCGGCGAAGGTGCCGCGCAGGTTCTCGGGAACGGCGGGGTGAAGCATGCTGAAACCGCGTACGTGAGTCTCATAAATGATCGTCTTGTCCCATGGCACGCTGACCCGATGGTCATGGCCCCAGGTGTGGGCCGGGTCGATCACTTTGCACTTGGGCACGAAAGGCGCGCTGTCCCGCTCATCGAAACTGAGGTCGGCGTCGGGGTGGCCGATGGTGAAGCCGAACAACGCTTCGGACCATTTCAATTGGCCGACCAACTGTTTGGCATAGGGGTCGATCAGCAGTTTGTTCGGGTTGAAGCGATGACCGTTGGCCGGGTCGTACGGCCCGTACACGCGATAGCCGTAGATCAGCCCCGGATGGGCGTCGGGCAAGTAGCCGTGGTAGGTCTCGTCGGTGTATTCCGGCAGCTCGATGCGCTCAAGTTCCACCTCACCGGCATCGTCGAAGATGCACAGTTCGACCTTGGTCGCGTTAGCCGAAAACAGCGCGAAATTGACCCCCAGGCCATCCCAGGTCGCGCCTGGCGGGAAGGGCAAGCCTTCACGGATTCGCGAGGCCTCGTGAGGTTCGGGCGCGGTTTTCTTTGGACTGGTCATAGCTGCTCCTGCAACGGTATTTTTCGAGGGCGAATGCGCTCTCGGTGGCGAGCGGGCTCGCCACGAAGTCAATCAGGACAAGACAGTGAAGCGTCAGACCTCGGGTGGTTTACGCGCGGTGCGCGGCTTTTTCACGGTGGTTTTTTCGCCCGGCGGGATCACTGCCGAAGCGGCAGCGGGTTTGGCTTTGGGCTTGGCGCGGGGTTTGGTTTCGAGGCCCTTGCCATTGACCAGCTTGCCGTCGGGCTTGCTGGCCGCGGGCTTGCTTGCGGTTTTGCTGCTGCTCGCTTTGGCTGGTTTGCCGGGCGCCAGGGCTTCGGCCTCGGCGAGTTTGCAGGCCATCTCCCAATGGCGGGCTTCCTGGCCCTCGGGTTTTCCTTCGGATTCCCAGATTTGATAGGCAAATTCGCGAATGCGTTTTTCGTCGGTACTCATCGCAATGCTCCTGAACTGAACTCAAGTTTGGGTAAAGAGATTGACCGGGAAATCCCCCAGCGCGGCGCCGACCATCAGCTCCTTGTGTTTTGTGACTGCGACGCTGGTAAAAAGTCCCTTCAGATTTTCTTCGGTGGCGGTGAACGGCAATTTGATTCGGGTATCGCCCCACAGCGACGCGTCAATCCGGGGGGCGGCACTGTTTTCCAGCAGTCCGGCACAACGTATCGGTACGGTCACGATTGCCAGTTTTCCCTGCCATTCTCGAGCAAACGCCAGTACCCGGTGAGCCTGGCTGCCAATCACTTCAAGGGCTTGGTAAGTGCCTTTTTGAAACAGTTCGGCATACTCGGCACGCCGGTTCAGCGCCCGGGCGATCAGGGTTTGCTTGATGCGCCCGTCACGCCAGTTCGCCAACAGAGCGGGCAGGTCAAGCGGTAGGTGCATGGCCTGCTGACGGCTGACGTAATCCACCGGCCGGCGGTTATCCGGATCGACCAGGGTGAAGTCCCAGAACTCGTTGCCCTGATAGAGATCCGGCACTCCCGGCACGGTCATTCGCAGCAAGGTTTGCGCCAATCCATTCAGTGCACCCGGGACGGCAATGCGTTGAGCGGCTGCCTCGATGGCCGCGCGCAATGGCTGACCTTCGGGGCTCAGCAGCAGGCGTTCGAGAAACCCGTGGGTCGCCTGTTCATATGCCTCGTTTGACGCGCTCCAGCTGCTTTGCAACTTGGCTTCGCGCAGGGCTTTGCGTTGCCACTGCCAGAGGCGTTTGGCGTAGTCCTCGAGCGCAGGTTGATCGTCGCTACACAATTCCAGTGGCCAACTGCCGAGGATTGCTTGATAGAGAATCAGCTCGTCGCCCGCCGAGGGCGCGCCGGGGTCGCTGCGCAGTTCGCCCGCGAGGGTTCGCCAGTGCTCGACCTGTTCGGCGTACCAGGCGCTGCGCTCGCTTAACACCGCCAGCCGCGCGCGGGTGTCTTCACCTCGTTTGTGGTCGTGGGTCGCGGTGGCCAGCAGGTTGTCGGGGAACTCGGCGAGGCGATTGGCGCAGGCGGCATGAAAGTCGGCAACCGGGGCGCTGAACTGCTCGGTGTTGTAGCCGACATCGTTGCGCGACAGCAGCACCGCCGAGCGATAAAGCGCGGTGTCTTCCACCGCTTTGGCCGCTGTCGGTGAGGTCAGTTGCTGGAAGCGCACGCAGGCATGCTTGAGCAGTTTGCGTGGGCGGCCCACCGGTCGCTTGCGCCAGGGTTGGCCACCGAGCCAGCCGGCCAGGCAATCGAGCACCGGCCAGTCGGCCTCGCCAAGGGTTTGCCTGGCACCGGCCATGGCCTGCTGGAAAAACACGTCATCCTGGGCCGCACGACCCAACGGGCTGATGTAAGTGCGGTACACCGGGAAGTGCACGATCAGTTCCTGCAAGGCCCGTCGGATCGCGCCGAGGGTCAGGTCCCGGGTCATCAGGTCGTCCCGGGCCACTTGCAACAGGGCGTGGGCAACACTTTCGAAATCCCCGGCGAGGGAACCGTTGAGAATCTGCTGGCGCGCCAGTTGTGCTTCCTGGCGGAAATCGGCGGGCCGTTCGCTGTGCCGGCTCCAGAGTTCGCCCAAGGCCTGGGCGCCTTCGGGGTCGTGTTGCAGCAGCGACAACTGGTTCATGAATTCGTAACCGGTACTGCCATCGACGCACCAGTCGCGGTGCAGGGTTTCGCCTTCGCCGAGGATCTTTTCGACGTAGATCGGCAGGTGTCGGCCGGGTGCCAGTCGATCAACTCGACGTCGCAGTTTGCGGCAGTAGCCCCGCGGGTCGGCGAGGCCGTCGATGTGGTCGATGCGCAGTCCGTCGACCAGACCTTCGGCCACCAGCTCGAAGATTTTTGCATGGGTTGCTTCGAACACCGCCGGCCGCTCGACGCGCAGGCCGCCCAGTTCATTGATATCGAAAAAGCGCCGCCAGTTGATGTCGTCCGCCGCGGTGCGCCAACTGGCCAGGCGATAACTCTGGCGCTCCAGCAGGTTATGCAGGCGCTGGAAACCGTCGGGAGTGAGCGAGTCGTAAGTGTCGAGGGTGTGCTGGATGGCGTGCAGAATGGCCGGATCACTGGCCAGTTCCCGCAGCTCGGCTTTCAGTGGAATCGCCAGGCTGTACACGTCGGACTGATAACTCAAGGTGTCGAAACGATCTGCCAGGGATTTGAGCCGTTCAGCCTGCTCGGCATTCAATCGGTCATTGGCCTTGAGCAGTTCGCCGTAGTCGGTGGGGCATATCGGGAAGTGGTGTTCATAGTGCTCGACATGAAAGGCGCCGCGCCGGGCATCGAAACGCAAGGGCAGGGTGCCGTCCTGCAAGGCGATGCCGTAGTCGCTGCCCAGAAAAGGCAGCAGCAACTGGCCTTCCATCAACGGGTCGGGCGAGTGCCACTGAATGTCGAAGAACTCGCCGTAAGGGCTCAGCCGTCCCCATTCCAGCAAGTCGAGCCACCAGGGATTGTCGCCACCGCCGACGGCCATGTGGTTGGAAACGATATCGAGGATCAGCCCCATGTTCTGTTCGCGCAACGCAGCGACCAAACGGCGTAACGCCGCTTCGCCGCCCAGTTCAGGGTTGACCGTGGTCGGGTCTACCACATCGTAGCCGTGCATGGAGCCGGCGCGGGCGGCGAGCAGCGGTGAGGCATAGACGTGGCTGATGCCCAGGCTGGAAAAGTACGGCACCAGCGGGATCGCCTGATCCAGGGTGAAGCCTCTATGAAATTGCAGCCGCAGGGTCGCCCGCAGCGGCTGGCTGAGCGGTTGATTCATTGGTCACGCTCGGCCGCCTGAAGTCGCGCACAGGCGAGCAGTTCCAGGCGGCGGGCGGCGTCCGGATCATCGAGCAGGCTTTCGCTGTCGCCGGGCAATCGGCGGGACCAGTTGGGGTGGGTGTCGGTGGTGCCGGGCAGGTTGGCCTGCTGTTCGATACCCAGGGCATCCTCCAGTGGCAGCAACACCAGCGGCGCGCGGGTATGACCGAGGAAGCGGATGGCGGCGTCGAGCACCTGATCGGTTTCATGGGACTCTTCACGGAAATTTTGCGGGTCCTGGCTCAGCACCCGGCGCAAGCCTTCGCGCTCGCGTTCGCGATGTTGACGCCATTCGATTTCACCCGTGGCGTCGACCAGGCCCAGGCGTGCGCTCCAGTCGATATCGCGGCCATGCCACCAGCCATTGAGCGTCGGCAGGTCGTGGGTGCTGGTGGTGGCCAGGGCGTTGTCCGGCCAGTCGAGAATCGGTTTGAAGTGTGTGTTGTCCTGTTCGAACAACAGCACGCGCATGCCGAGGATCGAGCGCGCGATGAGTTTTTCGCGCAGGCCATCAGGCACGGTGCCGAGGTCTTCGCCGAGAACGATAGCCTGGTGCCGATGGGATTCGAGGGTCAGCAGGCGCAGCAGGTCGTCCACCGGGTAATAGAGATAGGCTCCGTCGCTGGGCGGCGCGTCCTTGGGGATCACCCACAACCGCTGCAGGCCCATGACGTGATCGATGCGCAGGCCGCCGGCATGGGCGAAATTGGCCCGCAGCATTTCGATGAACGCGCGAAAGCCGTTACGCACCAGACCTTCGGGGGAAAACGCGGATATCCCCCAACCCTGGCCGGTGCGGTTGAGGATGTCGGGTGGCGCACCCACGGTCAGGGAGGCGAGTAATTCGTCCTGGCGACTCCAGGCCTGGCTGCCGCCGCCGTCAGCGCCCACCGCCAGGTCGGCGATCAGGCCGATGCCCATGCCGGCACCACGGGCGGCGGTTTGTGCGCGCTCCAGGCTGCGCGCAATCAGCCATTGGCAGAATGCGTAATAGCCGATGCGGGCCGAGTTCTCTTCGGCAAATTGCGCCAGAGCGGCGCTGCGCGGGTTACGCCATTGCTCGGGCCACTCGCGCCAGTCGAGGCTTTCACCGCGCCTTGCACGGGCTTCCTGGATCGCTTCGAAGCGGCAATGATTTTCCAGCGCTTCGCCACCGGCGTGACGGAAGCTGCTGAAGTCGGCATGCAAGGGGTGTGCGCCGTGGGTGAATCCTTCGTACAAGGCTTCCAGCAAGCGATGTTTGGCCTCGGCGGCGGTGGGCCAGTCGATGAGCTGTAAGGTTTCCAGATGCTTGAGTTCGCCAGCCAGGCCCGTGGCGTCGATTGCGGTGCGCAGGGCACGCTCACCGAGAATCGCGCCGGGCGCTGCGTACAGGCTATTGAGAAACAGACGGCTGGACGGCGAGTAAGGGCTATAGCGCTGGGTGTCGCCGCTGAACATCGCATGCAGCGGGCTGATCGCTAATGCTTCGGCGCCCCGTTCGCCGGCCACCCGGGCCAGATCTTCGAGAGCCTGGGTATCGCCGAAACCGCCATCGCCAGGACGGCGCAGCGAATACAACTGCACGCTCAGGCCCCAGACGCGAGGGGTTTGACTGTCAACGGCGTCGCCGACGCTGTAGCAGCGCTCGGGCGCCACCGCCAGGGTGAACGACTGATCGTCGATGCTGACGTGCTGATAACCCACCGGCACCAAACCGGGCAAAACAGCGTTGTCATCGAGCTTGAGGTTGAGCCGCGAGCCGTCTTCGAGATGGATCTCACACGGGGTTTGCGGTGCAAAGTAGTGGGCCAGATCAAGACCGACACCAACGTCACAGGTCAGCAGGGGCGGCAGGTGCCGGGTTTGCTGTGCCTCCTGCAGTTGCAGCAGGCTGGCGTCGATTTCCTGGGCGGTGCTGGCGGGATGGCCAAGCCCGGCCAGCACTGAACGCAGCACCGCCGGGGTAACTTTCTGTGGCCGGCCATTGGCGTCGATCCAGTCGACGGCCAGGCCGGCTTGGCTGGCCAGTATTTCCAGTTGCGCATCGCTCATGGTCGCTCTCCATCCGGGGGTAGCAAAGGGGCTGCGGCTGTGAGGCTGACGAGCGCGCAATACGGGGCAAGGGTGCCCTGATCCAACAGACCGGCCGAGTGCGGCGGGTATTCGAACAGCAGTGTCGCGTCGGCCTGTGGGGAGTGGACCACGGGTGCGTCGCTGAGGTTCAGGTCAATGCGCAACTGACTGCCATCGCCCAGCCGCCAGCGTGCCGACACCGCGCCCTCGGCCAGTACCAGCGCCCCCAGCGCGTGGGCTCCGGGCAGCAGCGGGATAATGTGTTGATGGCGGATTTGCAGCAGTCGACGATACAGCTCATGAATGGCCGGTTGCCGGGTGGCGGTCAGCTTCGGCCGCGACGCTTCGAAAGTCTGCATCGCGTTCGGGTCGGGAATCTGCTCGCGTTTGTGCGGGTCGGCAAAGGCGCTGAAGGCTGCGAATTCATTGCGTCGACCTTCGCGCACCAACTCCGCCAGCTCACCGTGGTGGCTGGTGAAGAACAGGAACGGTTGTTCGGCGGCGAACTCATCGCCCATGAACATCAGCGGAATCATCGGCGACAACAGCAGTAACACGGTGGCGGCACAGAGGGCCTCAGGCCGGGCCAGTTGATGCAAGCGCTCGCCAAAGGCGCGGTTGCCGATCTGGTCGTGGTTCTGCAAAAAAAGCACGAAGGCCGTCGGCGGCAAGTGACCGCTCGGCTCACCGCGCGGCGTACCGTGGCGGGTCATATGGCCTTGAAACACGAAGCCCTGGCTCAGGCAACGGGCCAGTTGTTCGGTGGGGTTTTGCGCATAGTCGGCGTAATAGGCATCGGTTTCACCGGTAAGCAACACGTGCAGGGCGTTATGGCCGTCGTCGTTCCACTGCGCGTCGAAACCTTGCTCCAGCAGGCTGGCCTGGTTGTGCTCGTTTTCCGCCATCAGCCACACATGCCGCGCCGGATTGATATGTTGGCGAACCCGTTGCGCCAGCTCTTGAAGGAAGTCCGGGTCTTCGATGGCGTGCACGGCATCCAGGCGCAGGCCGTCGAAGCGGTACTCCAGCAACCACATCAGCGCATTGTCGATAAAGAAGTCACGCACCTCGCGCCGGCGGAAGTCGATGGCTGCGCCCCACGGCGTGTGTTGGTCTTCGCGGAAAAAACCTTTGGCGTAGCGATGCAGGTAATTGCCGTCCGGGCCGAAGTGGTTGTAGACCACGTCGAGAATCACCGCCAGGCCATAGCCGTGGGCCGTGTCGATCAGGTGTTTGAGTTGTTCGGGCGAACCGTAGGAGGCCTGCGGTGCGTAAGGCAGAACCCCGTCATAGCCCCAATTGCGCTCGCCGGGAAACTGCGCCAACGGCATCAGTTCGATGGCGGTAATCCCCAACTCGACCAAGCGCGCCAGATGCTGCTCGACCTCGCTGAAACCGCCGAGCGCACCAACATGCAGTTCGTAGATCACCGCCTCGTTCCATGGCCGACCTTGCCAGGCACTGTGCTGCCAGCGATAGGCGAGGGGATCGACCACCACGCTGGGGCTGTCGATATCGCCCGCCTGGGCGCGGGAGGCCGGGTCCGGCACCTCCAGTTCGCCATCGATGTTGTAGCGGTAGCGGGTACCCGCGGGACAGCGGGTCTTGATCACAAACCAGCCGTCGGCCTGAGGCAGCAGCGGCAGGGATTGTCCATTTTCCAGCTCAAGACTGACGTAAAACGCATCTGGCGCCCACAAGGCAAAACGCGTGTGTTCAGCGTCCAGCATGATTGCGCCGTGGGGCCAGGTTTCAAGAGTCCGTAACGGCATCGTTGAAAACCTCTTACTGTTTGCCCGATTTACCCAGCGCTTTAGCCACCAGTTGTTCGTAGAGTTCGGCGTAGGGTTCGACCGCCTTGCACCAGTTGAAAGGCGCCGCCATGGCCCGGCAACGCATGGCGTTGAGCAGGCCGGGGAAGGCGAACACCTTGAACGCGCGGCTCAGGGCTTCGCGATAGCTCTCCACGGTGGATTCGTCGAAAAGAAAACCGGTCACGCCGTTTTCAATGGTGTCGGCCAGGCCGCCGGTATTGCGCGCCACCGGCAATGAGCCGAAGCGCTGGGCGTACATCTGGCTCAGGCCGCAAGGTTCGTAACGCGAAGGCATCAGCAGGAAATCACTGCCGGCAAACATCCGGCGGGCGTCGGTTTCATTGAAGCCGATGTGCACGCCGATTTGCCCGGGGAAGCGCAACGCCAGCTCACGCATGGCTTGTTCTTCTTCCGGTTCGCCGCGGCCGATGATCGCAATCTGGCCGCCATTGGCGACAATGTATTCGGCCACCGCTTCGGTCAGGTCCAGGCCTTTCTGGTAGACAAGTCGCGAGACCACGGCGAACAGCGGGCCTTCGGAATCATTCAGGCCGAACAACCGGCGAACGTGCGCCGCGTTGACTGCTTTACCGTCCCAGTCGCCGATGCCGAACGGGCAGAACAGGTGCGGATCGGTGGCTGCGTCCCAGCTTTCATCGATGCCATTGGGAATCCCGCTGAGCAGACCTTGCTGGGTCTTGGCGGCGAGAAAACCGTCGAGGCCGCAGCCGAAGGCCGGCGTGGTGATTTCCTGGGCATAGGTGGCGCTGACGGTGGTGATGTGGCTCGAGTAGGCCATGCCGGCCTTGAGGAACGACATCTTGCCGTAAAACTCCATGCCTTCCTGCTGCAAGGCATGCACGGGAATACCGAGTTCCGGGCATGAGCCGAGGCTGGTGACGCCTTGGTACGCCAGGTTATGGATGGTGAACAGGGTCGGGGTGCGTTGGCCACGCCAGTGCATATAGGCAGGGGCCAGGCCGGCGGGCCAATCGTGTGCATGCACCAGATCCGGGCACCAGTGAATTTGTGCGAGGTTGGCGGCGATATCGGCGGCCGCAAGCCCCAGGCGGGCGAAACGAATATGGTTGTCTGGCCAGTCACGGCCGTTGTTGGCGCCGTAGGGTGAACCTTCGCGCTCGTACAGTTCAGGGCAGATCAACACGTAAATGACCAGGCCATCGGGCATGTCCATGCGCCCGATCTTGCAGGGCGGCAACGCGGCGTGCCCGCCCAGTTCACCGATGATATGAATTGGATTTTCGCTGTTCAGCACTTGCGGGTAACCGGGGATCAACACCCGGACATCGTGCAGGTGAGCCATGGCTCGCGGCAGCGCGGCGGAAACGTCTCCCAGGCCACCGGTCTTCACCAGATCGGCAATCTCCGAGGTGACGAACAACACTTTTTTCTTGTTGGGATTCTGACGGACTACCGGTGCCAACGCCTTGGTGACCGGGACGCTGACCGATTTGGCGGTAAGGGCTCCTACGGTGCTGGCTTCGCCGACCTGTTGATGAGCACGTTCTCCCTGAACATCTAACGCCGTATTGATCATATGCATCTCCCCGTGTTGTTGATCTGATTCCAAACCTGGCACAAACGGTGTTGGCCAATTCCTGTGGCCGGGCGCAAACGCGCTACGCATCGGTGAGCAAGTGCTGCCCATGCGCTGAAGCTCAATGGGTGAAGTGGCTGTTGCAAGGAATGCACCAGTCGCTGTGCCCTACCTTTCAGCTGACCTGAAGCCAATACGAAAAGTTTCTATTTATTTCACCGAATGACCAGTCGGTTTTATTCCCCGAAAACAGTCTAGGCCAGAACCTAGAGGGGGGTGGTCAACCGGACAAATTGTTCGACAATCGGTTGGGGGAGGGTACAAAACACACAGGGTTTATGGGGGAACGCACCGACGAAGGGCAGGTTTGTTTTTTTGGGTGGGTCAAATCGGGACCGGGAAGTCACGATAGTTGGGCACGATGGAATAGGGGTTGCACCATTGCTGTGCGCAGGATTTAGGAGGGTGTGGTGGATTTGAGGGACTCTTCGCGGGCAGGCCTCGCTCTCACAGGGGAATGCATTTCACATGTGGGGGCGCGGCTTGCCCGCGAAGAACGATAACGCCGTCTCAGCCCAGCAACCGAATCGGCGCCCCGGTCGCCCAAGCCTGAATGTCCTCGATCATCTGCGAAAAGAACAGCTGATAGTTCTGTCGGCTGACGTACCCGACATGGGGCGTGGCCAACACATTGTCCAGCGTTCTGAAGGGATGATGGCGAGGCAGCGGCTCGTGCTCGAACACGTCCAGGGCCGCGCCCGCCAGGCGCTTTTTCTGCAGCGCCTTGATCAGCGCCGACTCATCGACAATCGGCCCGCGCGCAGTATTGACCAGCCATGCCGTGGGCTTCATCCAGTCCAGCGCCTGAGCGTCCACCAGCCCTCGGCTGCGCTCGCTGAGCACCAGATGGACTGACAGCACATCGGCCTGCTCGAACAGTTCCTGCTTGCTGACATAGGTCACGCCGACTTCGGCCGCTCGTTCACTGGTGAGGTTTTCGCTCCACGCAATGACGCGCATGCCGAACACCTGGCCGAATTGGGCAACCCGTTGACCGATACTGCCCAGGCCGAGGATCGCCAGCGTCTTGCCCTGCAAGTCGCCACCCAGGCCTTGCTGCCAAAAGCCCGCGCGCAAGGCGTTGGCTTCGGCCACCAGGTTGCGGGTCGCGGCCATGATCAGTGCCCAGGTCAATTCGGGAGCCGCGTGTTTGTAGCTGTCGGTGCCGCAGACCTGGATGCCCAGCGCGGCGGCGGCTTTCAGGTCCAGGGCGGCGTTACGCATGCCACCGGTGACCAACAGTTTGAGGGCGGGCAAGCGGCGCAGCAGGTCTTCGTCGAACCGGGTGCGCTCGCGCATCACGCAGATCACCTCGAATGCGCCCAGGCGCTCGGCCAGGGTTTCGTTATCGGCCGGGTAGTCATGGATAAAACTCACCTGGCCGATGCTGTCCAGCACTGACCAATCCACCACGTCGCGCGCCACGTCCTGCCAGTCATCGATCACCGCAATCTGCACCGCCATCAGCCTTACCTCATCAACGAACGGGATTGGTTTTGTTCAGCCAGCCGAGCAACGCCTGATGAAACTTCGCCGGCTCCTCCATCTGCGGCGCGTGGCCCAGACCCGGGAATTCAATCAGTGTCGACTGGGGGACCAGCTTCGCCACTTGCTTGCCGAGTACATCGTAATGACCGATTTTCGCCTTGACCTCAGGCGGTGCGATGTCTTTGTTGATGGCTGTGGTGTCGGAGGTGCCGATCAACAGCAGGGTCGGCACTTTCAGGTCCTTGAACTCGTAGTACACCGGCTGGTTGAAGATCATGTCGTAAATCAGCGCCGAGCTCCACGCCACCGCTGTTTTGCCCGGTCCTTTGGCCAGGCCTGCGTACATGTTCACCCAGCGGTCAAACTCGGGCTTCCAGCGGCCGTCGTAATAGGTGGTGCGTTGGTAGTCATGAATACCTTGCGCGGTCACTTTCAGCTCGCGCTCATACCATTGATCGACCGAGCGATATGGCACGCCGAGGGCTTTCCAGTCTTCCAGGCCGATGGGGTTGACCAGCGCCAGTTGTTCGACCTGATCGGGGTATTGCAGCGCATAGCGGGTGGCGAGCATGCCGCCGGTGGAGTGGCCGAGCAGGGTCGCCTTTTGTATGCCGAGGGCTTTGAGCAGTTGCTGAGTGTTGCTCGCCAGTTGCTGGAAACTGTACTGATAGTGGTCCGGTTTACTGGAGGTGCAGAAGCCGATCTGGTCCGGGGCGATGACCCGGTAACCGGCCTCGCTCAGTGCCTTGATCGAGCTGTCCCAGGTGGCTGCGCAGAAATTCTTGCCATGCATCAACACCACGCTGCGGCCGTTGGCCTTGCCTTGGGCGGCAACGTCCATGTAGCCCATTTGCAGGGATTTGCCCTGGGATTGAAAGGCGAAATGCTTGACCGTGTAGGGGTAGTCAAAGCCCTGGAGTTCCAGGCCGTATTCTGGTGTTTCGGCCTGGGCCTGGTTCTGGGCATAAACGAAAACCGGCAGTGCCGCCGTTAGCAGCAGGCCGGGTAACCAGCGGGAAAGGATGGGCGACATGGGGAAACTCCACAGGAAATCCGCCGATGCTGGATTGGCGTGATTAGGGTGACATTAAACGCAGTCAAGCCATTCCCCTCGCGATGCACTCTTTTTGTAGCAGCTGCTACGGCGAACGCCGATACACGGGGCCTTTCGTTCAACCCATCCAGCCCAACGTGGCCATTGCCAGCACGCCATAGCGGGCAGCCTTGGCGAGGGTCACGATCATCAGGAAACGCCCCAGCGGTTCGCGCATGACGCCGGCCACCAGCGTCAGCGGGTCGCCGATGATCGGTACCCAACTCAGCAGCAAGGACCAATGACCGTAGCGCAGATAATGTATTTGGGCTTGTTGAAGATGACGAGGGCTGACCGGAAACCAGCGCCGCTCGCGAAACCGCTCGATGCCGCGTCCCAGCCACCAGTTCAGCAGCGACCCCAGCACGTTGCCCAGCGTTGCCACTGCCAACAGCGACCAGAGCCAATACCGGTCGCTGAGCAACAACCCCACCAGCACCGCTTCGGACTGCAAGGGCAGCAGGCTCGCGGCGCCGAACGCCGCGAGAAACAACCCGATGTAGGCACCGAACATCAATGGGCGGGGTAGTCCGCCACCACCACGTCAGTGCCATCCTTTTGCAGGCCGATCACCTGATAGGCATCGCTCATGCCGTCCATTTCCATCCCGGGCGAGCCCATCGGCATACCGGGGGCAGCAACTCCCAACAGATCGTCACGTTTGCTCAAGGCCAGCACTTGGTCGGCCGGCACATGGCCTTCGACGAACTTGCCGTTGATCAAGGCGGTGTGGCACGACGCCAGGCGAGGCGGCACGCCGTGTTGTTGCTTGAACTGGCTCATATCGGCTTCGACGTGGTCTTCGACCTTGAAGCCGTTGGCTTCCAGATGGCTGACCCATTTTTTGCAGCAGCCGCAATTGGCGTCGCGGTGCACTTCGATCGGGATCAGGTCGGCGGCCTGGGCCAGGGAGGAGATGAAGAGGGCGCTCAGGGCGGCCAGACGCAGGTGGGTTCGCATGGGAGTCTCGTCTCGGGTTACGGCCAAAAAGGTGCATTTTGACTCTTTTATCCGACTGGGCATTGCGCGAGTGTTTCTAAGTTATACAAGGTCGGCTGGCCAGATCATCGCAGGTTGATGCTGTCAGCTGAATGAGCGCGCAATGACAAAGTTGTCAGGTTCGCCCCCTAAGCGTTGAAAACCGGCGCTCAGGGGGGCGACAGTCAACGCACCTTGAACCGCCCCATGATCGCGCTCACCCGGTTGTTGGCCTCCAGCAATTGCCGGGTGTTGAGTTCGCTGGCCTGACCGCTTTGCACCAGTTCGTCGACCATGTGGCGGATCTGCACCATGCTGCGGTTGATCTCTTCGGTCACGGCGCTTTGCTGCTCGGCGGCCGTGGCGATCTGGGTGCTCAGGCTATTAATGTGGCTGACCGAGCCGGCCATTTCATCCAGGCCGGAGTTGACCCGGGCCGTGGCATCGGCGGCTGACTGGCAGCTGGCCTGGGTGTTTTCCATGGCGCTGACCGAAGAACTCACGCCTTGGGTCAGGCGAGACAGCATTTCGTTGATTTCCGAAGTGCTGGCCTGTGTGCGGGCGGCGAGGGCACGGACTTCATCGGCAACCACCGCGAACCCGCGACCTTGCTCACCTGCCCGGGCGGCTTCGATGGCCGCGTTGAGCGCGAGCAAGTTGGTCTGCCCGGCAATGGCGCCAATCACCCCGAGAATCTCGGTGATGCGCTGGGCGTCCTGTTGCATGCTTTCGACTTTATGGGTGGCACTCGCCACTTCGCCGATCAGCGCCACCACACTGCTGGACGCTTCGCCGACCACCACGCGGGAGCGATCGGCGTGTTCGTTGGCGCGCTGGGTGAAGGCGGCAGTCTCGGCAGCGTTTTGCGCGACGCTGTCGGCGGTCGAACTCATTTCGGTGATGGCGGTGACGGTCTGATCGGTTTCCGAGGCGTGACGCACCAGAATCTTGCTGGTATGCGCGGAGGTGCGTTGCAGGTTCTCCAGGCTCGACGCCATTGCGCCGGTGGCCTGAGTGACTTCGCCGATCATGTTCTGCAAGTAGGCAATGAAGGCGTTGACCGAATGGCCGATGGCGCCCAGTTCGTCTTCGGCGCGGATGGTGATGCGTCGGGTCAGGTCGGCATCCCCCGTGGACAAGGCATCGATGTTGGCTTTCAAGGCTTTCATACGCTGGATCAGTTGGCGGATGGCGTACACCTGCAGCAATACCAGCAGGATCACCATCGGAATCTGCAACAGGCTCAAGGTGCTCAGCACATCGTCACGCTGGGCGGTGATCAGCCGGGTCGGCAGGGCGGTGGCGAGGAACCACGGCGTGCCTTCGATCGGACGCATGAAGAAGGTGCTGGCTTCGCCGTTGTCATCGAACTCGACCCGTTGCAGGGGTTGGTCACGCTGCGCCAGACCAGCCTTGACCTGAGCGGCAAACGGCGAGTTGGCAGCCAGCTCGCTAATGTTTTTCAACACGATCGGCCCGCTGATTCGCGAGCTGTTGCTGATGATCTTGCCGTCGCCCTCGACAATCAGCATCTCGGCGCCCAGGTCTTTTTCCTTGCGCGCCACCAGGTCGTTGAAGAAACCCAGGGTCACGTCGATGGTCGAGACACCGTACGCCGCGCCGTTTTTCTGAATGGCCATGGCGCAGTTGGTGCGCGGTTCGGCGCTGGCATCATCTTTATAAGCGGCGGCCCAGGCACATTGGCCGCGCGGGGTCTGCATGCCGCCCTTGTACCAGGTCTGGTCGTAATAGTTGGGTGCCGCGTCGCTGTTCCAGAACGTGTTGACCGCCAGTTTGCCCGAGGCATCGCGGTGCCAGAAGGTGCTGAACTTGTTGCGCCCGGCTTCGCGCTGACCAGGCAACGGCCAGATCCCGCCACCAAAGACCTTCAGTTCACCGTACTGATCGACCAGGCCTGGCAGAACCGTGTCGATGGCGGCGCTGTCGAGCAGGGGAATGGTCTGGGTGATGCTGCGCTGCTGGGCTTGCACCTTGTTCAGTTCACCCTGGATCTGCTCGGCCACTTCGGCGATGCGATTGAGGGCAACTTGTTCTTCGGTGTGACGCAGCTTCGGCGCGACCAACTGGCTGATGCCAGCCACGGTCAGCACGGATAGCAGCAGGATGAATAGGACCAGAAACAGCGTGTAGCGAGCCTGAATGGTACGGAATGCGGGCATGGGACCGGTCCTTGTGCAGCGTTTTTATTATTGGGTAGGGGTTCGAAAATCGGCGGCGTCGAAGGGCTATCGGCGCGCGAAGGCTGAGCTTTAGGTACGGTCGTGCAAGATTTGACTGGGGTGACGGGGGGTGGGCGGGAAGTGTCGATCTCGGTCCCCATTGGCAAGGGCGTGAAGGCCAGGGCCTGACGTGGTCGGTTGTGTTGGCCCGCTCGAACTGTCGAGCGGGCCAGGCAACGGCTACCGGTCGAGCAACTTCATGACCTCTTCCGGATAGCGCAAGCCAGCGGTGGCATTGGCCGGGAATATCGCTTCAAGGGCCTGCAACTCTTCGCGGCTCAGTTTCACCTCCAGCGCGGCCACATTTTCCTCCAGGTATTTACGCTGTTTGGTGCCCGGAATCGGGATCAGGTAATCCCCTTGAGCCAAAACCCAGGCTAAGGCCAATTGGCCGGCTGTCACGCCTTTGTCGGCGGCCAGCGTTTGTACCTGCTGCACCAGCAACAGGTTTTTGGCAAAGTTTTCCCCTTGGAAACGCGGGCTGAAGCGACGGTAGTCGTCTGCGGCGAAGTCATCCGGGCTTTTCAGTGCCCCGGTCAAAAAGCCCCGGCCCAACGGGCTATAAGGTACAAAGGCCACGCCCAGGCGCTGGCATGCGACCAGGCAACCGTTCTCTTCCTGATCGCGGCTCCACAACGAATATTCACTTTGCAGGGCACTGATCGGATGAATCTTGTGCGCTCGCTCCAGTGTGTCGACCGAGGCCTCACTCAATCCCAGGTAACGCACCTTGCCGGCCTTCACCAGTTCGGCCATGGCGCCGACGGTTTCCTCGATGGCCACCTGCGGATCGATGCGGTGCTGGTAATACAAATCCAGGGTTTCCACGCCCAGGCGCTTGAGGGTGCCGTCGATCGCTTCGCGAATGTATTCCGGGCGACCGTTGACGCCACGCGCGCCGGGGTTGGACGGGTCGCGGACAATGCCGAACTTGCTGGCCAGGAACACTTGGTCACGCTTGCCGACAATCGCCTTGCCGATCAGCTCTTCGTTGGTGTGTGGGCCGTACATGTCTGCCGTGTCGAGCAGGTTGATCCCCAGCTCCAGCGCGCGATGCAGCGTTGCCGTGGCTTCGCGGGTGTCCACGCCGGTGGTGTAGAAATCGGTCATGCCCATGCAACCCAGACCGATGGCTGACACCTGTGGTCCGTTCTTGCCCAGTTGACGTGTTTGCATGAAATGAACTCCCTGTGGATGTAGGCGCTTAGTGTCGATCTCGACAGAACGAAGATAAACCGGCTAAAAGTGCTATCACTGTTCGTAATTTCTAAATAATCATCGAGCCCTGACCATGGATCGTTTAAACGCCATGCGTGTATTCACGCGAATCGTCGAACTGGGCGGCTTCGCCAAGGCGGCGGACAGCCTGCAATTGCCGCGTGCCTCCGTGACCATTCTGATCAAGCAACTTGAGGCCCATCTGGGCGTGCAACTGCTGCAACGCACCACCCGGCAAATCAGCCTGACGCTCGATGGCGCAGCCTATTACCCGCGTTGCGTGCGGTTGCTGGCGGATCTGGAGGAAACCGAAGCCGTGTTTTCCGCTGCTCGCCACAACCCCAAAGGCCTGTTGCGAGTGGATATGCCGGCGGGAGTGGGGCGTTTGATGGTGATCCCGGCATTGCCGCAATTCACTGCACGCTATCCCTTGATCGAGCTGGAAATCGGTTTGAATGACCGGACTGTGGATCTGATCCGCGAAGGTGTCGATTGCGTGTTGCGGGGCGGCTCGGCCCTGGACGAATCACTGGTGGCGCGACCGCTGGCCACACTGGATCAGGTCACGTGTGCGAGTCCCGAATACTTGCAACGTTGCGGGACTCCGCGGTGTCTGGAGGATCTGAAGGGGCATCAGATGGTGGAGTACTTTTCCAATAGCACGGGCAAACGCTACGGACTGGAGTTTGTCGTCGATGGGCAGTTGCGGTTGATCGACCTGCCCAAGCACGTCGCGGTCAACAGCTCCGATGGCTATCTGGCAGCGTGTGAGGCGGGATATGGCTTGGTCCAGGCTCCGTATTATCACGTTGCCCGTCAATTGAAGGAGGGACGTTTGATCGAGGTCCTGAGGGATGTGCCGCCACCGGGTATGCCGCTGACGGCGCTCTATCCTCCTCACCGCCAGTTATCCCGGCGGGTTAGGGTATTTGTCGACTGGCTGGTGGAACTTTGCGCTCAGCCGGGTAATGACTTTTACAGGAAACCCTCACGCGGCTGAGCGGGCTCCAATGGGTGCATCGGCGCAGCGCTGGCTTCTCGTGGCGCTCGCGTTCTGCTGCAAATCGTCATGCAACTGTTGCATGTATACGCAGCCCAGATCGAGGGATCGAACCTGCACGCCCCGATGAAACAGGGCGAACCAGCCATTGTCACCTGACGTAGGCATCAAGCCGGTAAAGGCGAAGCCCAGCGCCGAAAAACTGCACAAGTCCCGGGCGAAGTGCCGGGACAGTTCGAGCCGTGCCGAGATCACCCAGTGCCCGGGCAGTTGCCGGAGTTGCTCAAGTAAATCATCGTTCAAATGCTGAATGATAATGTCGACCCGATGCTGATGTTGTTCAATTTGCAAGGACGTGGCGAGGCGCGGAGTGTCCTGGTGGGTTCCGAACACCGAGCACAGGTGCTGCATAAGCGCCCGGCAGCTTTCGGGCCATTGGATATTGGGGAGTGGTCGTGTGTGTCCTTCGATCATGTGGCAACACATCACCATGGTTTCCGGAAGTGGTTCGCCAAATGGCGAGGGGACGTAGTCGGGAAGCAGTCCAGTGTTGTGGAAACCGAGTTTTTTTGCGATGCGTTGCGTGTAGGGATGGTGGGTCACTTGCATGATCGAGGCGCTTTTAAGCCCCAGAGAACCTGCCTGTCTCAGCAGTTCGCGGCCCAGACGAGTGGCGATGTCCTGCCCCTGCGCGGCGGGATGTACCACGGTGAGGGCCAGTTCCGCGGTATTCGAAGGTGTGTCGCGTCGCAACGCGGCATGACCGAGGACGGCTGTGTCATCCACAGCCAGCATTGATTGCCAGTGACCCTCGGCATTGTGCTGATTGATCATGTTCGGCAGGTAAACATCCGGCTGAGCGTAATGATCGCCGTAGACTTCTTGAAACAATCGACTCACTGCGTTTGCATCGGAAGGGCGGTAGGCGCGAATTATCAACGGGGTCATCACACGAACTCCTGCAAGGGAACGTCATACACTCGCAAATCCAGCACCCGCAGTTGTTTGCCCGAGCGAGGGTGGAGTTTCAGGTCTGTGGTTGCGCAAGGCAGTACTCGAAACTCCAGCAGACCCTCGCGGCTCAGGTCGTCGATGGCGGGGTAGTGGGCGAGCAGCGCTTCACGCAATTCGCGGAGCACCGGTTCGACGGCTTGTAACTGAGGTTCGGGCACCCACTTCACGCTCAGCAGATCCTTGGGGCCGGTCTGCTCGATCAGCAATTGCCATTGTTCGCTGCGCGCTACACGCTGGACGATCTCGTGTATTTCTTCAGTGAACAGCGACAACACACCGACTCGTACTCGTTGACTGTGGGCACTGCGCCCTTTGAGCGCGAATTTACGCCTCGGGGTTGCGGCCGGCTCACGCCAACAGGCACGGTCGCCCACTGGGTAGCGCAGCAGCGGCATAAGCCGGCGTGTCAGGTTGGTCAGTACCAACAACCCGGTGCGATCGCACTCTTCAATCACTTCACCGGTGTGTTCGTCGACGATTTCCAGCAGGGTTTGTTGATCGAACACCCGATGCTCGCCCAATGCGCAGTCGCGATCGCTGGCGCCTATCAGCCCGGCGTCTACGCTGGCGTAGCCGATCGAGGCGATACGGGCATTGGGGAACATTTCCCCAAGGATTGCCAACTGCGGAGCAAACAGGCTTTCGCCGGCATATAACAGCGTCTCAACCCCGTACAACACACGCCGATGCTGCGCCAGGTAGGCGCAGAATTGCAGCAGTTGTGCCGGTACGCCGGCCAGAACGTTGATCCGATGCCGCTCTATGGCATCCGCCAATACGTCCGGCTCGACGTTTCCGGTAAACGGAAATTCGCAGATGGATCGCTCGACATAGGCCAGGGAGTCGTGGACGAACAGAAAGCTGGCGTAGAGATCCCCTGAAAAAAACAGGTTGGCAACCCGGTCGCCATTGTCCAGTTGAGCTGAGAGGCTGGCGCCGAACGTGCTGACCAAGGCTTGCCATTCCTCGTAGGAGTAAACCGCAAGTTTGCCTTGGCTGGTCGAGCCTCCGGTTTTTAATACCAGTGCATCATCGACATCTCCGGTCAGGACTGACCAATGACTCAAGTCGTTGCTACCGGACCAATAGTCGGCCACATGGGTTAATGGCAGATCTTTTAAAGTAAGCCCGTTCTCGGGCAAGTGTTCCAGATGTTTACGGTAGAAGTTGGAGTGTTGCCTTATATAAGGTACAAGTTGTTCAAGCGAATAAGTTGGCTTCACGGGATTCTCTTTTATAGTGGGCGTCTTGCGTCGACTTCTCTTATTTTCGTTGATCGATAACTAAGGGGGTTTTGCCACTGTGTTTGTTTCGGGTGAATGCTTGTTCAACGCATGTTGTCACCTCCACAATTAAAAGTTCAGCGCGCACCGCATTCGCCAAGGCTTCGTGGGTCAGCAGTTTTTCGTGTACCCACTCGGCGTCTGCATCCGCGAGAACGTACATGCGTTCGACCCCGTTGGCGGTGTGGTCCAGGACCACTTGAATGGGGGATCCCACACTGAGTTCCAGCGCCGCGGGCGAAATGAACTCCGTGCCAATGCGCACCAGTTTGTCGTGCCGCTGCAGCAGTTCGAATCGCGGCGTCTCCAGTCCGCAAGGGCAGGTTCCGGGTATCCAGCGGCCGGTGTCGCCGATGTCATATCGGCGCACGTGCTGACCCTGCCGGGCGCGTGACGTAAACAGCAGGCGGCCGATCTCATTGGCCTGTACCGGCGCATCCTGTTCGAGCTGGACGATTTCCAGATGCTGGATTTCGCTCATCAAGTGGAATACGCCGTCCGCCGTTGCCCGGCAGGCATGCCCCAGGGGGCCTGCATCGACGGAGCCATACATGGCGGAGCGAATCGTCGACACCCCACAGCTTTCCATCAGGCGCCGACTGGCTTCTCCCGGATGTTCGCCGCCAAGGAATACTTTGCCGATACCGGCATAAGCGCGAAGTCGGGCCTGCTCTTTGAGAAACAGCCGATGCAACGTGCTGGGCATGCCGATCAGCACGGTGACACGCTGCTCCACGATCAGTCGGGCGATTTCGCTGAAGTCATCGTCCTGGGGAGCCCCCATGGGCAAATGCACAACCCCCATCCGTTCAAGAATGTTGGAACAACTGAAAAAACCACCATAAAGGTTGCCGCCGTAGAACAGGTTCATTACTCGGTCCAGTGACGGATCGAGCCCGACGCAGAACATGCCGTCGGCCGAGGCGCGCATTTGTCGATGAAAGTCTTGATAGCTGAAGCCAGCCAGCGCCGGGGTCCCGCTGCTACCGCCGGAGCGGAAGTACAGCTGTGCTGCGGACCCGATCGGCTGGGCCATAAAAGTGTCCTTGTCCATGATCGGGTCACGGGATGTGTCGGGGGCGGGCGGAACTGGGTCGAGCGTTGCACGACCTGTTAAGACATGCTGGGGCAAACTCACCGAGAGGCGGCGACTCAGACGCGACAGCGCGTAGACGCCATCGTGGGGCTCGCCGGTGTATCCGTCATGGATCGATTCGCAAGGTGCAATGCGACTGACGCCGGCATTGACCAATGTTCGAACGAGCTCAGGCGTTTTTGCCGAGGGGGACATCAACGCGCAGCTTTGCAGGAAGTTGCGCCAGGGCTGCAGCGTCTCGGCGAGCAGATACTGAGGAACCGGTTTGAGCACAATCGTACGAAACAACGGTGACGGCGCGAGCTTTTGATGGTGCTCCCAGATGACACGCCATCCGAGGCCAGTCCACACTTGGCCGGTCTGATTGGCATAGCACTGATCGAGCCGTGCCATGGCGGTGCGGGTGGTGATTTCCGATGCTTCCTGATCTGTCGGCGTTAATGCCGGCCAGTGTGGGGCGCGACGGTTGAAGGCTTCGGCCAGTCGATCTCCGAGGTTCTGCAAGACGGCCGGATCGTTGCTGTCCACCAGCACCCATTGAGGACTGGAACACGCTTGTTGATCCAGTCGACAGACTTCATCCGCCAGGGCATCGAGCGCCGAAGGGGACGCCGCGTCAGGCGACAGATAGGCGAAGCTGATCTTGTGTCCCCAATCGATCCAGCGACAGCCGGACGGGATCTGCTGGCGTATCGATTTAAGCGCCGCTTCTGCGCCCCAGGCGGATACCCCATCGGCCTTGGCGCAGAGTTGAGCGATGCACGAGGTGTTCACCGGCAGTACCGCTACGAATTCGGCCAGTCTGCCGCTGGTGTCGCACTGCACAAGGGCGGCGAGCAATTGTGCGGTCAAACCCTGATCGCTGGAGCTGGGGCGCAGCCAGTTGATGTTGCCGGCCAGCAGGCTTTCGAGGATCGCGCAGAACGCCAGCATCGGCGCATTGCCCGGGGTGATATGCACCACCAGCCCCAATGGATGCCAGCTTTCGAAGCTTGGCTGGCGGTAGTCGATACGCCGCAGTGAACGCGGTTGCGGGCCCAATTCCCGTTCAAGCTTGGTGCTCAGGTTGCTGCGCTGGCAGAAGTCGATAAGCCCCTGACATTGGTCGTCGTCCAGGGGCAGATCCAGGCTGCGAGCTTGCAACTGCATGGCAAAGCAAGCGGCGGACTCGATCACGATATCGCTGTCGATCGGCGTAGCCAGCAGCCGGGGCAGCGGTTGCTGAAGGAGCTCGAGGGCGCTTTGGGCAGAGATGTCGTCGCGCAGTTGGCCATTGATCAGGTACATATCAAGCTCCCCCGATCAGTTCTGAAGCGGCCATGGCACAGCTACGACTGGCGCTGGTGCCGGCACGTCCATGCAGTTCGAACCAATCGGTCGTCAGGCCGCATCCGCAACTGGCGCCGGGGTGCAACGTTGCCAGATCGCCCATGACCACAGCATGAGCAGGGCTTGAGGAAATGTAGGGGGAGACGAATTCCAGCAAACCGCGCTGGCCGTAGGGCTGGACAGTGAAATCGGATGGGTTGCGCACGAAAACCTTCGAGTAAATCGGTACATGAAAATGATGGTGGGCACACTGGATATAGGGCACGGCATGCTCTACGGCGCCGTAGCCGTCCCGGCAGCGGGACAGGTCGATACCCAATTGCCGGTTGATGCGGGCATACAACTGATGCAGGGGAATCTCCTGTGCCGCCTGGGTTTTCCAGCCGCCCCCCAGCAACACCAGTGACTGGGCAGGCAACTGCAAGTCGGCCACGCCTGTGTCCTCCATGTGCTGCAGTGCATGGGAAAGGAACGCCGGAAAACCGAGAATGCGAACGGGCAATCCTTCCTCGGCAAACTCCTGCAGGGCGCGAATGACACCGAAGAGGTCGAACTCGTGGCCTTTGCCGGTCAGGCGCAAGCCGTAAGCGGCTCGGTTGACGGGGGCATAGCTACACAGAAATTGATCGGTATAGGCCGTGCCCAGGGTAATGACCGCCTCGGGTTCGTAGCTCAGAAGCAAATAATTGCAGGGGCTGTCCGGGGTGTCCCAGCCGTAGTGCCGGAAAATGTGGCTCACCATGCCTTGGGCGGCGACCATGCTGCGATGGTCGTAGCGCATGCGACTCTTCTGACCGCTGGTGCCGGATGAGGTCATCTCCAGCGCGCCTTCGCCTGTGGGACTGATCAGCAGATGACGTTTGAAGTAATTGGCGAAAATCGGCGGCAACCTTGACCAGTCATCCAGCGTCTCGAGAGTGCGGGCATCAAGGCCATTGGCGTTCAGCCAGCGTTCATATCCGGGCGTGTGATGACAATGAAACAGGCTGATTTCACCCATTGCCTGATCGAACAGACCTTCTGGCATGGATTCCAGGCAATAGGGTTGCGTTAACGCGCAAAGCGCATCGGCGTGGGGTAGATGGATCATCAAAAGACCTATGGGGTGGTATCAGACGGCAAGCGTGATATGAGAGCGACGCAGAAACAGTCGTAAGGGCGCCAGGCACAAGAGTCCCGTGAGGCCGGCCATCAGGGCGAAGGCTTCAAGGCTGTCACCGGCACCCAGTGCGGCGATAATTGAGCCGCCGCCACCCATGACGGCGATGGAGATCATGCCGATCATGGCCGAGACCAGGCCTTTGCTGTCGTCGCTGGAGAATAGGGCGAGCCGGTACAGCGCGGCATTGCTCATGCCGAGACCGATGGCGTAAAGCGATAGGCAACTGACCAACAGCACCGTTGAAGCACCGGTGAACGTTATGGTGATCAATGCAATGAGCCCGCCGCAAAATGGCCAGAGCGCATATCGAATCAGTTGGGGCAGTTCAGTGTTGGCAATCAATCGGTTGAGTATCAGATTGCCGAGAATGACGGCCGCAAATACCGGGATCTGCCACAGGCCATACTGCAGAGGAGAAAGTCCCTGGCTCTGGATCAGCAAGATTGGCGCCAAGCCGATCCAGGCAATCAACGGCAGGCTCATTAGTCCCAGGGCGACGGTAGCGCTCAGGAATTGTGTGTTGGTGAGCAACGCGGCGTATCGGCGCACGGTGCCGTTCCATTCAAAGGGCACTGCGGCCAATTGTTGACCGTCCTGGCGCGCGGTGCCCACGGTTTCCGGCATGAACAGGTAAAGCCCGAGCCAGACCGTCGCGCCGCCGACACCCAACACTAAAAACAGCTCCCGCCAGGAAAGCCATTCCAGCGCCAGGCTGCCGAGCAGGGGGCCGAGCAGCGGGGAGAGCAGCGCAACGTTCCCCAGCAACGCCATGATTTTTACCGCGTCGGCTTCGCAGAAGACTTCTTGCAGGGCTGGATAACTGACTGCAATGACAAAACCCAATCCGATGCCCTGAATCAGGCGCAAGCCGTTGAAGGCAAGAATGCTCTGCACGTAGAACGCCACGGCACAGGCCAGGGCGAACACCGCACAACCAATGAGCAACAGCCTGCGACGACCGAAGTGATCGGACAATGGTCCGATAAGCCACTGCAGAAGAACGCCGCCAATCAAGTAAAGATTGAAGGCATATGGAACGTGACTCGTACTGGCATCCAGTTGATGGGTGACGGTCAACATGGCCGGCATAATCATATCGCTGGCCATATAAGTCAGCAGTTCGAAAAGAGTGATTGCAAGACAAAAACCGAATAATCGAGGCGGACTTATATCTATCAAAGGTTTGCGCATGGCGTTCCCGTTGGTGCTGGAGTTGGATAAGGCAGCAGAGCAAGAGTAACCATGGCTCATGAATAATTACATGTGCTTATGTGAGGCTAAGAGTTTCAATACTTTTCGTTATGTGTCTGGCTGGAAGTTCAGGGGAAAGAGGAGTGGGGTTTTGTAAATAAAATTACAGAGAAATAAGAATAGTCCTACACAAAAATGCCCGCTATAGAGCAGGCATTTGTACGCGACTTGTAGGGTGATTTCTTCGTCTTGTGAGTGAATGGTAAGTTATTCACTGGTCAAGAAAGCAGTTTAACGTTATCGACGCTGATAGTAGCCGTGTCCGTCACGGTCGTAATGGTGGCCGCCATGCCAGCCGTTATTAGGAAAAATGATGCAGCCACTCAGGGTCAGGAGGGCGAGCAGTGGAATCAGCTTTGTGATTCGACGGAACATTTTAAAAATCCTCATGGTTATCGCCGCAATGAAGTCAAAACTCTTCATCGGCTGTAACATGAGACCCCGTTTGCAGCCCCGCATTCGCGCAGAACTGTAGGGGTTTGGTATGCAATCGGATACAAACCGGATACATTTTTTTTGGTTCAGGAACCCGTAATGACCCAGTCGCAACGTTTGAAATACTCGATTCTGATTTCCCTGGTGGTACTGGGGATCATGTTCGGCCTTTCCTGGCTGCAGAACGCAGGGTTCATCAGCGAGAAGCTGTTCCAGTACATCGCCATTGGCGTGGCGGTGGTCGTGGTGGTGATCAATGGCGTGATGCGTCGCAAGGTCAAGCCTTGAGCGACGCCTGCTGGCCTGATTGCTCGCCATGAAGGACGGCGACAGCCTGTGGATGCAGGCTGTAGCTTTTGTCTGGATTGAGCGTGATAACGCCTTCACTGCACAGGCGTTTCAACACTTCGCGGACACTGAGAAAGGACAGGGGAATGTCCAGGTCCAGCAAATGACTGTGCACACCGCGCACACCCAGGCTGCGGTCGCCTTCGGCGGCGCTTAGCAAGGCGTCGATGACTTTCAGGCGAATCAGGCTGGTCCGCAGGCCAAAGCACTTGAGCAAAAACCTGATCCGTTCGTTGCCCTGGCGTTCGGTCTGTTGATTGCAGGCACCGGAGCTCATGGCGCTGCCCTTTGATGCATGGCTACCATCCGTTGGCAGTTGCGGGTTGTACATGCAAAAACTCCTTTCCAGAGCCTGATCATGAAAATGTGATGGGTGCTCTTGATCAATAAGACGAACGAGCCGGGAAATAATGAAGACCTGCATGTAGAAAATTTGTCGCCGCGACGTCAGCGCTCTGTGAGAAGGGCATTTGGGGATGCCCTCGAAGACCTAATTTTTTTGGTGTTCGCTTCGTTTTTCTGGAAGGCGCATTGCGTGTCATACGTCTTTTCGATCAGGAGCGAGCGTGATTATTTCCAGGCAGTTAACCAGGTTGAGCCTGGCGGGTGTGTTTCTGGGGCTGAGCCTTGGGGCAAACGCGCGCAGTCAGCCAGAGCAGGCGACGGCCGACATCCGTCGAACCAGTTTCGGCGTACCGCATATCCGCGCCGAAAACGAGCGCGGGCTCGGCTATGGCATTGGCTATGCCTACGCTCAAGACAACTTGTGCTTGCTGGCCAATGAGATCGTCACCGTCAATGGCGAGCGTTCGCGGTATTTTGGCCCGGAGCAGGTGACGCTCGAGGAGCGCGGTAACCTGGCCAGCGATCTGTTTTTCAACTGGCTGAACACCCCCGAGGCTGTCGCCGGTTTCTGGCAGGCGCAAACTCCTGAAGTACGTGATCTCATTGAAGGCTATGTGGCGGGTTACAACCGTTCGCTGACAGAGCGTCGAGCGCAGGGTTTACCGCAGCAATGCCAGGGCGAATGGGTGCGCGCAATTACCGCCCAGGACCTGGTCAAGTTGACTCGTCGATTGTTGGTCGAAGGCGGCGTGGGCCAGTTTGCCGAAGCATTGGCCAGCGCGACTCCGCCTAAAGCCGTCGCTCATGCGGCAGGCGACCCGGCGTCGTTCCAGTTGGCGGCTTCGCGCATGCAACGCTTTGCTCTGGATCGCGGCAGCAACGCCGTGGCGGTTGGCAGTGAGCGTTCGTTCAACGGTCGCGGAATGCTGCTGGCCAATCCGCACTTCCCTTGGGTGGGTGGGATGCGTTTTTATCAGATGCACCTGACCATTCCCGGCAAACTGGATGTGATGGGCGCCGCGTTGCCCGGTCTGCCGATGATCAACATCGGGTTCAACCAGCATCTGGCATGGACCCACACCGTGGACTCGTCCAAGCACTTCACCTTGTATCGCCTGCAACTCGATCCGAAGGAGCCGACCCGCTACCTGCTCGATGGCAAGTCTTTGCCAATGAAAAAGCAGACGCTGACAGTCAGCGTGAAGCAACCCGATGGCCAGACCCGGCAGATTTCCCATGTGGTCTATAGCTCGGCGTTCGGGCCGATTGTGCAATGGCCTGGAAAACTGGACTGGAACAATCAGTTTGCCTACAGCCTGCGTGATGCCAACCTGGATAACGACCGGGTCTTGCAGCAGTGGTACGCGATGAACCGTGCCGTCAGCCTCAAGGATTTACAGGCCTCGGTGCACAAGATTCAGGGGATCCCGTGGGTCAATACCCTGGCGGTGGACGATCAGGGCCAGACGCTTTACATGAACCTGTCAGTGGTGCCGAACGTCAGCGCTGACAAGTTGGTCAAATGCAGCGATCCGCGTGCGGGGTTACAGATGATCCTGCTCGACGGCTCCAACAGTGCTTGTGCCTGGGACGTCGACCCGCACGCCGCGCAAAAAGGCATTTATGCCGCAGACAAATTGCCGCAACTGTTGCGCAAGGATTTTGTGCAGCATTCCAACGATTCGGCCTGGATGGCCAACCCGGCACAACCGCTCACCGGTTTCTCGCCATTGATCAGTCAGGACAGCCAGCCATTGGGGCTGCGTTCGCGCTTCGCCCTGGAGCGCCTGAGCTTTTTGAACAAGGCGGGTCCTATCGCGGCGGCGGATCTGCAACACATGGTGATGGACGATCAGGTGTATCAGGCGGCCCTGGTGATGCCGGACCTGCTGCAATTCTGTGCCGCGGACCTCGGCACCGATGCGCCGACGCTGACGCCCTTGTGTGCCAGTCTCAAGGCTTGGGATCACCGAGTGAATCTGGACAGTGGGCTGGGCTTTGTGCATTTTCAGAACGTCATGCTGGCGTTGCAGCAAAGCCCTGACTTCTGGCGTGTGGCGTTCGATCCGAAGGATCCGCAACACACCCCGAGTGGCCTGGCAACCGAACGGCCGGAAGTCGCCAAAGCGGTTCGAGCGGCGATGCTGGCTTCGGTAGAGAAGGTCGAGACCCTTGGCCTGAAGGCCGACAGCCGCTGGGGCGATATCCAGGTGGCCAGCAGTGGCGGGCAGCAAACGCCGATCCACGGCGGGCCGGGCGCGCTGGGTGTGTATAACGCCATTCAAAGCGTGCCGAGAACCGACGGCAAACGTGAAGTCGTCAGTGGCACCAGCTATTTGCAGGTGGTGACGTTCGATGACAAGGGGCCGCAGGTTCAGGGTTTGCTGGCATTCTCGTTGTCCAGTGACCCGGCGTCGAAGTATTCCCGGGACCAGACACAGGCCTTTTCGAAGAAGCAGTTGAGTGTGTTGCCGTTCACCGAGCAGCAGATCACGGCTGATCCGCAGTATCAGGCTCAGACGATCCGCGAGCAGGATGAAAAGGTGGGAAAGGTCGCCGCGCAGTAACAGCGATAGCGTTTAAATGAAAAGGTGAAGGCCGTACCCCGCAAGGGTCGCGGCCTTCAGCTTTTTGGGGCTTGTTGAGGCATTGAGTTGAGGACCGGATTGCCGTCCTGGTTGCGGGTCAGGTAGACCGGCAGCACCTTGGGCAGCGAAGCCACCAGGTTATTGAGCTCTTTGATGTTGTAGATACCGCCGAGGCGAATCGAACCAGCGCTGTGGTCCGCGAGCATCACCGGTTTGTTCAGATAACGATTGATCAAGGGCAGGGCATCGGTCAGCGCCAGATTATCAAGCACCAGTTTGCCGCTGCGCCAGGCCAGCGACTGGTCGTTGGCATAGGTCTGGCTGATTTGTGGCGTGAAGTCGCCGTGCCTGTAACGTGCCTGCATCGCAGGTTCCAGGCGTAGACCGTCGCCGGGCAGGGCATCGTTGCTGGTCACCAGCACGGAACCCTCGATCAGGTTCACGCGTACCTGGTCTTCATACATCCAGACATTGAATTGGGTGCCGGTGACGCGAATCCTGCCGTCGCCCGCCCTGACAATGAACGGGTGCTGCAGGTCGTGGCTGACGCTGAAGAAGGCCTCGCCTTTTTTCAGCGTGACCCGACGTTGATCCTTGTAATTGCTGAACGTCAGTTCACTGCCCAGGTTCAGCTCCACCTGGCTGCCGTCACCCAGCGTGACCTGACGAACATTATCGGTCGCCTCGAAATGCTGGTAGGCATTGGGCAGCCACCCCAGGTTCCATCCGGTATACGCCGCCAGCGGCAGCGCCAGGGCGCAGACGGTAGCGGCGATGCCGAAGGTGCGCCAGGGCGTTGTCGGTTTGAGCCGAACAGCCGGTGTGACGGATTCAGGACGAGGCAAATCCCCCGCAACATCCCAGATCTCCAGCATGGCTTCGTACTCGAAGGCGTGCAGCGGATGGGCATCACGCCATTGCTCGAACGCCAGGCGTTCCTCTGCCGTGCAGTCGCTGGCGTGCAGACGCATGCACCAGTGCGCAGCGGCATCGGTGATGGCGTCGTATTGGGCTTGCGAGAGAGAGTGGTCGGTCATTGACTCATCCTGATTTCCTGCATTCTAACCTTGAGGGGAAGCCTGCGAGAACAATCGTCATGGCATTTCCCCATCAAAGTCGAAGTTATTTTCAGGGCACTGACATTGCGCCAGTGCCTGGTGACCGCGTTTCAGGGGGTGTCGACGTGAAGTTGACGTCCCAAATGAGAGATAAGCCAAGCGACAGAGTCAGCATTGGCCAGCTGGACAGCCAGTCTTGTCGTAGCATCCTTTTTGAAATGCGTGCGTGCTTCTGCCAGGTTTTTTTTTCCGGTCAAACTCAAAATCCGCTCACGTGTACGGTTGGTTTCCTCGTAGAAGGTTTGACCAAAATCTTCCCATACATTTGTATCGTCATTCAAAACGGCGAACAGTTCGGATAAGGGGGTATGGATTGAAAGTGCTTCCTTCTGAAGCTGTGTCAGCGCCTTGCTCAAATGGTTGCCACGGGGCGTAGTGGTATCAATCAGGTCGACAAACGGTCTGCTTGCATCCATATAAGCAATATCCTCCGTGTCACAAATCACATGCGACAGCTCGTGGATCAACGTCGTTGCGCGGGCGTGGGCACGGATCGGGAACGCGGCATCGGTCATGTAATTACGGTAGTGATCCATGTAAGGCATAAAATACTTCTCTGCCAGGTAGATTTTTTTCTGTTGATCGGTGGGGATCGTGAAGGCAAACATATGGTCCCGGTCACCGGGATGAGCTCTCCCGGTGACGAAGCGTTCCGACTGCTCGTTCCTGAGGGTCGGATCCAACAAGGCACCGAGGATGTCCTCTACGACCTTATGGATCATCGTCACATGCTCGGGCGATATCTCCGACACATCAAGAAACCTCCTGACGAGCTGATGAACCGGTGTCTCTGTGTCGCCTGAATTTTTCAACAGTTGCAAGTTACGAAAACCGTTCCACGCATAGGTGGTTGCGAAGTCAAGGCCTTCGTCGATCAGCCGCGCCCGCACAGGGAAGAGCCGGCGTATTTGAGCCATTCCGTTGGCTTCGACGTTCATCCCGCCACGGACAGCGTTCCACGTTTTCAACCTCTTGATCAGGCTGTACTGACGAACCAGCTCATCCGGTTCCCGCACCCACTGCTTTGAAGCGTTTCGAGCAACATGGGGGCCGCTTCCGTCCGGACCGCTGATGCGCCAGCGCAGGCCACGTTTTTCGAGTTGATAGACCTTTCCTTCAACCGCTCCGTATTTTTTCTGTGTGGTCGGGTGCGTGTAGAGCCCAAGGGCGGTGTCCCGGGTCATTGAGCCAAGGTTGACATCAACGTGCTCGTGGCTCTGCAAACCGGTGCGTGCGGGATCGGTAGTGGCGATGTCCTGCCATTTAAGGCTGGCACTGGCTGGGGAGGGGGAAGACTCGCTGGCCGCTGCAGAGGGCTCTGCCTGGCCTTCCATCGACTGGCGCAACATCGCCAGTTGCGTGATGCCGCTGATAAAGGATGTTATCGCCGGGCCCCATTTGTGTTGTTGAAGCTCCTCCGCAGACTGCTTGACCTCACGATAACTGCGCCACACGACAATCGGGTAGGCCAGTTTGCCCATCAGGAACGTATAGGCCTGTTCCAGATCGTCGCCCAATACACGTTTTACGGTTTCCCACTCGCCCTGAGCGTCTTTGTTGGACTGGGTGCCCAACAGCCGTGCGAGGAGTTTGATATTTTCGTTGAACAGGTGCCTGAACAGATGGCCCTTGATGGGGTTGGAGGCCAGACTGATCTTGCCGGACGCTTTCGTACCCCTCACATGGGTGTCGTAATGTGTGCGGCCAGTGTCCGACAGACTGTTACGCACCCAACTTTGTAATGGACCTTGTGACTTGAGCTCGGTCAGCAACAGCTTTTCGTTTTCATATTCCTTCACGCCATGCTCAGGGCTATAGGGCGCGATAAGCACCTCGGGTCCAGGGGTGTTCTGTTTGGGGCCGATCAAATACATTCCCGGGACTTTGATCGACTGGTCTTTACCGAAGAGAAGCTCAAGTGGACGGATTATCGCATTCGTACCGCTGACGGCCTCGCGGGCGATTGCATCGGGCATGTCCATGACCTGCCGAACGAGGTCGAACCCGGTTTCGCTCAGGCGTTCCTGCAGTTTTAGCGAATGCGCGTAGTGCAGCAGTTGCCAGGGCAATTGTGCGGCGAACAGCTGCCTGCAGGATTTCGCAGTGGTGCTGGTTTCGGCAAGCGCCGCCTCCACAAATTTTTTGTGGAACTGACCGACATTCAGCTTTCGTATCAGGCTCTTGATGTAAGGCTTGTCCATTTTGGCAGGGATGGCGGCTGAGGTGAGTGACTTCAACTTGAAGTCGGCACTGTCCAGTTCATCAAAGTGAGTCAATGCAAAAGCCGACAGCGTTAACGTCTTTGCCGTGGACATCAGGCGCGAGGCAACCTGCACCTGGACGTTGTCCGGATCAATGGTCAATTCATCGGCCTTGAGTAACTCTTTCAACTCGAACTGTGCCGTGCGTTCAAGAGAGCGCACGCCGCTCAGGTAATCCTTATCGTCCTGGGCATTGTTCAGGTATTGCTGAAGCAGTTCTGCATGCAGTCTCTGATCCTGTATGGACGCTTTGGCCAACCATGCCGGAAGCTTTTGTTGTGTCGTCAGAGAGCGCGCGAGGTCTGTTGCCCGACGCAGCCCCGTCATCGGTTTATGCAATGCCACCAGGCTCAGTAGATTCTTCAGGACCGGTTCGGTCAGGGGGGAGGCCAATGCGCGTTCGACGGACAGTTGATCCAGCCGAACAAATGGTTTTTGTACGTGATCCAGAAAATTCTCATGAATCAGCTGTAATGGCGCGAGGGTAAAGGTGCGCCCTGATGTTCGCTGGCTTCTTTCGATATTCTCCAGAATCGCTGGGCGATCGTCCTCGCTCTGCAAACGTTTATTGAACGCTGTCAGCAGCGGTGTGAGGGCGGAAAAGGCTTCGAATCCCGAGGCGGGGGTCCATAAAATCGCCTTGCCGGAGTGGGTCGGGTCCAGGCCGCCGCGTTCGGTGAGTACAAAACAACTGGCGAGATCGAGCAAGTCACTGGAGTCGCCGGCCTTCAGCGCAAGGGAAAAGACGTCCGGCAGAAAACCGTTCAGCGCTGCGCGTTGCAGCCGGACCGGCGTCTCAAGCACCGTCTTGATCATCGCCAGTTCCGTCGTCCCAAGCGCGCGGATGACACCCAGCAGCTTGTGTTCGCTACGCAATGCGGTGGTCAGGGTATGCACAAACTTGGGTTGCAGTTGCTCAAGGGACGAACGGGTGAGGGTTTGT
Organism: Pseudomonas sp. URMO17WK12:I6; assembly: GCF_003253625.1. NCBI lineage: Bacteria > Pseudomonadati > Pseudomonadota > Gammaproteobacteria > Pseudomonadales > Pseudomonadaceae > Pseudomonas > Pseudomonas sp. URMO17WK12:I6. The sequence continues at coordinate 370,277 of NZ_QKYZ01000003.1, forward strand.
GCCGCCGCTAACGTTTTAACCGAAATGGACGGGTGTTTATCCAGCTGTTGCTCGAGTGCCTGCTTGACGGTGGAGAGACTTTCCAATTGTTCTTTTGCCGACTCTGCACGCACGGTGGCCGGTCGGGCACTCCATCGCTGATCGGCCCGGGTGCTCCAGCGGCCGTTTGCATCGCCGGTCAACAGGCGATTGTCGATCAGGCCCCGTACATCCAGCGCATTGTCGAGCAACGCATGCACATTGAGCGTGCCCTCGCTTTCCCGGTACCGGCTCAGGGCGTAGGTCAGGTTCTGCCATTGCTTGGCCTGGACATCTTCCATGAGTCGCTCAAACACCTGGCCACTAATCGGTTCAGCAATGATCAAGCGCTCCTGTGGCTCAAGCGACAGGAAGGTGCCGCGTTCCTCGAGGGACATGAAATTAAGCAGATTGTCCTCGTGACCTTCACTTTTGAGCATGGTCAGTATCGTGTCTTTTATCGCTGCAAGATCGGTACTGGCCTGGATGCCTGAGGAGTGGGTGTACAGGTAGCCCAAGGTGTCTGAGTTACCGCACATAAAGGTGGATGCGAGCTCTACGTAATGTTTGTAGAGGGCGCTGACACGTACGGTCTCGACCCGTAACGGCAGGGCTGGCGCAGGCGCGGCGCCGCTGACGCTCATCAACTCCAGATATTCAGTGGTGTTCAAAATACCTTGCTGACGTTTTCGCAGAAGATCCACATGGTAGGCATCCCGCATACCCTCGGCGAAAAAGTCGGAACGGGACTGCCCGCTGCTCATGGGAGAATTCCAGAAGGTTTCGAGCAGACTCTGCAGATGGGGCGTGAAGCTTTGCGCGATCTCTTTTACCTCGAGTTCCCAGGCCTGGTTATCAGCGTCGCTGCTCACACCGTGGCCGGGGTTGGAGAAGGTCCTGATGTCGCCATCCGGCCATTGATTGGTCAGGTAGAAGTGCAGCAGGGCATCGCTCAGAGATAGCGAAGAAAGCTTGCGCCGGCTTTCCGGGTTGTCGGTATTGGAGGAGGGAGACGCGCTGTCGATAAAACTATCCAGTTGCGTTTGGCGCTGGTCCAGTTTGGGAAAACGCTTGGCCAAGGCGATGTTGAGCAGCTCGTCCAACATCGATTGCAGCGACGGAATTTTCACCAGTTCTGCCAGCATCGTCTGGATGTTCTGCGTCTGGTTGCGGTCGAGGATCTGCTCCTGGTCCTGAAACCCCGCCCCCTCGATTTTTTGCAGCGTCACTGTCAAACCCGTGGCAGCCAATGCAGTCGCCCGCTGTTCGATGGAGAGATAGCGCAACAGCGCCTGCTTGCCGTCGTCCTGGCTCAGCAGTTCCTCGAGTTTCTTGGTGAGGTCGGTCATGTCCGCGTATTTGACGAGACCTTTCCACGGTGTGTAGAGGATGACTTCGCCGTTGGCCTTGGGTTCGTTTTTGACATCGTCCTCGACTTTGGGGTGACTCATGCAAAACGCACCGGCCAATGGAATATCAGGCCCATCGGGCATCTTCAACATCAGCCGATCTATCTGCATCGGAGTCTTTTGGGCTGCGCGAACCTCGTGGGTGGCGAGATAGACACCACCCCTCAACCATTTCAAATCGTCAAGAGTGAGATGCAGCGCTTTCTCGCGATCACCGGGGTGTTTGGCATTGGATGCACGTTCTGCCTCGTCGAAAAAATACGGCAGTGCTGGAGCAGTCATGATTTTTCCTCGATGGGCTGCGATCGATGGCGATCGCAGGTCGTTGGCTCGAGGGAAAACAGTAGGGCCAATGAAAAGCCCGGGTGCGGTACATATTGCTTGAGCTTATCCTTTGTCGCAGGCTTGACAGGACGCCGGTAAAACAGCGCTTAATCGACGACTTTTTTCGGTTGCCCTGCAACCTCGCTTGACCTGTTGCCCATACCCAATAATAAAACCGGAGCTTCAGATGACCGCATCGCCTGAAATGGCCGTCAACTCGAACACACAGAACCTCGACTTCGACGCGCTCGTTCAATTGCTCGAACAGATTTTCCTGCGCCATGGCACCTCGGCCGATGTCGCCAGAACCCTGGCCCTCAACTGCGCCAGCGCCGAACGTGACGGAGCTCACAGTCACGGCGTTTTCCGTATTCCCGGTTATGTGTCGACGTTGCAGAGTGGCTGGGTCAATGGCCAGGCCGTGCCGGTGGTCGAGGACGTGGCCTCGGGTTTTGTCCGGGTTGACGCCGGCAATGGATTTGCCCAACCGGCCCTCGCGGCGGCGCGGCCCTTGCTGGTGGAAAAAGCCCGCAGCGCCGGCATTGCGGTGTTGGCGATCCGCAATTCCCATCACTTCGCCGCCTTGTGGCCGGACGTCGAGCCGTTTGCCGATGAAGGATTGGTAGCGCTGAGCGTGGTCAACAGCATGACCTGCGTGGTGCCGCACGGTGCCGATCGTCCGTTGTTCGGCACCAACCCGATTGCCTTCGCCGCGCCCAGGGCCGGCGGTGCGCCGATAGTCTTCGACTTGGCGACCAGCGCCATCGCCCATGGCGACGTGCAGATCGCCGCGCGCAAAGGCGAACGTTTGCCAGCGGGCATGGGGGTGGACAGCCTCGGCCAGCCGACTCAGGACCCGAAAGCCATTCTCGAAGGTGGCGCGTTGCTGCCGTTTGGCGGGCACAAGGGCTCGGCGCTGTCGATGATGGTGGAGTTGTTGGCGGCGGCGTTGACCGGTGGCAACTTTTCTTTCGAGTTCGACTGGTCGAACCATCCGGGGGCCAAAACCCCCTGGACCGGGCAACTGCTGATCGTGATCGATCCGAGCAAATCGGCGGGGCAGAATTTTGCCGAACGAAGCCAGGAACTGGTCCGGCAGATGCATGGTGTGGGGCTCAAGCGTTTACCGGGGGATCGGCGTCACCTGCAACGCGCCAAAGCCAATGTTGAAGGCATTGCGCTCGATCCACAAACGCTGGCGAATCTGCGGGAACTGGCCGGGTCTTGAGCCCGTTCCCACAGGTCAATGGTTCAACGCCGACCCAACAACAGACCAACCACCAGGCCGAAACCCGCAGAGATGGCCACGGTTTGCCATGGATGGCCGCCAATGTAGGTTTCGGTGGCGTCGACCGCGGGTTGGGTCCGGTCACGAACACTGGATAACGAGCTTCGGGCCTGCTGGAGTTTCTGGGCGATTTGCCCGCGAAGGGTGTCTGCTTCTTCTCCGACCAGTGAGGCACTGCTTTTCAGCAGTTTTTCCGACTCTTCGATCAGGGCCTGAAGTTCGCTGAAGACCTGATCCTTGATTTGATCATCGGCGACTTGATCGACGGTTTTGCGAGCCATTTGGTGTACTCCTTACAGTGAATGGACAGTGAGCAATGGAGTCTGCCGCCGTGGCAAAAGTTGCAGCCATTTTGCGCGGTGACTCACCCCTGACGAAAAATCCAGCGCAGGACATTTCTTCCTACAGTGTAAGATGTCGCCTATTTTACGCAGCAGGTAATTCCCCATGAGCTTCAATCTGGCCGACAAACCCCTCGCCGAGCGCGCGGCGCTTGAAGATGAAAAATCCCGTCTGTTCGAACTCTGGCAAAACAACCTGGGCAAAGCCAAGGGCGAAGCCGCGCGGTTGTTCGGTGAGCGCGCCAAGCGCAAAGGCAAATGGGCGGAATGGGTACGCGCCGAACTCGACGGCATGTCGCCGCCGGAATTCGCGAACATGGTGCGCAGTGAAGTCAATCGCTTGATGGCCGCTAAATAAACGCCCCGGAAAAAATCGCGGCAATCGCTTCACGCACTTTCAACACCACCGGATCGAGCTGTGTGCTGGTGCGCCAGCCCAGTTCGATCGGGTAACGCGGCAGCGCCAGAGGGCAGGGCAGCAACGCCAGTCCACTGAGGGCGGCGATACTTTGCGCCGCATGGGCCGGAATGGTCGCCACCGCCTGACTGCCCTTGAGCAGATACGGCAACGCGGCAAAGTGAGTGGTCGACGCGCATACCCGCCGACTCAATCCCAGCGCCGCCAGACCTTCATCGGTAATCCCGATAAAACCGCCCGAGGACACCAGAATGTGCTCGCGGGCGACGAACTCATCAAGGCTGAGACTCTGTTGTCCTTCGGCCAGGTTGAGGGGATCCACCAGGCAAAGATAACCCCCTTCACCCAGCACTTGGCGGCTCAGCAGTCGCTCGGCAAACCCGCCTGCGGTGATCGCCAGATCGATGCTGCGTTCCATCAAGGCCCGGGCGACGATCTGGCTATGGGTCTGGCGAAAGATCAGCCGCAGTTTCGGCGCTCGGTGAGCGATTTCCTCGATCAATCGTCGCCCGTAGGCGATTTCGAAATCATCCGACAAACCCACGGTTACCGAGCGTCCGTCGTATTGATGGGCCGCCGGGTCAACCATCGCCAGGCTCTGGCGGCATTTGTTCAGCGCATCGCTGATTACCGGTTTGAGCTGGTTGGCCTTGAGCGTCGGCGCAAGGCCTCGGCCAGTGCGCACGAACAACTGATCACCATACACCTCGCGCAACCGGCGCAACGCCGCGCTGACCGCCGATTGCGTCACGCCAAGACGCAGCGCGGCGCGGCTGGCACTGGACTCCTCATGTAGCGCTTCGAAGACTTTGAGCAAGTTGAGATCGACGGTGGCGATATTCATTTGGTTCATATCATTCAGCAGTGAGTCGGACTTTATTCATGATCCTGTGGCGCCGGAGAATGAGCAACACCTCATTCCTGACGGAGCCACCGTAATGCCCAAGTCAATCGTTGCTGCCCTGCAAATCGGCGCCTTGCCCGGCGGCAAGGCCGACACCCTCGATCAAATCCTCTCTTGGGAAACCGCTATTATCGAATCCGGCGCGGCGTTGGTGGTCATGCCCGAGGCGTTGCTCGGTGGTTACCCCAAAGGCGAGAGCTTCGGCACGCAACTCGGTTACCGGCTGCCGGAAGGTCGAGAAGCCTTTGCCCGGTATTTCGCCAACGCCATCGACGTGCCCGGTACCGAGACCGACGCCTTGGCCGGGTTGTCGGCCCGCACCGGGGCCAACCTGGTGATCGGCGTGATCGAGCGCGCCGGCAGCACCTTGTACTGCACCGCGCTGTATTTCGACCCGCAGGCAGGGCTGGTTGCCAAGCACCGCAAATTGATGCCCACCGGCACCGAGCGACTGATCTGGGGCAAGGGCGATGGCTCGACCTTGCCGGTGATCGACAGCCAGGTCGGGCGGATCGGCGCGGTGGTGTGCTGGGAAAACATGATGCCGTTGCTGCGCACCGCGATGTACGCCAAGGGCGTGGAGGTCTGGTGCGCGCCGACTGTGGACGAGCGCGAGATGTGGCAGGTCAGCATGCGTCACATCGCCCATGAAGGACGCTGCTTTGTGGTCAGTGCCTGTCAGGTTCAGGACTCGCCACAAGCCTTGGGCGTGGACATCGCCAACTGGCCGGCGGAGCGCCCGTTGATTGCCGGCGGCAGCGTGATTGTCGGGCCGATGGGCGATATTCTCGCCGGGCCGCTGCGTGGCGAGGCGGGATTGCTGACCGCCGAAATCGACACCGATGACCTGATCCGCGCCCGGTACGACTACGACGTGGTCGGGCATTATGCGCGCCCGGACGTGTTTGAGTTGACGGTGGATGAGCGAGCCAAACCGGGCGTGCGGTTCAACACATAATCCGTCGGGGGGTGTGATTGTCGTCTAGTCTCCAGGCGTTCACACCCCCGTCAACGGATGGACTCGCCATGAGTTTGTTACTAGGCCCGATTCTGCAGTTTCGTGGCATCAATAATAATGTCTACAACGTGTCTGCCGTGGTGGTTTCACCCTTGGGCGAGCCACCTCCCACGGTAAAAGTGCCCAAGGATGTGACTGCCGACACACCCTTGGCCATCGCCGATATCCCGCTGCTCAACCCTAATTCCCGCGTCTGGCGCATCGATTTCAAGGCGGCGCAGGATCAGGCCGTTGCCACCAGTTACACGGTTTCCATAGACGGTGCGCAGGCCAACTTCGTCGTTCCGGCCAAGGGCCAGTCGCCGCGCATTGCGTATGTGTCGTGCAACGGTTTCTCCGACCCCAAGGAGATGGAGAAGGTCGACCGCAACAACGAGCGTTGGGAGCACATGTGGGGTGCTCACCAGGGCGAGCCCTATCATCTGCTGTTGATGGGCGGCGATCAGGTTTACAGCGACGACATGCGCAGCAGTGTGCCGTCGATGAAAGCATGGTTCGCCAAACCCTTCGCCGACCGGCAAAAGGCTGCTTACAGCAAGGTGATCGAAGCCGATCTGGACAAGTTTTTCACCAGGCTCTACCTGGAATGCTGGAAACAGCCCGAGATGGCCAAGGTGTTCGGCGCCATTCCGACGGTGATGATGTGGGATGACCATGACATCATCGATGGCTGGGGTTCCTACGATGAGATATTGCATTCAAGCCCGGTGTTCCAGGGGCTGTTTGCCACAGCCAAACGCTATTTCAGGATTTTCCAGCAGCAACTGATCCAGACGCATCCTCACCTCAAGCCGTCCGCTGATACCCATCCCTGCGCGATTCCCGGCACTGCTGATGGCTTTCACCTGGGGTTCACCGGCCTGGGCGAGTTGGCCTTGCTGGTTCCCGATCTACGCAGCGAACGCGCGCCGGACTTGACCACCCCGCAGGCCCAACAAACCCGGGTTATTTCCCCGGTCAGTTGGGATGCGATTTATGCCTGGCTGGACAAGGTCCCGGCGCACAAGCACCTGTTGCTGATGTCGAGTATTCCGGTGGGCTACCTTGATTTGCAGGCGGCCGAAAAGGCGCTGGACGTGATGGTGGGGCAACAGGAGCTCGAGGACGATTTACGCGACCACTGGCGAAGCCTGCCGCACCGCAGTGAACGCAAGCGCTTGATCATGCGGCTGCTGGATTTCGCCAAAGCCCAATCATGCAAGGTCACGCTGGTGTCTGGCGACGTTCATGTGGCCGGGGTCTGCGTGATCGAGTCGAAGCTGCCCCGGCATGGCTGCGACGGCGCGGGGAAAATCTACCAATTGATTTCCACCGGCGTCGTGCATCCTGCGCCGCCGGTGTTGGCGGTGCACTTTCTGGAGTCCATCGGTGGCAATCAGGAACAGATCGATTACGGCATCACCGGAACCATGTTGCCTGTTGGCGCGAGGGGGCGTTACCTGATCGCCGCTCGAAACTGGTTGGCGATCGAGCCGGATGAAGGCGGCAACGGCAAGACCCGACTATGGGCCAACTGGCACGTAGAAGGTCTGAAGCATAGTGTGACGCAGGTGATCGACCCCGTTACATAGCGTGCTGCGGTTCACTTAAGCGATTTCAGCCGCGACGCATTCCTTGTAGCAGCTGCCGAGCTCGCGAGGCTGCGTTCGGCTGCGAAGCAGTCGGTAAATAAGACAATGCGGTGCATCAGATACACCACGGCAGCCGGACTCACGACTGCTTCGCAGCCGAACGCAGCCTCGCAGGCTCGACAGCTGCTACAGATCGCATTACGGCGTAAGTGAACAGAATTACGTTACTAGCGCGTTACCAGGTGCCAGAGATCGAGCCCGGCAGGCTGAGCTTGCCGCTGTCGACAAAACGCATGGTGCCGAACGCCCCTCCGGCCAGTTTGCCGCGCAGTACGTAAGGCAGATTGTCCAGTGTCTGCGTCTGACTCAGCCCGAGGGTCTGACGCAGCATCGAGAAGGCCGAAACGCTCACCGGCACCACGATCACTGCTTCGGAGAACCGCGGGATCGAGCCCGACTGATCGCTGACGCCGGAAGCTAGTGGCTGGCCATTAACCTCCAGGTCCAGCGCCACGCCGTTATAGGCGATCGCGGTTTCATTGGGGTTTTGCACGCGCAGTTTTACCGCGAAGCGCACTTCCAGCTCCTGGCTTTGCAGCGGCTCGATACCGACCACGTTGATGTGCAGCGGGTCGCGACTGGGGAACAGGGCGCAGGCGCTCAGAGACAGCAATAGAAGGGATAGGGACAGGGCCAGCAATCTGCGCATGAACATATTCTCGTAAAGAAAAAGGCCGAACCGCTCAAAGCTCGGCCTTCGAGCATTACGGACGGTTCAACTGTGCGACAGCCACAGGTGACGCGGGTTCACCCTTGGCCGCAACATCCGGGTAATGCATCACCTGAAGCACCGAGGCTTCCGGGTCGAACTCGTCTTCTTCCAGCTCGATGAACTCTTCGGGCAGGAAGATATTCAGCACGATAGCGCACAACGCACCGACAGTGATCGGCGATTCGAAGATGTTGTGCAGCGCCTTCGGCAGCTCGCGCAAGACTACAAGCCCCCTCGCCACAGGGGTGATCATTCAACGGCAGAGCTTCAAGCAAACGCCGCAAGCAGATCCTCTTCAAAGGCCTTTTGCGCATCCCCCGGCACCTGTGCGCGATGGCGCGCCAGGTGGAACGCCACCTCGAAACTCATATCACCCTGGCGCACGGCACGGAGCAATCCTTTGTCTTCCCAGCTTTGGGCGAAGTGATCGGGCAAATACCCCACGTGCTTGCCGGACAGAATGAAGGCGAGGGTGCCTTCGACCTGCTCGGATCGCGCTGAACAGAGCTTCCCCTGAAACGGCTCATCGCTGCGCAGGAAACGATAGGGGTGATCGACCCGGTCGCAGGCCTGGAGCGCTTGATCGTCAGGTGCGTCATCGGTAAACAGCGGATGCCCGGAGGCGCAGTACAGGTGCTGGGTTTCGGTGAACAGTTCACGGTAGTCAAAAGCACGCTGCGCCTGTGAGAAATAGCCGATCGCCAGGTCCAGCCGTTGTTGCAGCAACAACCGCTCCATTTCGCCGGGCATCGCGCTGATCAACTCGATGCGCACCGATTCGTCACGTTCGCGAAAGCGTCGGATCGCCTCGGCCACCCGTTCCAGCACGGACTGATCAAGCGCTTCGGACAAACCCAGGCGCACTTCGCCGATCAAACGTCCGGCCACACCGTTGGATTGATGGCGGAACGCTTCAATGGATTGGAACAAGGCACGGGTGGCAACGAGCAACTGTTCACCCTTGGGCGTGATCTTGAACCCGCCCTTGCCGCGACTGCACAGGCGATAACCGAGCCGGGTTTCGAGCTTGGCCATCTGCTGGCTGATGCTCGACTGGCTCAGCCCCAGGTCACCCTGGGCCGCGCTGAAGCCTCCGTATTCCACCACGCTGACAAACAGGCGCAGCAGGTGCAGGTCCAGATCATGCAGTTGGCCGAGCATCAAACATTACTCCGCAATAAAGTCAGGATAACTAACTTGGTATTTTTTCAATGTAACCGACGACGCATCCTGCAACCACTTCCTCCAGTCAGGTGTTCGTCATGGCTCCGCTCTTCAAGCTGTGTTTACCCGCGCTGTTCCTCGCCATGGCCGTGCCGGCCCAGGCTGAGGAAAAAGTCCTCAATCTCTACAGTTGGGCCGATTACGTGGCGCCCGAGACCTTGCAGCGCTTCGAAAAGGAAACCGGCATCCACGTGCGCTACGACACGTTCGATACGCCGGAAGTGCTGGAAACCAAACTGCTCACCGGCGGCAGCGGTTACGACGTGGTGGTGCCGTCGTCCAGCGTCCTGGCGCGCGGCCTGGCGGCGGGAGCGCTGAAGGAAATTCCTCACGATGGCCTCAAGGGGTACGCCAACCTCGACCCGGACATGCTGGGAAAACTGGCGGCGGTCGATCCCGGTAATCGCTATGGCGTGCCTTACACCTGGGGCACGCTCGGGCTTGGGATGAATGTTGAAGCGGTAAAACAACGCTTGCCCAACGTACCGCTCAACAGCCTGGACCTGCTGTTCAAGCCCGAATACGCCAGCAAACTGAAAGACTGCGGCATCGCGATTCTCGATTCGCCGCAAGAGGTGATTGGCCTGGCGCTGCATTATTTGGGTAAAGATCCCTACAGCACCGACAAGGCTGATCTGACAGCCGCCGACGCCCTGTTGCGTCAGCTACAGCCGTCGGTGCTCTACGTCGCCACCGGGCGGCAGATCAACGATCTGGCCAATGGCAGCGTTTGCCTGGCACTGACCTACAACGGCGACGCGAGCATGGCCGCCGATCAGGCGCGCAAGGCCAATAAACCGTTCGAGGTGGCTTACCGCATTCCACGTGAAGGCACACTGGTGTGGCAGGACAACCTGGCAATTCCCAAGGACGCGCCGCACCCCGAAGCCGCCCGAGCCTTCGTCGAGTTCATGTTGCGCCCCGAATCCGTCGCTGCACTGACCAATACGCTGTTCTTCGCCACGGCCAATGAGGCGGCGACGCCACTGGTGGATGAGGCGGTGCGCAGCAATCCCGACATCTACCCGCAGGCCGTGGTGCGTGAGCGGCTGTATGCCGACCGCAGCATGAGCCTCAAGGACATGCGTCAGCGCACCCGCCTGTGGACCACTTTCCGTAGCCACCAATAAGCCAACAATAAGGAACACACCCATGGACGTCCCTGCACAGAACGATCAGGCCATGACCCGCGACAGTCTTTATGGGACTGCCGCCGAAAGCACCTACGCCGGTATCACCAGTTTCATGCGCCGGCGCTACAGCCGCGACTTGCGTGGCGTCGACGTGGTGGTCAGCGGCGTGCCGTTCGACACCGCCACCAGCAACCGTTCCGGGGCGCGTTTCGGACCACGCGGCATTCGGGCGGCGTCCACCGGGATCGCCTGGGAACGCCATTGGCCGTGGACGTTCGACCCGTTCGATCACTTGGCGGTGATCGACTACGGCGATTGCGCCTTCGATTACGGCGCGCCGCATTCGGTGCCGGAAAGCATTGAAGCCCACGCCGGGCACATCCTGGATAACGGTTGCGCGATGCTGACCTTCGGCGGCGATCACTTCATCAGTTATCCGCTGCTCAAGGCCCATGCCCGCCAGCACGGCCCGTTGTCATTGATTCACTTCGATGCCCATAGCGACACCTGGCCGGATGAAGAGGGCAAGCGCGTCGATCACGGCACGATGTTCTGGCATGCGGCCAGGGAAGGGCTGGTGGATCCGTCGCGCTCAGTGCAAATCGGTTTGCGCACCACCAATGACGATCATCAGGGCTTTCAGGTGCTGGATGCGCGGCAGGTTCATCGGCAAGGGTGCGAGGCGATTGTCGAGGCGATTCGTGCGCGGGTCGGTGATCACCCGGTGTATTTGACCTTCGACATCGACTGCCTCGACCCAGCCTTCGCGCCCGGTACCGGGACGCCGGTGTGCGGCGGCTTGAGCACGGTGCAGGCGCTGGAGATTCTCGGCGGCTTGCGCGGGATCAACCTGGTGGGGATGGACGTGGTGGAAGTGGCGCCGGCCTACGACCACGCCGACATTACCTCACTGGCTGCGGCGACCCTGGCCATGGAAATGCTGTGTTTGTATGCGGCCAGGCATAAGGTCGATCGGTAACAAGCCAAAATGTGGGAGCGGGCTTGTGTCTGGCGTTTCGCTACTGCCACTTTCTGACAGCAGCCTCTGCTAAGCTCCGGCGACTTCCAGAAAGGAGCCTGCCGACCGTGTCGCGAACCACTCGTTTACTGACCTTGTTACAAGTGCTACGCGGCAAAAGTCGTCCGGTGACTGCCGCGACATTGGCCAGCGAGCTGGAGATTTCCGAACGCACGCTGTACCGCGATATCGCTGAACTCACCGCACTCGGCGCGCCGATTTTTGGCGAGGCGGGGATCGGCTATGTGTTGCGCAGCGGTCTGTTTCTGCCGCCCTTGATGCTCAATGCCGATGAGACCGAAGCCATCGTGCTCGGTTTGCGCTACGTGGATCAGCGGGGTGATGAGGTGTTGAGCAAAGCGGCGGCCGATGCCCTGGCAAAAATCGCCGCGGTGCTCGACCCGACGGCCCAGGACGCCTTGCGCAACCCGACGGTGTTGCCGGGGCCGCCGGGTTGTGGCTATCCGCAAAACGCCGTGCCGTTGAATGTGTTTCGCCAAGCCATCCGCGATCAAGCCAAGTTGCATATCGATTACGCAGACGCCAACCAGGTGCCCAGCCAACGTTTGATCTGGCCACTGGCCCTGGGGTTTCTCAATGAGGTGCGGATCATCGTCGCTTGGTGTGAGTTGCGCAGTGCCTATCGCACGTTCCGCACCGACCGGATCTCGGCCGCCAGTGAACAGGGTGAGCGCTATCCGGGGCGGCGCAGCGACCTGTTGCGCACCTGGCGCAAGCAGATGCAACTGGACGAAGCAGGGCGTTTCACTCCTGACAAGAACTGACACCGGCTTGTTTTAGCATGGCTCCAGAAACAACTCACAAGGAGCCGTAAACATGTCCAATCCAGCCTCTTCACTGGCCCCCGCCATTGCCGCCTACATTGCTGCCGCCAATGCTCGCGACACCTCGAGGGTCGCCAGTTTTTTCGCTGAGGATGCCAACGTGTTCGATGAGGGGCAGCATCAGGTCGGCACGCAAGCCATCGCCCAATGGATGCAAGACACTGCGCAACGTTATCAGCCGCGGGTCGAGGTGCTTGACGTTCAACAGCGCACTGGCAAAGTGCTGGTGCACAACCTGATCTCCGGCACTTTTCCCGGCAGCCCGCTGGAACTGCGCTATATGTTCCGCCTCAATGAACAGGGCAAGATCGCCCGGCTGGACATCTCGCTGTAACCACCGGCCTATGTAGCAGCTGTCGAGCACCGCGACGCAGCTGCTACGGCCCGGGCTTGGCGAGCCGCTATAGAGACGTATACTGCCGCGCATGAATGTCGACTCTCCCTTAACCGCCTGGCAACACGCCATCGAACAGAAGGGCTTCGTCCAGGACGAAGCCCAGGAACATGCCGTGTGGGCGCTGCAAAAATGCCACGAAGCCTTGCAGGAAGGCCGCGCGCCCATCACCGGCGTGTACCTCTGGGGCCCTGTCGGGCGGGGCAAGACCTGGTTGATGGATCAGTTCTATCAAAACCTGCGCGTCCCGGCCCGGCGGCAGCACTTTCACCACTTTATGGGTTGGGTGCATCAGCGCTCCTTCCAGTTGACCGGTACCGCCGACCCGCTGAAGGCCCTGGCCCGCGAGCTGAGCCAGGAAGTGCGGGTGCTGTGTTTCGATGAACTGTTCGTCAACGACATCGGTGACGCGATCATTCTCGGGCGCTTGTTCCAAGTGATGTTCGAGCAGGGCGTGGTGGTGGTCTGCACCTCCAACCAACCGCCGGATCAGCTGTACGCCGATGGCTTCAACCGCGACCGCTTTGTGCCGGCGATTAGCGCGATCAAGCAACACATGCAGGTGATTGCGGTGGACGGTGGAGAAGATCATCGTCTGCACCCCGGCGCCGGCCTGCAGCGTTACTGGGTGAACGTTCCGGGTCAGCCCGGTGCCCTTGGCGACGTGTTCAAGGCCCTGACCATCGGCCAGACGCTGTCCAGCGATCCGGTGCAGATCGGCTACCGTTCGGTCAATGTCATGCAGGCCAGTCGAACCGTGCTCTGGTGCCGTTACGCCGAGGTTTGCGAGCAGCCTTTTGCCGCCATGGACTTCATGGCCCTGTGCGACACCTTCAGCGCTATTCTGTTGAGTGACGTGCCCAATCTCAGCGCGCAAAAACGCGAAGGGCGCATCGCTCGCGGCACTGAAGACGGTGTCGAGCGGGTGGCGGCGGGGGATCGCGAGTTGCCGCAATTGTCGGTGCATGACGACGGTGTGCGGCGGTTCATTGCCCTGGTGGACGAGTGCTACGACCGCAAGGTGCCGCTGTACCTCGAAGCGCAGGTACCGATGGAGGCGTTGTACACCGAGGGTTATCTGGAATTCCCGTTTCGCCGCACCCTCAGCCGTTTGCAGGAGATGCAGCTAAAACGTTTTGCCGAGGCTTGATGTCCGGGAGAAGGTGCAACGGGGCGAGAGGATCCGGTTGTCGGCACCCCGGCGCTCGCGATAAGGTCGCAGGACCTTTCAGTGCGCAAGAAGCGAACTGGGGCAACTTCATGTGTGATCGAGGGTGGAAATGGAATCCGCAGAAATTCTTGTGCTTCAGGCCAGTTACAGCAACCCGACACATGCCGAGGCGATTTGTCTTGTATTGAACCATTACGCCGAAGACCCGATGGGTGGCGGTAAGTCGTTGCCCACCCATGTGTTGCAACAACTGCCGGGGGAGCTGGCCAAGCGGCCCCATGCCTTCAGTGTATTGGCGTTTGTCGGTGGCGAGCCGGCAGGGCTGGTCAATTGCTTCGAAGGCTTTTCGACCTTTGCCTGCCGGCCATTGGTCAACGTGCACGATGTGGTCGTGGTGTCGAAGTTTCGCGGGTTGGGACTGAGCCAGAAAATGCTGCACAAAGTCGAGGACATCGCACGTCAGCGCGGCTGCTGCAAAATCACCCTGGAAGTGCTGGAGGGCAATCCAGTGGCCCAGGCGTCTTATGGCAAATTCGGTTTTTCACCCGGCATGTTCGACCCGGCGCACGGCCGGATGCTGTTCTGGACCAAAGCGCTTTAGTCCTCCGAGCCATAAAAAAGGGCGTCGATCAGGACGCCCTTAAGTCATTTGTCGGCCCCTCAAAACTACTGCTGAACGACCGCCGGGGCGACAGGCGCGACCTTGGGTTTTATCAGGCTGAAGTCGATCAACGGCCGCTGCTCACGCTCGTAAGGGTTGCCGATCATCAATGGCCGAGGCTTGAAGCTGTCGCTGACCAGGCTTTTGCTGCGGTCCAGTTCATCGAAACTCAGGCCGGCCAGATCCGCCCAGGTGTGAATCAGCTGGGAGCTGCTGTACGGTCGACCCAGATCAGCGGCAAAACTCCAGTCATGGGTTTCGCGCCATTTCGGCGAGGCCCAGGCCACGAATGGAATGGTGTACATCGGCGCGGTCGGCTTGTTCTCGTTGCGGCCCAGGGTGTTGTGGCCAGCGGAGTCGAACACGTCTTCGCCGTGGTCGGAGAGGTACAGCAGGAAGCCGTTCGGATCAGTCTTGGCGTAGTCCTTGATCAGGCTCGAGACCACGAAGTCGTTGTACAGCACCGCGTTGTCATAGCTGTTGTACGTCGGCACCTGATCGTCACGCACGCCGTCCGGCACGCCTTTGCGGTCGGTGAACTTGTTGAACGTCGGCGGGTAACGGTACTGGTAGCTCATGTGCGTGCCGAGCAAATGCACGACGATCAGCTTGCGTGGCGCCGCATCGGCCAGCGCCTTGTTGAACGGCTCGATCACATCGCCATCGTACTGGGCGGCGTTCTGGTTGCGGTTGTTGTTCAGGTACGCCTGCTCGTCGGCCTGTTCAGAGAAGGTCGTGAGCATGGTGTTGCGCTTGGTCATGGTCTGCTGGTTGGTGATCCAGAAGGTTTTGTAACCCGCCTGTTTCATCATGCTGACCAATGACGGCGTCGTCAGGTAGAGGTCCGGGTTTTCTTCGTCGGCGAACGTCAGCACCTGCTGCAGCGCTTCGATGGTGTAGGGGCGTGGGGTAATGACGTTATTGAAAACCGCCAGTTGGTCCTTGAGCTTATCCAGTTCCGGGGTGGTTTCCCGCGGGTAGCCGTACAGGCTCATGCGCTGACGGTTGGTGGACTCGCCGATCACCAGCACCAGGGTCGCCGGCTGATTGGCCATCGAGTCGGTGAAGTTCTTCAGCGGCGGGATCTTGCTGGCGCTGTCGAGCATGCCTTGCATGCTGCCCAGGGTACCGAGGTAACGGTGATAGGCCACGGCCATCTGCCATGGCACCGCGGGCTCGATGCGGGTTTCGAATTTCTCGAAGCCTTCCGCCAGGCTGCCGGTGTGCGCGGTCTGCTTGATCAGCGGGTAACCGATCACGGCCAGCACAATCGCCGTCGCTGCGATCAGCGCCTGGACGCGTGGCAGGTACACCGGACGCACGCGGGTCCAAAGGAAGTACGCGAATGCAGTGTGGGCGAGGAACGCCAGCACCATCCACCAGGCAAAATACTGCGTCAGGTATTCGCCGGCTTCAGACACGTTCGATTCGAACATGATGAAGATGACGCTCTGGGAAAATTCCTGCTGATAGATGAAGAAATAACCCAGGCTGGCCATCGAACAGGCCCACAGCACCACACCGATCAGCGCGGACATCACACGGGTTTGTTTGGGGAACAACAGCATCGGCGCGAGCCAAATGGCGCTCATCACAAAAGCCTGGCGGAACCCGCTAAAACCGGAGGTGCCCGTCAGTTGAATCAGTAGTTGGGTGATACCGGAGAAATACCAGAAGAACAGAAATAACCAGAGTAATCCTGCCCAATCAAAACCATTCGCAGACGTTTTTCTGCGTTTAAGCAAAGCCATTCAACACTCCAGCCTGATGATCGGCCGTCGGCACTCTCCTTGTCGCAGACGAACGGATGCCGCTCGCAAAGCAAGCAGCCACAAAGGGCCGGAGTATCGCCAAGCAAGTGTGAAAACTTTGTGAGTTGTCGCAGCGGACAGGATTGCAGCGAGTCAGAAACAGCGCTGGGCCGCTTCCGACTCAAGCGAGGAGATCAGGCGTGAGGAGCACGGTGACGGGCAAGGGCTGAGCCTGATTGCCTTGGGTCAGCAGGCGCAATTGCGCAACTTCCCGCTTCAACTGATCGCGCTCCTCTTTCAACTGGCGCAGTTCATCGCGACGGATCGTGACGTAAAGGGTTTGTGCTGGCAGTGCTGTGTGTACGGTGCCCATTGCTCACCTCGCAAATGGCGGTATCAACTGTAAGTCGACTCCCGAAATCGGGTGCTCACTTACTATCGGCGCCAATTTTGATTTCTTTTGCCCCTGAAGGGAACTTTTTTATTTTTCATGGTCGTTGTGTCTTCGGCACGATTCCCGACGTTATCAGTCTGGATCGGGCACAATGCCCAGAAACTTCATCCCACCGCTCTGGACTAACCTTCACTAGTCGCGTTGGGCTATAACCTTAGACACACTTTATTTGTAGTAGGGAGCATCAGTACATGCAACTCGGGATTATTGGACTGGGCCGCATGGGCGGTAATATTGCGCGGCGCCTGATGCTCAACGGGCACACCACCGTTGTTTACGACCGCAATACCGCTTTTGTCGATACCCTGGCCGAAGAGGGCGCCACCGGCGTCGCCGACTTGCCAGCCCTGGTCGCTGGCCTGGCCAAGCCGCGCGCGGTGTGGGTCATGCTGCCCGCCGGCGCACCGACCGAAGACACCATTGACACCCTGAGCACCTTGCTTGAAGCGGGCGATACCATCATCGATGGCGGCAACACCTTCTATAAGGACGATATCCGTCGGGCCAAAACCCTGTCGGAAAAAGGTCTGCATTACATCGACGTCGGCACCTCCGGCGGCGTCTGGGGCCTGGAACGTGGCTACTGCATGATGATCGGCGGCGATGCCGAGACGGTTAAGCGTCTTGACCCGTTGTTCGAGTCCCTGGCCCCGGGTATGGGCGACATTCCGCGCACCAAGGATCGCAAGTCCGATGACGATCGCGCCGAGCGCGGTTACATCCACGCAGGCCCCGCCGGCGCCGGCCACTTCGTCAAGATGATCCATAACGGCATCGAATACGGAATGATGCAGGCCTTCGCCGAAGGCTTCGACATCCTCAAGACCAAAGCCAGCACCAACCTGCCGGAAGATCAGCGTTTCGACCTGAACGTGGCCGACATCGCCGAAGTCTGGCGTCGTGGCAGCGTGGTCTCGTCCTGGCTGCTTGACCTGACCGCCGATGCGCTGGCGTCCGATCCGAAACTCGACGGCTACTCGGGTGAAGTGGCGGACAGCGGTGAAGGGCGCTGGACCATCGAAGCCGCCATGGAACAAGCGGTGCCGGTACCGGTGCTGTCGAACTCGCTGTTCTCTCGCTACCGTTCGCGCGGGCAAGGCAACTTTGGCGACAAGATTCTCTCGGCCCAGCGCTTCGGCTTCGGCGGCCATGTGGAGACTGCGAAAAAATGACCCACGTGATCCGCAGGAAATCCAAGGCAGAACCCGCACCGCCCACCACGCTGTTTTTGTTCGGTGCCCATGGTGATCTGGTCAAGCGCCTGCTGATGCCGGCGCTGTACAACCTGAGTCGCGATGGTTTGCTGGGGAATGGACTGCGGATCGTCGGCGTTGATCACAACGCCATCAGTGACGAAGCCTTTGCCAAAAAACTCGAAGATTTCATTCGGGCGGAAGTGGCAGCCAAGGTCGGCAAGGGCGATCACGCCCTTGATCCGGCGTTGTGGGCCAAATTGGCCAAACACATCAGCTACGTCCAGGGCGATTTCCTGGATGAGCGCACTTATGACGCGCTGGCGGCGAAAATCGACGCCAGCGGCACCGGCAACGCCGTTTTCTACCTGGCCACCGCTCCGCGCTTTTTCAGTGAAGTGGTGCGACGTCTCGGGGCTGCCGGATTGTTGCAAGAAGCCCCTGAAGCGTTCAGAAGGGTGGTGATCGAAAAGCCTTTCGGCTCGGATCTGTATACCGCCGAAGCCTTGAACGCGTGCTTGCTCAAAGTGATGACGGAAAAGCAGATCTACCGGATCGATCACTATCTGGGCAAGGAAACCGTGCAGAACATTCTGGTCAGCCGGTTCTCCAACAGCCTGTTCGAAGCCTTCTGGAACAACCATTACATCGACCACGTACAAATCACCGCCGCTGAAACCGTCGGCGTTGAAACCCGTGGCAGTTTTTATGAGGTCACCGGCGCCCTGCGGGACATGGTGCCTAATCACCTGTTCCAATTATTGGCGATGGTCGCCATGGAACCGCCGGCGGCGTTTGGCGCCGATGCGGTACGTGGCGAGAAGGCCAAAGTGATCGGCGCGATTCGCCCCTGGTCGATCGAGGAAGCGCGAGCCAACTCAGTGCGCGGCCAATACACCGCCGGCGAGATCGATGGCAATCGGTTGCCCGGTTATCGTCAGGAAACCAACGTCGCGCCCGACAGCACCACTGAAACCTATGTCGCGCTCAAAGTGATGATCGACAACTGGCGCTGGGTCGGTGTGCCGTTCTACCTGCGTACCGGCAAGCGCATGAGCGTGCGCGACACCGAGATCGTCATTTGCTTCAAGCCGGCGCCGTATGCGCAGTTCCGTGACACCGAGGTCGAAGAATTGCAGCCGACCTACCTGCGGATCCAGATCCAGCCCAACGAAGGCATGTGGTTCGACCTGCTGGCCAAACGGCCGGGACCGGCGTTGAACATGGCCAATATCGAGCTGGGCTTTGCCTACAAGGATTTCTTTGAAATGCAGCCTTCCACCGGCTACGAAACCTTGATCTACGATTGCCTCACCGGCGATCAGACGCTGTTCCAGCGTGCCGACAACATCGAGAACGGCTGGCGCGTCGTGCAGCCGTTCCTCGACGCCTGGCAGCAGGATGCAACCGTGGAGAGCTATGCAGCCGGCGAAGACGGACCCAAGACCGCTGACGAACTGCTGACCCGCGACGGTCGCGTCTGGCACAGCCTCGGATGATGGACGTCACGCAACAACCCATCCGTTTTCTGCTCAGTGACATGGACGGCACCTTGTTGCTGCCCGATCACAGCCTCAGCCAGCGCACCATCGATGCCGTTCGCGCCTTGCGTGACGCCGGCGTGCTGTTCAGCCTGGCCACCGGGCGTCCACCTAAAGCCATGTTGCAGCAGATCGAAGCCCTGGGCGTTGATCTGCCGACGGCGGCGTTCAATGGCGGCACGATCGTCAACCCGGATGGCAGTTTGCTGGTGGCGCATTATTTGCCGGCAACCGCAGCGCTGACGGCGCTGGCACTGTTTGCCGATCAGCCGGACATTGAAGTCTGGGTGTTCAGCGGTGGTGACTGGCTGTTGAAGGACTCGAACGGCCCGATGGTCCCGCGAGAGCAACATGGCCTGGGTTATCCGCCGGTGGTGGTCGAGAGTTTCGAGCCTTGCCTGGCACGCATCGACAAGATTGTCGCTGCCAGCAACAACACCGAACTGTTGATCGAGCTGGAGGCGCGGTTGCTGCCCAAGGTCGAAGGGCAGGCGCAGGTGTCGCGTTCGCAACCGGTCTATCTGGATGTGACGGCGGTGCAGGCCAACAAGGGCGCGGCACTGGCGACGCTGGCCGAGTTTCTCGGGGTGTCGCTGGAACAGACCGCCGCCATGGGCGACGGCGGCAATGACCCGGCGATGTTTCATCGTGCCGGGCTGTCGATCGCCATGGGGCAGGCGGAAGAGGCGGTGAAGCGTCAGGCCGACGTGGTGACCGGGGCCAATACCGAAGACGGCGCGGCTCAGGCGATCGAGCGATACATCCTCCCTCGATAAGCACACAAAACCAATGTGGGAGCGAGCAGGCCCGCTCCCACATTTTTGTTCTGGGTTACAGCCAGTAACTTACCGCGTACCAGCCAAGAACTCCCATCACCACGGTGTATGGCAGCGCCATCCACACCATCCGCCCGTAAGACAGACGAATCAGCGGTGCAATCGCCGAGGTCAGCAGGAACAGGAACGCCGCCTGACCATTGGGCGTCGCCACGCTCGGCAGGTTGGTCCCGGTATTGATCGCAATCGCCAGGGTTTCAAAGTGCTCGCGGCTCATGTGGCCGGAGATGAATGCCTGTTTTACTTCGGTGATGTAAATGGTCGCCACGAACACGTTGTCGCTGATGGCCGACAGCAAGCCGTTGGCAATAAACAGCATGCCCGGCTGTTGGTCCGCCGGCAGCGTCAATACCCACTGGATCAGCGGCGCGAACAGCTGCTGATCGTGAATCACCGCCACCACGGCGAAAAATACCACCAGCAGCGAGGTGAACGGCATGGCGTCCTTGAAGGCGGTGCCGAGGCGGTGTTCGTCAGTGATACCGGTAAACGCGGTGATCAGCACGATCACCATCAAGCCGATCAGGCCGACTTCGGCGATGTGAAACGCCAGCCCGGCAATCAGAATCAGTGCCGCCGCCCCTTGAACCAGCAGCGCAGCGCGCTGACGCGAAGTACGCTCGGCGTTGTCTTCAGCGGCGTAGTTGGCCAGCACCGCACGCACGTTGTCCGGCAGCAGCGTGCCATAACCGAACCAGCGCAGTTTCTCCAGCAGTACGCAGGTCACCAGGCCCGCTGTCAGCACCGGCAACGACACCGGGGCGATCTTCAGAAAGAACTCGGCAAAGTGCCAGCCCATCTCATGGCCGATCAGCAGGTTTTGCGGCTCGCCAACCAGCGTGCAAACACCACCCAACGCTGTGCCGACCGCGCCGTGCATCAGCAGGCTGCGCAGGAAGGCGCGGAATTGTTCGAGGTCGGCATGGTGCAATGTCGGTAACTGCCGGTCATCGCCGAACTCACTGTCCTGACGCGGATCGTTGCCCGAGGCAACGCGGTGATACACCGAGTAAAACCCCACGGCCGCGCTGATGATGACCGCGGTCACGGTCAATGCATCGAGAAACGCCGAGAGAAACGCTGACAGGAAACAGAACATCAACGCCAGCAGCGCCTTGGAGCGAACTCCCAGTAGCAGGCGCGAGAACAGAAACAGCAGCAGGTCTTTCATGAAGTAGATGCCCGCCACCATGAACATCAGCAGCAGGATCACCGGGAAGTTGTGCACCAGTTCGTCATAGAGCGCCTGGGGCGTGGTCATTTTCAGCAGCAAAGCTTCGATCAGCAGCAACCCGCCGGGCATCAGCGGGTAACACTTGAGCGCCATGGCCAGGGTGAAGATGAACTCCAGCACCAACAACCAGCCGGCCGCCACCGGACCGATCGTCCACAACACCAGGGCGTTGAGAATCAGGAATCCGATAATGCTGGCTTTGTACCAGCGGGGTGAATGCCCAAGAAAATTGTGTGCGAAGGCCTGGGCCATTGAGCCGGACATCGGCTACTCCTTGTGTTAAGAAGCGCGCAACTTGCCGTAAGCGGAAGGGAAGATCAAGTGCAGGAAACTAGGGTTGATAGCGGGCGACGACGGCGCGGTAGTTGCCATCCAGTGAATAGCCGCCGACGACGATGCAACCATCGGCCTGCACGGCCAATGCAGTGGCGGTGTCGGGGCCTCGACTCAGGCGTGTGCGGACCCAGCCCATGCCATTGGCGAAGCTGCGATCCAGCGCCCCATTGGGTAAGTAGCGAGCGAGAATGAAATCGCCTTCGAGCCCGCCGCCCGTCGCTCCGACCGTCAGTACACAGTCGTCCGGTTGTATCTGGGCTGCGGTCCACTGGCAGCCGCTGTGGCTGATTTCCAACAGTTGTGGCTGGCCGCTATTGCAATGCATGTCAGGTCGGCCATTGCTGTGAACGTTCAGGGCGAGGCAGTGCATCGGGTCGCGACTGCTGCCAAAACAATGCAAATCACCATTTTCGTGCTGGACGATCTGGCAGACCTGGGCACTCTGACCCCAGGCCTTGAAGGTCATGAAGCCATCCACGGCGAAGCCGTCATCCAACTGGCCATCGGTGTGATAACGCGCCAGCAAACCTTCCTCGGGGAAATTGATCGATCCGCCCACCAGGATTCGGCCGTCATGTTGCACCATCAGACTGTTCAGCCAGGTGTTCATCAATAAGTGCCGGACCATGACAAAGCCACGACCGTTGAAGGTGCTGTCCAGCGAGCCGTCGGCATTGAGCCGAATCAGCATGCCGACGTGATCGGCCAATTCAAAGTGATGATTGGCCAGCAGCAGGATTCGACCATCGTCCTGCACGCAGATATCACAGGCCTCGGTACCCGGCACGCCGGGTGGTAACCAAGCGTCGCGAGCGCCTTCGGAAAGCTTCCCCGGCAGGCGCACCACGCAGCGGCCGTGCTCACCAAAACCCTGTATCGGACAGCCCCGTTGATCAAACATCGCCAGGGCGGGCAGCGTACGATGAGCATTTTCGTAGTGCAGGCCGGCCACCAGAATGTTCCCGTCGGCCAGCACCCGCACTGTGCCCGCCATGGCCTCGTAGCCGTGGGCGAATTGCCCGATGACGCTGCCTTGTTTGCCGAAGGCCAGATCCGCCGAACCATCCTCACGCAGGCGGGCCAGGCCAAAGCGGCTGCCACCTGGCGTGCCGACCTTGGCTGCCGCCAGTATTCGGCCGGTGTGGTCAATCGCCACGCCATTGATCCTGCTGGAAGTACTGCCGGCGAAATACACTTGAGTCTTGCCGCTGCCAGCGAAATGGCTATCGAGTTGCCCGGCGTCTTTCACCGCTGCCGGTATGGCAAAAGCAGTCTGGAGTGACATGCACGCATCTCCTTGCCAGCCGTCCTTGTCCGGGTGCCCGGAGGTTGACTGCATGAGAAGAACATTCAATCCCTGAATGCGATGATGCGCAACTGCCATTACGCTCGGGAGGAGCGGCGTTTTGTGCCAGAACAGTGTCTTCTCGAACCACTGACAAGCCTGCCAAGTAATCTGGCGGCTAGAAGTTGGAAAACGAAAATGGCGTTATGCAGCTGACCGTAGAAACCGTCAACTAAGGAGAAGAAGGGACGCGGATTACCGGGCGGTAATCCGCGAAAAAGATTAATGCGGCATGGACCACGATTGCAGTGTGTAACCTTCCTCGCTCAGCTCGGCGCGGGCTTGTTCCAGCAAGTGTGCAAGTTGCTGTGGATCGGAATAGGCACTGCTGGGGATTTGTTTGCTGCTGATGCGAGTGTTAGTGCGATCAATGATGGCCAGGCTGAGCTCACCATTACCGTCTTGTGGGGCCCAGGCCACGCATTGAAAGGGTTGGAATGCGCGGTCGGCAATCAAAAGAGCTTCGTTGATACGGAGCGGGGCGTTCATGGGGTCTTCTCTCTGTGTGCCCAATCAAGTGATGTGCCGTCGGTTGGGCTTACCGTTCGGCTGGTTACTTGTACTGATGTCCGCAACCGGGGGTTGGGTCACACACAATCAAAAGAAATTTCAACTTTCTTTGATTCGCCGGCGATTCAGGCAGTTGCTGAAAGCTGAATGAAAGGTTCAATTCGTTAGGCAACTCATTAAGTGATTTTTTATAACTAATAAGCCGACGTCCCTATAAGCAATCGATACAAGCCCGCGTCAATATTTTGCTAGTGTTACACCGAAGCCCGCCAAATGACTGTTTTTAATAATATTTCCTAAAATTTGGCGCCAAGGAACAGTCATGATCGAAGCGCCTGCTTTACGACGTCTTTTAGTAGTGGATCCTTGCGACGACTGCCACCGTTTGCTGCCGGGTTTACGCGCTGTGGGTTGGGATGTCGACAGCTGTACCCTGGAAAACGCCGCGGAACGAACCTGCGACGTCGGCCTGTTGCGCTTGCAGCCGTTTCATCTGGAACGTCCGGAAGCCGTCAAGGAACTGATCACCCGTAGCGGTACCGAGTGGATCGCCGTGCTCGATCAGGATGTCCTGCGAATGCAGAATGTCGGGGATTTCGTCTGCGAATGGTTTTTTGACTTCCATACCTTGCCGTTCGATGTTTCAAGGGTTCAGGTCACTCTGGGCCGAGCGTTCGGCATGGCGCGCCTGCGCGGGCAGGGCACGGTTCATATCGATCAGCCTGAACACGAACTGCTCGGCGACAGCAAACCGATTCGCGAGCTACGCAAACTACTGAGCAAGCTGGCGCCCACCGAGTCGCCGGTGCTGATCCGCGGCGAAAGCGGCACCGGTAAGGAATTGGTCGCCCGCACCCTGCATCAACAATCCCAGCGCCACAGCAAGCCATTCGTGGCGATCAACTGTGGCGCGATTCCCGAACATTTGATCCAGTCCGAATTGTTCGGTCACGAGAAGGGGGCCTTTACCGGCGCCCATCAGCGCAAGGTCGGGCGGATAGAAGCCGCCAACGGCGGCACCCTGTTTCTCGATGAAATAGGCGATCTGCCCCTGGAGCTGCAAGCCAATCTGTTGCGCTTCCTGCAGGAAAAACACATCGAGCGGGTTGGCGGCCATCAACCTATTCCGGTGGATGTGCGGGTATTGGCGGCGACGCACGTCGACCTTGAAGAGGCCATCGAGAACAAACGCTTTCGCGAAGATTTGTACTACCGTTTAAACGTCCTGCAAGTGGTCACCGTGCCGCTGCGTGAGCGCCATGGTGATCTATTGATGCTGGCCAACCACTTCTCCCATTTCTACAGCAGTGAAACCGGTCGTCGTCCGCGCAGTTTCAGCGAAGATGCATTGGTCGCCATGGGCAAGCACGACTGGCCGGGCAATGTCCGCGAGCTGGCCAATCGGGTACGTCGTGGGTTGGTACTTGCCGAAGGGCGGCAGATCGAGGCGCGAGACCTGGGGCTGCTCAGTCAACACGCCTTCGCCACGCCGATGGGCACCCTTGAAGACTACAAGACTCGCGCCGAGCGCCAGGCGCTGTGCGATGTATTGAACCGGCACAGCGACAACCTGAGTGTTGCCGCCCGAGTCCTGGGCGTGTCACGGCCGACTTTTTACCGATTGCTGCACAAGCACCAGATCCGCTAGGGCGGTGCAACAAAAAAGGCCCGCTACGACAACTATCGTAGTGGGCCTTTTCTATTACGGGGTGCGGTTTAGAAGTAGTACGGGAATTTCAGGCTGAAGGAAAAGTCCGGCGCATCGTCGGTCATACCGATGGACAAGTTGGGAACGATCGTCAGGTTGTCGGAGGCCGCGATGGTCATGCCGACGTTGAAGTAACCGGCGTTGGCGTCGCTGGACACCACCGACTCCCAATCCCCGCCATCCTGCTTGAGCTTGCTTTTGCGTTGCACCAGGTCAGACACCGAGAACGACATACTCATTTTTTCGTTCAGCGCGAACGCGATGCCCGCGCCAATCTGGAAGCTGTCGCCGATCCGCACCTTGCCCGGGACTTTCTGATTGACGGTGGCGCTGATGTCGTCGAAGGATTCTTCGAAGTTGTGGGTGTAGGACAGGCTACCGAACAGAACCGCCGGATCGTAGGTCTTGACCAGCGAGATACCGGGGCTGATCGACCAGACGCCGTTGCCGGTCGGCAGGGTGTCAGGCACGAACAGGTTGGTATTGGCGTCGCTCTGGCGCAGTTTGATGCCGAACGGGTCCTTGCCGGTCGGTGCCTTGACTCGGAAGGTGAACACCGCATCTGGGGTGTTGACTGATTCGTCCATGAATTTGTAGGCGATCCCGAAGTTGATATCGCCCAGCGTCGGATCCCGGGTGACGGTTTCTTCGCTGGTCACCCCCGCGGCACCGTTGTTGGCGCCGCCGGACTGATACGTCGATTCGCGGTACACCACCGGTACGTTCAGGTCGAATTGCCAGCGATTGTCGAAGTTGTAGCGCCCGGTGAGGTCCAGCGTCCAGGTGTCGGCCTTGATCCGGTCCAGGTTGATGTTGCCCAGAAAGATCGAGTCCAGTGCGAGGAAGCCATTGAGGATCAGCTGGCGGGTATCGTAACGCGAATAGGTCAGCCCGGTTTCGAGGCTGAACTTGCCGCCGCCGAAGAATCCGCTGGCCTCGTCATACAGGTTGGAAACACTCTGTGCCGGTTGAGAGTCATCGGCCAGCGATTGTCCATAGGAGCTGCCGCTGCCCGCGGCGCCGCCTGAAGCCGCGGCCGCTCCCGTCCTTGTGGCCACTTGCGGGTTGCCTTTCATGTCGGCTGGCGACTTGGCCAGGCGTTTAGGCGGTGCCGCCGCCGGTTGTTCCTCCACTTGGCGGACTCGTTGTTCGAGTACTGCCAAGGCCTTTTGTTGTACTTCGTATCGTTGCTTGAGCTCCATGAGTTGTTGCTTCAAAGCTTCCACGTCCGCATCGGACGCTGCTTGCAGCAGCGCCGACGGGAACAAAGTGCTCAGACAAACGATCGCGCGCAGTGGTACTGACCGATACATGATAAGCCGTCCCCCATGAAGCCCAATGATCGAACATCAGCGTAGTTCAATATCCCAGGCTGCGTAGTGCGTTGAGTTGACTCAGATTGCAGTTGACTGCTCCGGCATTTCGGCCATTGTTGTTAAGCACTACATTAAGTTGCGTCAGGTTATTGACCCTGTTGCTGTTGCCCAGAAGCCGGGTGTTCTGCACCAGCCCCCCCTGAGCCGCTTTTTGCATGGCCGTACCTTGATTGTTGCTGGCCTGGATGGCCATTTGCACGCCACCACCGGTGGCCGCCACTGCGACGTTACCGGCGGCATTGCTGTCGGTAATGGTTTGCCCGCTTGTCAGCACCTGCCCTTGGACGGGACTCGGCGCCGGCGCCTGGTTGGCCTCTTTGACGTTGATGGCGACATTGTTGTAGGCGGTATTGCCGTCACCAGCGGCGCGAACAGTTTGGGTGACTCCCTGGGTAGTGGTCAGTCCTGCGCCACCGATCACATTTCCGGTGCCCGATGGCGGCGTACTGCCGTTACCGGTTTCTTTAATGGTCGACACGTAAAGTTGCGGCTTTACGGTAGAGGCCTGGATCTGCATGGCCGTCGCCACCCCGATCAGGTCTCCGCTGGCATTGCGCCAGGTGCTGCTCATGATGATGCCAAAGCTGATGATCCGCCCTGGCATGACATAACGACCGCGTAGCTCGGCGAGCTCATGGTCCTTGAGTTCGATGGGTTTGAATCCTGCATTGGCATAACCCGATGCGCTTGCTGCCAGGCAAGCGGCGGCCAGCCAGTATGAGGTTTTCATCTGCTGCTCCCAGGGCATCCAGCCCTCTCTATCATCAGTGGGCGATTAGAAGAAGTCGCTCTGAATGAAGCCAAAGTCCATCAATTCGGCATCTTTGACCGGGTTGAAAGTGTCCAGTTTGTTCTTGGCCGTCAGCGGTTCCGGAGGGCTACGCAATGCATTGGTTTTGTCGTACCCGGGACCCACGATAGCGAAGACGATGCCGTTCCAGCCTTTGACAAAGTCATCATGGGAATAGCGTTTGTGCCCAAGCACCGGGTCGCCGATATAGACCCAGTTCTTGTCCGCCCGCTGCATCACCACGAAATGCTTGTAGCCGCGAATTTCCATCAGCACCACCACCGGAATGGTCACCGCTTCGAGTTTCTCGGGCGGTATCCGGTAGCCACGCGCGCGCATGCCGATTGCTTCGATGTAGCGCTTCATGTCCAGCATGGAGAAACCTTGAGTACGGACAAGGTTCTGATCAGCATTGATCAGCATGCCTTTGATGATGTGTTCCTCATCGACATCGAGCCAGTAAGCCTGGCGTAGCACCGTAGCCAGTGCGGCAGCGCCGCAGCTGAAGTCGGTTTTTTGTTCGACGATGTCGCTGAACTTGCGCTCACGCACGCTTTGCACCTGCTTGTAAACCAGCATGCCGCCCGGTAAGGCGGCGACTGGCATCTGTGCCGCCTGAGTCAGACCACACAGGCACAGCAGGGCGAAAAAGGCTGTCGTACGCATGATCGATACGCCCTCGAGGAGCCATGGAAAGAAAGCCCCGTTGCCGGGGCTTTCATTTCGATCGCGATTACATGCAGGCTCTGCAGCCGGCAGCAATGGACAGAGAGTTGCTTTGTTGGTTGCCCACACCCGCCGACACGTTGGCACCGCCGTTGCCGGAGAAGCTGTTCATCGAGTTGGTCATGGAGGCGTTGTTCACAACCGGGTTTTTCCAGCCGTCTGGAGTCAGCACTTGATGGGTGGTGACGCCAGCCAGATCGAAGGTGCCCACGGCGCTGAATTTGAACTTGTCATCGCCTCTGTGACCCCAGCCACTGTCATCGATCGTCCCGGTGCCTTTGGCCTTGAAGGTGCCCGAGGACGTGGTGGTATCGGTGAGGGTGGTGGTGACGTGGGTCCGGTCAGCCTTGTTGTCGACATCCAGGCCGGTGGTGGATTGGTAAGCGTCAGCCGAGGCTGTTGCTACCCGGCCGCCAGACACGGCAATCGCCAGGTTGTTTTTCTGTTGGTTGAAGTTGCCGGCAGTCACGTTGATGCCAATGTTGCCGGAGCCGTTGTTGCCCGCATTGTTGAGCGTGGCGTTATTTTGAGTAGAGAGGTTTTTGACGTAGTTATTGGTGTTGTATTGATACGCGGTGGAGGTTGCCTCGGCAGAACCGAAGATGAAGCTTTCATCAGCGGTAGCCAGCGCGGCGGCGTTGTCTTGTTGGTTGCCATCGCCCCCCGCGACGTTGGCACCCATGTTGCCGTTGGAACCGTTGAGCGAGTTGTCAGCCCCGGCGGTGTTGTTGGTGCCTTGGTTGAGTACCGAGTTGCCGCTGCTGTCCTGTGTATCCCCTACATAGGCGCTGGCGGCTGAGTCGATTGACAGTTGCTGTTCCCAGGTGGGGCCTTTGGGGCCGTGATGATGGTGGCCGTGACCATGGTCGTTATCGTTGGCTTGTGCAGCCATCGCCATGACGGCTGCCAGGGCGAACACGAGAGGCTTGAGAGCCATTGTGGGTTTCATGGTGATTCTCCGTGCTTATTAGTTGGTTAAGTGTTGGTTACTTTCTAATCGCACTGCGTTCGGGTCAGTCAGCGACCCGTATGCTCAGGGTGTTAGCCATTCGGTTCCCCACCCCGGCACTCTGGTTCACCTGAATCACTCCTCGGCTGCCGGTGAAGGCCTGGTCGCTTGTCACGACCTGGCGACTGCCTTTTGAAGCGTCAGTTGCCCCTGAGCTTGGTAACAACGCCACGTTCTGTTGAGAAAGGGCGCTATCGTCGACGCTTTGCGGCGCAGCACTGATGCTGATGCGCATTGCGTTGGCCATCTGGTTGTTGGCCCCGGCGCCCTGGTTGACACCCAGTGCACCGTTGCCTTGACTGAAAGAGTTGCCGCCGATGGTGGCCGTCGCGTTCATCGACGGGTTGGCGGGCGTGTCGAGTTTCTGGATGACGCGGGTGGTCGCCGAGGCATCAGTGGTGCCGATGGCGATGGCGCGGGTATTGGCCTGTTGCTGTTGATCGCCGGAGGCCTGGTTGACGTTGAAGTTGCCGTTGTACCGGGCGCCGGAATCCAGGATGTTGGCGGTGTTGACCACCGGAACGCTGGAGTCGGCCATGGCGCCTGGGCTCACACTGGCACCGATGACCAGGGCGAGAAGGATCAGGGAGCGGCTCATGTCATTGACCTCCCGCCAATCTGCCCAACGGCGCGAGGCCGGAACTCATGGCATGGTTGATCGTTCCCGAAATCGCGCCACCGCTACCGCCGCCGTGACCGGCACTCATGCCGGGCATGCCATTGGGATTGGTCACGACATTGAGGCTGCCGGGTATGTTGCCGTTCTGGTTGATGTTGTTGCTGATGGACGAACCGCTGGCCACGCTGGCGAACTCACCATCGCTCAGTTCGGTGCTGTTGAGTGTCGAGGTGACACGATCCGAAGGGTTGGCGTTGACAGTGGTCGGGTAGGGGTCTTTCTGGAACGGTGGCCTGCCAACGGTGTGGGGCTGTACATCACGAGTGAGTACGATCACGCCATTGCCTTCAGCCTGAACATCAAGACTGAGTACCGAGACGGCGGCACATCCGAGCAGCATCAAGCGCGTAAAGCCTTTACGAAAAGTCCCCACGACTGCGATTCCTTCTGTTGTGCGCTGGCCCTAATCAGCGTTGTGAAGGAGAGAGCGAAAGTCGTGCCGCTTTTTGATTGTTGTTTTGATTCAAGGGGTTATCGATCAGGCTAAATGGATCCTTGATTGAGCTGTTTCAGGCCTGAGACAAAAGCGGGGGTTATAACGGGGAAAAGGAGGCGCAACGCTCTGGATCCATAGCTTGCGTGGTGATGTATCAGCGCTTTAACACAGATCAAGACGCAATGATGAATAGCGCTGAAACGGGCTGTTCGAGTGCAAAGGTATGTTTCACAAACGGACGCATTTGAAAAATTATCGCAACAAATGCTGGGGGGCTGGGGGGGCTGGGGGGGCTGTAGCAGCTGCTACAGCCGAATTCAGCAATCTAGCAGCAGAGTGACGGCCTGCAACGCTTGGGCTCGGCGTTCTGCCCAGTCACCCTGGATCACTTGAACAGATTGCCGATGCTGCTCCAGCCACGCTTGAGTCGCGTTGAAAAAAGCCCGGCGTTGATCCAGCTGCGGCTGACAGCGCTGGCCATCGTCGGTCCAGTCGACGAGTTCAGGCGACAACAGCAAGTGCAAGTCGTAATGCCGGGCCAGCAGCGCTTGTTCGAGCCAGGCCGGGCAATCGCTGAACAGGGTCTGGCTCCAAAGCATGTTGCTCAGCAAGTGCGTGTCGAGAATCAGCAACGGTGGCGCAAGGGCGCGGGCATCATCTTCCCATTGCAACTGGCCGCGGGCGATCTCGGGGATATCCGCGAGGCAGGTGTCCCGTGCCTCCTGTTCAATGAACCAACGCACGTATTCACCCACCAGAACGCCGCCGAATTGCTGTTGCAGCTCGGTGGCGAGCCAGCTCTTGCCGCTCGATTCGGGGCCCGTGAGCACCAGCACTTTCATGTGCGCAACGCCGGGTCGGCGCGCCACGTCCGCCAGCCTTGCACCGCCAGCAGGGCGAAAACCCCATAGAGGGCGGCGGTCAGGTACAGCTCTTTGTAGATGAACAGGCCGACGAAGATGACGTCCAGCGCGATCCACAGCGGCCAGCATTGCAGGCGTTTTTGCGCCATCCATAACTGTGCTACCAGGCTGAAACCGGTCAAGGCGGCGTCGAGCCAGGGTTGGGCGGCGTCGGTCCAGTGAGCCATCGCAGCCCCCAGCAGCAGGCTGCCGACCGCGCCCACGGCCAGCCCAAGCACGACGGATTGGCCATCGAGCACGCTGACATGCCGCCCGTCATGCGTCACGCCCGCGCGAGTCCACTGCCTCCAGCCGTAAAGCTGCAACGCGGCGTAGATCACTTGCAGCAACATGTCCGAATACAGCTTCACCTCGAAAAAGATCCAGCTATACAGCAGCACCATGACCAGACCGACCGGCCAGCACCAGGGGTTCTGTTTGACCGTCAGCCAGACGGCAATCACACCGAGGGCGGCGGCAAACAGTTCAAGCCCGGACATGGAGGATCCTTGGGGAAGACGAAAGGGGGGAGGATTGTAGCGGCAGGCGCGGCCAAGTAGAACCGGCTTGCGCAGTCCGGTGTAGCAGCTGCCGAGCCTGCGAGGCTGCGTTCGGTGTGGGCCGCATTCGGACGAAGCCGTCGTAAATTCTGCGCACACGGTCTATCTGGAACCGGCGTCGCCTGATTTCACGACTGCTGCGCAGCCGAACGCAGGCTGCGCCAGCTGCTACAAGTGATCAGACGCGAAACTGCTTGAGCAACCCGTTCAACTGTTCGCTCAATTCCTTGAGATGAACACTGGCCACGCTCGACTGCTCGGCCGCCAATGCCGTGCTGTGGGACAACCCGGCGGCCTGGGTGACGTTCTGATTGATGTCTTCCACCACATGCGCCTGCTGCAAGGTTGCACTGGCAATCGAGGCATTCAAGCCGTTGAGGTTGCGCAAGGCCTGGCCGATGGCATTCAGGCTGGCACCGGCCAGGCCGGCCTGCTCGATGGTCAGTTGCGAGGCGCGGCTGCTGTCGCCAATGACCTTGACCGCCGCTTCGGAATGGCTTTGCAGGCGTTCGATCATCGACTGGATTTCTGCCGTCGACTTCTGGGTACGCTGGGCGAGCAGGCGCACTTCATCGGCGACCACCGCGAACCCTCGACCTTGCTCACCGGCCCGGGCGGCTTCGATGGCAGCGTTGAGGGCCAGCAGGTTGGTTTGCTCGGCGATAGAGCGAATCACTTCCAGGACACTGCCGATTTGCGTGCTTTCGTCGGCCAGCGTACGAATCACTTCCACCGCTTGATCGATGGTCGAAGACAGCTTGTCGATCTGCTGCAGGCTGCCATCGATATTGATCTGCCCCTGCTGCGCCTGAGATTCGGCATCGCGCATTTCACTGGCCGCGTGCTCGGCGTTTTTCGCCACATCCTGCACGCCGTAGGTCACTTCGTTGATCGCGGTCGCCACCAGTTCCATTTGCTGGGACTGCTGCTGGCTGCGTTGCTGGGCTTGTGCGGCGTCGTTGCCCAGTTCGCTGGAAGACTGGCCCAGCGCGCCGGCGGACACTTGCAACTGATTGATCACCAGGCGCAGCTTGGCGGTAAAGGCGTT
Source organism: Pseudomonas sp. URMO17WK12:I6 (assembly GCF_003253625.1). Classification (NCBI taxonomy): domain Bacteria; kingdom Pseudomonadati; phylum Pseudomonadota; class Gammaproteobacteria; order Pseudomonadales; family Pseudomonadaceae; genus Pseudomonas; species Pseudomonas sp. URMO17WK12:I6. The sequence continues at coordinate 403,220 of NZ_QKYZ01000003.1, forward strand.
GAAGTGTCGGGCCAGTTGCGTGACTTCGTCCTGGCCGTGGGTATCAAGGCTGCGGGTCAGGTCGCTTTCACCGCTGGCGATATTGGCCATGGCATTCACGGTTTCCTGCAGCGGGCGCACGATGCTGCGGGCAATCATGATCACCAGCAGCGCCATGATCAGGGCAATCACCAGGCCGACGAAAGACGCCTTCCAGACCTGCGCATTAAACTCGGCCTGCATGTCGTCGATGTACACGCCTGAGCCGATCACCCAACCCCAGGGCTCGAACAGTTTGACGTAGGAGGTTTTTTCCACCGGCGCACTGGCGCCCGGTTTCGGCCAGCGATAGTTGACCATGCCGGCGCCCTTGGACTTGGCGATGGCAGCCATTTCGTTGAACAGTGCAAAACCGTCCGGGTCGCGGATCGTCGAGAGGTTCTGGCCTTCGAGTTTTGGATTGGTCGGGTGCATGACCATGACCGGCGTCAGGTCGTTGATCCAGAAATAGTCATTCTGGTCGTAGCGCAAACCCCGCACGGCGGTCAGTGCCTGTTGTTGCGCGGCGCCGCGGGTGAGGGTGCCGGCGGTTTCCAGGCCGTGGTAGTAGGTCAGGATGCCACTGGCGGTCTGCACCACATGCTGGGTCTTCTGGGCCTTGGCCTGATAGAGGTCGTCGTGGATCTGCTTGAGCATCAACGCGCCCAACGTCAACAGCATCACCACGGCCACGATCAAGATAAGCCACAAGCGTCGGCTGATCGACACACTGCGCAAGCTGTTCATAACGCTGTTACTCCGTTTTCTTGTTCTTGTCATAAACGATCGCCAGCATCCAACCACACGTTGCCGATCGGGCCTATCCTACTCAGGTCCTATTACGCGGCAGCGTAAATGAGGCTTGTCTGATAGGATTTCGGCCCCGCGCGGAAAAACCTGAGTCCAAGTCGATTTTTCACGGAATTTTTACGGTTTTGTGTGGATCTTGTGCGCGCGGGGTTTCAGCGCACGCTGATCGCGAATAACGCTCTACAAATTATTAACGGGGCATGCCTGGGGGCATGGCTTCTTGGGGGAATGATGGATCTTTGGACAGCCTTTCAGGCATTGATTTTAGGCGTTGTAGAAGGGCTGACCGAGTTCTTGCCCATTTCCAGTACCGGGCACCAGATCATTGTGGCGGACCTGCTCAATTTCGGCGGCGAACGAGCGATGGCCTTCAACATCATCATTCAGCTCGGCGCGATCCTGGCGGTGGTCTGGGAGTTCCGTCGCAAGATCCTCGACGTGATCATCGGTTTACCGACGCAGCCCAGCGCTCGACGCTTTACCGCGAACCTGTTGATCGCCTTCATGCCGGCCGTGGTATTGGGGGTGATTTTCGCCGACCTGATCCACAAGTACCTGTTCAACCCGATCACTGTGGCCAGCGCATTGGTCGTGGGCGGGATTATCATGTTGTGGGCTGAACGCCGGCAGCATGTCGTGCATGCCGAAAGCGTCGATGACATCACCTGGAAAGAGGCCCTGAAAGTCGGTTTCGCCCAGTGCCTGGCGATGATCCCGGGGACCTCGCGTTCCGGTTCGACGATCATCGGCGGTTTGCTGTTCGGGTTGTCGCGCAAGACGGCCACCGAGTTTTCGTTCTTCCTTGCCATGCCAACCATGGTCGGCGCAGCGGTTTACTCGGGCTATAAATACCGCCATCTGTTTGTGCCGGCTGATTTCCCGGTGTTCGCCATCGGCTTCGTCACCGCGTTTATCTTTGCGATGATCGCCGTCCGGGGCCTGCTCAAGTTCATCGCCAGCCACAGCTACGCGGCATTCGCCTGGTATCGCATTGTGTTTGGCCTGGTGATTCTGGCGACCTGGCAGTTCGGTTGGGTCGACTGGACCGCGGCCAAGCCATGAGCGACGCCACCGCACGCAACAACCCCGGGCGCAAGTCCGGGGGAGCGATTCAAAACCTGCGGTTGAAATTGCTGGTGTTCGTTTTGCTGTGCGCAGTGCCGTTGTTTGGCTCGGTGTCGCTGTGGCTGCGCGGGGTGTCGGTGATTCCCCTGGCCGCCTATGGCATCGTTAGCGTGCTGGCGTTTTTCCTGTACTGGGGCGACAAGCACAAGGCCCGCGCCGACAGCTGGCGCACGCCGGAGAACGTCTTGCACGCGGTGGAACTGGCGGGCGGTTGGCCGGGTGCCTTGCTGGCCCAGCAAGTGTTTCGGCACAAGACCCGCAAGGTTTCGTTTCAACTGGTGTTCTGGCTCATCGTGCTGATGCATCAGGTGTTCTGGATCGACCAGTTGTTTCTGGGTGCTCAGCTGTTCGCGCTGTTCTAAAGCTGTTTAAAGCAGCAAGCCGATCTGGGTGCGCTTGGGCAACTTGCTCACCACCAGTTGGTGGGAACGTTGCAGCAAGCCTTGCAGCTCTTCGGTGCCCAGCGGGTAGGGCGTGTCCATGATGATCCACTGCGCCCGGGCCAGATACGGCGCCGGGTGAATGCCCGGTCGGTCGCAATGACCCAGGAACAGGTCCTTGTCGACCTTGAAGGCCAGGGACTGACCCCGCAGGTTCTGCAAGGCGAACATCTTGCTCCCGGCAATCGAAAACACCCTTACGCCCCCCCACTTGTAATCCTCCCGCGCGCCGGGCAGCGCCAGGCAGAATTGCGCGATATCCTCTTCGCTCATTGGTCTTGCCTTCATAACAGTCGGTCCCCACAGGCATTGAATGATTCGATCAAATGGTCGATCCAGGCGCGTACTGCCGGCATTACCCCGCGCCGATGAGGGTAGACCGCTTGCAGCCAACCGCCCGGCAATGACCAGTCAGGTAGCAGCTGCACCAGCGAGCCGTTTTCCAGTTCCTGCTCGCAATACATCATCGGCAACACGGTGAAACCCAGCCCGGACAGGGTACACGCCTTGCGCACGAGAAAATCGTCGATGCCCAATCGGGCTTCGAATGTCATTTCACAGGCCTTGCCCTGCTGGTCGAGCATCCGCAGATGCACCAGCCGATCGGCTTCCAGTGCGCCCAATATCGGTACGTTTTTCAAGTCGTCCGGGGTCTTGATCCGCCGCTCGCGAAGAAACGCCGGGCTGGCGACCATGACAGTCTGCGCCTGACGTAAGCGGCGGGTGACCAGCAGTGGGTCTTCATCTCCCAGTTCCCGCACTCTCAAGGCGACATCGACGCCTTCGGTCACCAGATCAACCCGGCGATTGAGCAGCAGCATCTCCAGCTGAACCTGCGGGAATTTCTCCAGGAACTTGCTGATCACCGACGGGAACATGTCGTGGGCCAACCCCACCGGGCAGGAAACCCGCAGCCGCCCCCGGGGTTCGCTGGACATGCTGGCCACCGCTTCGTCGGCCATCTCGGCCTCCAGCAGCATCGCCTGACAGTGCCGCAAGTAGCGCTCGCCCACGGCGGTCAGGTTGAGTTGGCGGGTGGTGCGTTGCAGCAGGCGCGCGCCCAGGCGTTCTTCCAGTTCGGCGATGCGTCGTGACAACCGAGACTTGGGAATCCCGAGCAAACGCCCGGCCGCCGCGAAGCCGCCGGCCTCGACCACCTTGGCGAAGTAGTAGAGGTCGTTGAGATCTTGCATGATTTAAATCCAGCTGTTCTATCAGTGGGACGAACTATCGCATTATTGCCAGCTAATCAGCTATTGGTTTCGTTGGTAGGATTGTTTCCATCAGATCGCCGGGTGGCGATCCTCACCTTGGAGATCCCACATGAAATTACTGCATATCGATTCGAGCATTCTGGGTGACAACTCGGCTTCCCGTCAGTTGAGCGGTGAAGTCGTCAAAGCCTGGCAAGCCGCCGAGCCTGGCGTTGTGGTGACTTACCGCGACCTGGCCGCCGATGCCATCAGCCATTTTTCCGCCGCCACGCTGGTCGCCGCTGGCACCGCCGCTGAGCTGCGCAACGCCGCGCAACAGCATGAAGCCGATTTGGGTGCGCAGGCCCTGGCCGAATTCCTCGCCGCCGATGCCGTCGTGATTGCAGCGCCGATGTACAACTTCACTATCCCGACCCAACTCAAGGCCTGGATCGACCGCATCGCCGTAGCCGGCCAGACTTTCCGCTACACCGAAGCCGGCCCTGAAGGCCTGTGCGGCGGCAAGAAAGTGGTGATCGTTTCGACGGCTGGCGGTTTGCACGCTGGCCAACCGACCGGCACTGCTCATGAAGAGTACTTGAAGGTGATGTTCGGCTTCCTCGGTATCACCGACATCGAGTTCGTCCGCGCCCATGGCCTGGCCTACGGTGATGAAGTACGCAGCAAAGCCATGAGCGACGCTCAGGCGCAAATCAGCGAACAACTGTTCGCCGCCGCGTAAGGCTTGCGTAAAGTCGTAAACAGCTCGGGCAATACCCCTGAAACTCTGTATTCTGGTCATCGTGATGGCCAGGTACAGAGTTTTTTGTTTCTGGCGGCGATCAGTTTCTGGCCCAGGTTATGCAGTCGAGGGTTAATATCTGCGGTCAGGTAATAAGGTGGGGCATCCCATGGTGCGTCTTTGTGCAACATTACTGATTTGCCTGTTCGGCAGCCTGAATTCAGTGCACGCCGCGCCTGTGCTGTTTCCTCACTGGAGCGTCGGTTTCCATGAGATGACGTTCCTCGATCCGCTGGACTTGCAGCCGATGCGCGCCATCGCCTTTTATCCGTCCAGTGAGAGGGAACACTCCAGCAAGCTCGAGGGTTACACGGTCGAAGCCGGTGAAGACACCAAAGTCGCCATCGGACGCTTCCCGATGCTGATGCTGTCCCATGGCAACACTGGAACCCCGCTGGCCCTGCACGATCTGGCCACCTCGCTGGCACGCAAAGGGTTTGTGGTGGTGGCGGTGATCCATCCCGGCGACAACTCCAAAGACCACAGCCGCCTCGGCACCTTGAGCAATCTTTACGGGCGGCCGATCCAGATTTCCGAAGCCATTACCGCGACCTTGGGCGACCGTATGCTGGCGCCCTTCGTCAATGCCGATCAGGTCGGGGTGATCGGCTATTCGGCGGGCGGTGAGACCGCGTTGATCCTGTCCGGCGCCACGCCGGACCTGGACCGTCTGCGCCGTTATTGCCATGAGCGCCCGGACGATCATGATGCCTGCAACACGCAAGGTGAATTGATCGTCGACCGCGATGACTTGCAGCCTGTGCCAGACCCACGAGTGCATGCCTTGCTGTTGATGGCACCGCTGAGTCTGAAGTTCGGCCGCCAGACCCTGGCCGAGGTGCATGTGCCGGTGCTTCTATACAGCGGCGATGGCGACAAACTGGTGGCGTTCGACAAAAACGCCGCAGCGCTGGCGCGCAAACTGCCGACTGCACCGGATTTCAAATTGCTGGCCGGGGCAGGGCACTTCGTGTTCCTGGCACCGTGCAACGAAGAACAGATCGCCGCCATGCCGGCGCTGTGCACCGATGCCGACGGCGTCGACCGCAAGGATATTCACCGCAACCTGATCTCCGAAGCCGGACGTTTCTTCTCCCATGCCCTGGGTAAACCGAGTCGGGCCGGCATGCAAACTGCCGATCAATAAACTCTCACAAGAGATTTACAGCAGGCTTTAGACCATCGCCCGGTGTTTCAGTAACAGGGTCAAACCGAGCCCGGTCACGGACAACAACGCCGCACTGAAGAAAATCCACGCATACCCCAGGTTCAACGCCACCGCGCCCATCAACGGGCCGGCAATCGCCAGCGCCAGATCGAAAAACACCGCATAAGCACTCAAACCCGCGCCGCGACTGGAATTGGGCACCTGCTTGATCGCTTCCACGCCCAGCGCCGGATAGACCAGCGACAGGCCGAAGCCGGTCAGGCCTGCGCCAATCAAGGCGTAAACGGTCGAGGGCGCCAGCCACAACAGGACCAGTCCCACGGTTTCAATGCTCATGCAGGCAACGGCCGAGGTGAAACCGCCGAAACGGCTGATGCTGGAAATGAACAACAGCCGCGACAGAATAAAACACACCCCGAACACCGTCAGGCAGTAAGCCGCACCCGTCCAGCTACGACTGGCGTAATACAGGGTAATAAAAGTGGTGAGCGTGCCGTAGCCGATAGACGCCAGGCTCAGGCTCGCGCCGAAAGGGGCAATGCGCCCGAATACCGCCCAAAACGGCAGCCGCTCGCCGCGAATCACTGGCACCGAGGGTTTGTTGCGGATCAACAGCAGTGCCAACAGGGCCAGTAACGACAGCACGATCCCGAGGCTGGCGAAGCCCAATTCAGCGACCATCACCACGCCCAACGGTGCGCCAATGGCAATGGCGCCGTATGAGGCAATCCCGTTCCAGGAAATCGAACGTGCCGTGTGCTCGACACCGACCTGGCCCATGCACCAACTGATGGTGCCGACTCCGATCAACCCTTGGGCGATCCCCAGCAACAACCGGCCAGCGATCAGGATGATCAGGCTCAACAGCGGCAAACTTTGCAGCAGGGTCGACAGCAGCGTCAGCACGCCGCTCAACACAATCCCCGACAACCCGTAAACAATTGCCCGTTTGGTGCCGACGCTGTCCGACAAGCGCCCGGCCATCGGACGGCTGAGCAGGGTGGCCAGGTATTGCGAACCGATGGTCAGCCCCGCAACGATGGCGCTGAACCCCAACTGTTCATGCACATACCCCGGCAACACGGCAATCGGCAGGCCGATGCAGAGGAAGGCAATAAAGGTATAGAAAACGATGGAAACGATCTGCAGGGTGATCGCCATGGAGCTTTGCGGGGGCAGTTGCTGCACAGACATGAGAGCTCGATCGCGGGCGGCGGTAGGAGAACTGCATCATGGCGCGGGCGTGAAATAAAAGAAAGCAGGCTAACGATGTGGATGACAGATCGGCTGTAAGTGGATCAACCTGAAATGCAAAAAGCCCCGTCACCAGGCCGGGGCTTTCCATTTGCAGCCAGTAGCCGCCTTACATCAACACACCCTGACTACGCAGGTAGTCGTCATAGGTGCCGCTGAAGTCGATCACGCCATCGGCGCTCAACTCGATGATGCGGGTGGCCAGGGACGATACGAACTCACGGTCGTGGCTGACGAAAATCAGCGTGCCCGGGTAGTTCTCCAGCGCCAGGTTCAGCGCCTCGATGGATTCCATGTCCAAGTGGTTGGTCGGTTCGTCCATTACCAGCACGTTCGGCTTTTGCAGGATCAGCTTGCCGAACAGCATGCGACCTTGCTCACCACCGGAGATGACCTTGACCGACTTGAGGATCTCGTCGTTGGAGAACAGCATACGCCCGAGGGTGCCGCGAACCAGTTGCTCGCCGCCCTGGGTCCATTGGCCCATCCAGTCGAACAGGTTGCAGTCGTCTTCGAAGTCGTGCGCGTGGTCCTGGGCGTAGTAGCCCAGCTCGGCAGCGTCGGTCCATTTCACGGTGCCGGCGTCCGGGGTCAGTTCGTTGACCAGGGTGCGCAGCAGGGTGGTTTTACCGATACCGTTCGGGCCGATGATCGCCACGCGCTCGCCGGCTTCAACGGTGAAGCTGAAGTCCTTGAACAGGGTCTTGCCGTCGAAGCCTTTGGCCATGCGCTCGACGATGACCGCCTGACGGTGCAGCTTTTTGGTCTGCTCGAAACGAATGAACGGGCTGACACGGCTCGAAGGTTTGACTTCGGCCAGCTGGATCTTGTCGATCTGCTTGGCGCGGGAAGTTGCCTGCTTGGCTTTCGAGGCGTTGGCCGAGAAGCGACTGACGAACGATTGCAGTTCCGAGATCTGCGCTTTCTTCTTGGCGTTGTCCGACAGCAGTTGCTCGCGGGACTGGGTCGCCACGGTCATGTACTCGTCGTAGTTGCCTGGGAACAGGCGCAGCTCGCCGTAATCCAGGTCAGCCATGTGCGTGCACACGCTGTTCAGGAAGTGACGGTCGTGGGAGATGATGATCATCAGGCTGGAGCGCTGGGTCAGCACGTTTTCCAGCCAGCGGATGGTGTTGATGTCCAGGTGGTTGGTCGGTTCGTCGAGCAACAGCACTTCAGGATCGGAGAACAGCGCCTGCGCCAGCAACACGCGCAGTTTCCAGCCCGGCGACACTTCGCTCATCGGGCCGAAGTGCTGCTCGATGCCGATACCCAGGCCCAGCAACAGCTCGCCGGCACGGGACTCGGCGGTGTAGCCGTCCATTTCGGCGAATTCGGTTTCCAGCTCGGCCACGGCCATGCCGTCTTCTTCGGTCATTTCCGGCAGCGAGTAGATGCGATCGCGCTCGGCCTTGACCTTCCACAGCTCTTCATGACCCATGATCACGGTATCGATCACGGTGAATTCTTCGTAGGCGAACTGGTCTTGACGCAATTTACCCAGACGCACGTTCGGCTCAAGCATGACCTGGCCACCGGACGGCTCGAGATCGCCACCGAGGATTTTCATGAAAGTCGACTTGCCGCAACCGTTGGCGCCGATCAGGCCGTAGCGGTTGCCCGCGCCGAATTTGACCGAAACGTTTTCGAATAGCGGCTTGGCGCCGAACTGCATCGTGATGTTAGCTGTGGAGATCAATTACTTTACCTATCAATGGGTTGCGAGCTGCGCATTTTGGCGCTTGGGCCATACCTGGGGTGTTTTGGAGTTTCTCCATCTCTCCCCAGTCACCGCTAGACTTCAACCGGCGCGCATAAGTCGAGAGCAGCATCTGGACGCTTGTCCAAGCTGTTGGGCAATAAAGGCGGGATTCATGCCAGACATTCTGCATATTGTCGCATAAGTGTGACGGCAGTTGTACGGCGCGCGATAACGTGTCGCGAGCTTCTTCAGGTTGGCCCCGCTGCTTGGGTCTGCCAGAGGGGATGGTTCATCCTGGTGGGTGGCGAAACGCTGCGCAAATCCTTGATTACACGCCAATGTTATTTTTGTTCAGCGTTGTGTTAGGGACACTGGGCGCTGCTCTGGGTAAAGTCGGCAGCGCTTGCCCGGCCAGGTGTCTTTCAGAAGGATTGCTGAATGGCCAGCACTTGGTCAGGGTGGGCACCTATCCGGATTTATCTCTCCATGCCGCATGAGGCGGCAGTCTCTCTCCAGGGCATCGAGGCTTTGGTTGCTCTTGCCAGATGATTCGTTCTAAGCGACTAGAATATAAACGGCCTCTAGTCACGGATGAATCAAATGAAACTGATTTTGGTCGTGTTAATCATTGGTTTGTTGGCCTGGAAGCTATCCCCCGAGTTACAACCTTGGGTTGAAGCCAAGCTACCGCCCCCGAAAGTAACCCCTACAGTCGCGACTGCGCCGAAACCTGTTTCTGCGCCATTCAAATGTGACGGACGCCAATATTGCTCGCAGATGACCTCGTGTGCAGAGGCCAAAAAATTTCTGCAAAATTGTCCGGGAATGAAAATGGATGGCGACAACGATGGCGTGCCCTGTGAGTCGCAGTGGTGCCAATGACTTTTGCCGCGGGACAAGGGGAATAAACGGGCCTGACGGCTACAAAACTTGTAATAAGTTGTCCGTGATTGTTCCCGAAAAAATAGTCTCTACCGGCCCGATGAGAAAGACCGGGCCCACGCCATCCCATCGAACCGTTACGGTGCCGCCATCACATTCAACCTCAACGGAATGGTCTAATAAACCACGACGAATTCCGCTGACAGCGGCGCCACAAGAGCAAGAGCCTGAACCAAGCGGAATACCACCCCAGCGCTCCCAAATGCGCAACCGTATGTGTTGTCGGTTAATGATCTGGACGAAATGCACGTTCGTCCTGAGAGGAAACAGTGGGTCGGTTTCAATGGTCGGTCCGAGGGTCGCTATATCAATGGCTGTCAGATCATCCACAAAATAGGTGCAGTGAGGATTGCCCATGCTGCAAGCTGCCGGGCCACCAGCCAGTGGCAAAACAGCAGTGTCCAGTTCCTGAGCCAGGGGAATATCCGACCAGCCGAAAAGCGGCTCGCCCATGTTGACCGAAATTGCGCCGGCTGAAGTTCGTTCGCAAGTGAGTAGGCCACGGTTGGTTCGCAGCGCTATCGAAGTCATACTGGATTCGCGCATCAGCATGTCCGCGGCACCCCGCGTTGCGCTGCCACAAGCATCCAGCGTGGAGCCATCTGCATTCCAAAACATCAAGCGGGCATCGGCATCATCGCAATCAAGCACTGCTGCGAGTTGATTGAATCCGACGCCTCGGTTCCGATCACCCATTCGCCGAGCCAAACTACTTGTCACTGGATTGGCCGAGTTTCGCGAGTCCACAATGACGAAGTCATCGCCATTGGCGTGCATTTTATGAAAACTCAGCGGCATAAATAGATCCTGGGCGAACTGGCGTTTGAGAACGATCTAGCCCCAATCACATAACCTTTGCAAGCCGTGAGCGGGTAAAGAAAAACACCGGCCCTCGAAACCGATAACGATTGATCGACTCTTGAATTAGTATTCCATCCCCCACCCAAGGAACATGGAAGTGAGAAACAAATTCGCAGCAGGTATGTTCTGTTTCCTGACGATTGTGACGGCTCAATACGCTTACTCCAGCGCTACGGATGAGTCCGCCGAAAACGCCTCATTGCTCTGCAAAATCCTCGATGGCAATGATGCCTTGACCCAGGCCTCCGAATTCTCGGCCGAGGATCGTACGGTCAATATCTCGGTAGACCGTTCTCCAGAGGACGCCAAAAAGCTTTGCCCGGAAATCAGCGCCATCGTCGAGTATCACGAGATGACTTTTACGCAAGGCTGGACTGTGCAGATCACTTCTCCAGACAGTGGTTATGACGTTGTTGCTATCTGCCCACTGTAATGATGGTGGTTGTCCTGTACGCCAGTGATCAGGTGCAGTGGAATGTGCTGTTGCTCATCAATGCATGTGATTTCGAAACTGCCCACTATTTGAGGGGGGCGCTCACTCAGCCCGGTCGACTCTTCTTCCTTTGCCTTAGCCATTCTCGCGTGGTTCGCTGCGATTTCGTTGAGAGTTGACACGTTACATCTCCCGGTGACTGACCAAGCGTATCGCTGGAGTCCTTAAACGTTAATGTGAATGCCGCCGCGTCAGAATTACGTCGTTCTGGGGCCGCTATCGCCGGCATGTGCAAACCCTAAGCCAGACATTGACGCGTATTCCGCGCCACGCTTTCCATGCGACGAATGGTGTCGCGCGATGTTCAGATAGGTTCGATCAGTCCAGGGCCATCGTTGTGCACATTGCCCACGGCTTGATCAACCTTGAACCACTCGAATGTCTCGGCCGGCTCGCCCTGCGACAGTACTATCTGCTCGGCTCGCTCTTTCGGCGTGGCCGGGTCCAGCCATTCCCGGGCCAGTTCGGCATTCAGCGTCACCGGCTGGCGATCATGAACATCCACCATGCCGCCCTTGCTGTCGGCGGTGATGATCACGAAGCCGTCATGTTCGTCCGGCTGATGTTCGTACCTTGGGTATTGACCGATCGCCGCGCACAGGATCGGTGCGCGATCCTTGCGGCGGATGAGGTAGGGCTGCTTCTTCGGGCCGCCCTCGTAAACCCATTCAAACCAGTTATCGATGGCAACGATCGCCCGGTGCGGCCATATGGCTTTGAAGAATGGGCCGTGACTGACTTTCTCGACCCTGGCATTGATCGGCATAGGGTGTTCTTCGGACCAATGCGGCCGCCAGCCCCAGCGAACCCTGTCGGCGTGCAGCACGTCGCCTTCCTGGTGGAAGAGGGCGAGCTGAGTCGTCGGTGCGGCGTTGTAGAGCTCGAATGGCTGATCGCCGGCATTGTTGACCAAGGCGTTGGGCATGCTCAGCGCCTTGACGAAGTCGTGAATGCCTCGGTACTGCGAAAGTCGTCCGCACATGGCTGAGCCCTCATGCTTACATCTGAGCTTAGACGATCCTTTGAACTAATAGGGCGTTAAAGCCGCGTGGCATTTTGGCGGGCATCAGTAGACACATTTTCACAGTTGAAGGTTAACTATTGGTTACAAAGTATGGCTAAAATGACATCTTTCGCCCCCATGTCGATTGTCGGCATGGCTCAAGAACGCGCCATCGGGACGCACTTTGTTCATTTCAGACGTGTGACGATTTCCGTGAAACTCATTATTGCCGCTATCTATGTCATCTCCATCGCGTATGTCCACTTGCGCGGTAAGGTGCGCCACAAACCAGGCCGCCAACTAAGCGACCACTCGACGTTTCTGGCGCCGATCAATTGCTTCCTTTATATGTTCTCGAAAATCCCCAATCGGCCTTATCTCAATCCGGCGGACTTTCCTGACTTGAGCCCTTTGCAGGCTCATTGGGAAGAGATTCGCGCCGAAGGCCAGAACCTGCTCAAGGCCGGGGAGATCAAGCGCTCGAATCAGTACGACGACGTTGGTTTCAACTCGTTTTTCAAAAGTGGCTGGAAGCGTTTCTATCTCAAGTGGTATGGCGACAGTCACCCATCGGCCGCGAAGCTCTGCCCGCGTACTACTGAACTGGTGCAAAGCATTGGCTCGATCAAGGCAGCGATGTTTGCCGAACTGCCACCGGGTTCCAAACTGGTCCGCCACCGCGATCCGTATGCCGGCTCGTACCGTTATCACCTGGGGCTGGAAACGCCGAACGATGTCGGTTGCTACATCAACGTCGACGGTGAGAGCTACCATTGGCGTGACGGCGAAGCGGTGATGTTCGATGAAACGTTCATTCATTACGCTGAAAACAGCACCCAGCAGAACCGCATCATCCTGTTCTGCGACGTCGAACGGCCGATGAAGTATCGCTGGGCGGCGGCGTTCAACCGCTGGTTCAGCCGCACAGTGATGGCGGCGGCGGGGGCACCGAACGATGCGGGTGACAAGACCGGTGCTATCAACCGTTTGTTTGCCAAAATCTACACGGTTCGCCTGCGCGGCAAAGCACTCAAAAAGCGTAACCGCGCTCGCTATTACCTGGAGAAGTGGGCGATTTTTGGCGGGTTGCTGGCGATTTTTGTGCTGATCTGAGTTTTGCTTTGCGGCGCATTTAGTCATTGCGAGCAGGCCAGTATTTTCACCGCATAACGTATGGGCACTCCAATAATCGATCAGCCACGAGAATGCTTCGTGGCTTTTTTATCTGTGCTCGCTTTGGCTTTTTCTGCCGTTTTACCGGCACTCCTGGCACCGAGGCTGCGCTTGAGCAGTTCAGTCAGATCGATCACATCCGCGGTCCTGCGTTCGTCCTCGCCCGTAGCGGTTTCGACGATTTCGATCTTGCCTTCATTCGCCTTCTGCTCAACCAGCGCCATGATCTTGTCTTCAAAGCTGTCGCGGTACTCCTCGGGTGTCCAGTCGGCGCTCATATCCTCCACCAGCCGTTTGGCCATCTCCAGCTCGCCCTTGGCCAGGTCCGGCCTGGTCACTTCACTGCCCAACTCCAATTGATCCAGGCTGCGCACTTCGGCCGGCCAGCGCAGCATCACCAGAACCAGGGCCGATTCCAGCGGCATGACGGCCGCCAGGTGCTGGCGGGTATGCAACACCACACGGGCGAGGGCGACCTTGCCGGTTTTGCTGAGGGTTTCGCGTAACAGCGCATAGACCTTGCCACCGCGTTTGTCCGGCGCCAGGTAATAGGGGGTGTCGATGTTTTGCAGGGGGATCTGCTTGCTGTCGACAAAGGCAAAAATGTCGATGGTTTGGGTCGACAGTGGATGGGCCGAGCGAATGTCCTCTTCGCTGAGCACCACGTAACGACCCTTTTCGTACTCGACCCCTTTGACGATGTGCGCCTGGGTGACCTCCTTGCCAGTGACCTTATTGACGCGTTTATAGCCCACCGGCTCCATGCTGCGACTGTCGAGCCAGTTGAAATCGATCCCGTGGGAAGACGTCGCCGAGACCAGCGCCACGGGGATGTGCACCAGACCGAAACTGATTGCGCCTTTCCAGATTGCCCGTGCCATCGTCGTGTTCTCGTCAGCCCATTGATGTTCAGGTGACCTGTTGCCCGGGGGAAAGTTTCAGTCGGCTGCGACCCGCTTTTGCGGGCTGATCGACGGTGCAGTCAACTGGTGTTACATCTTCTGAAGGAGGTTTTAGTTAACAAATCCGAACCCCGGGCGTAGCGTGGCTCTATTCATCCATGAAGCGTTGCACGCGCTTTTAGAGAGGTTTCCATGAACCGATGTGTGTTCGGCGTCATCGCACTGGCATTGAGTGGCGTGCTAAGCAGCCTGGCCCTGGCCGATGCCGCCGCGCCGCCATCCTCGCCCTTGCTGCTGGCCCAGAACCTGCCGGGCAGCACCAATAACAATCCTTACAACAACCCGATCCGCCGGGCCAATCCCAACAGCATGCAAGGCACGCGACCCGGCATCTCGGTGATCCGCGGGCCGAGTACGGCGCCTGCGCCGCGACCACCGACCCTGGAGAACGGCGGTATCGGCAACCGTTATCCGCAGGATCGCCAGGCTCCTGCCAGCCCACCGACATTCATACCCAATCCACCTCATCGGGACGCAGACACCAGCAACCGTTGAACGGCAGGACAGAGGTCTTGCCAGCCATTTTGACCACAAAAGGAATCGTGCATGTTGCATAAGACCCTCCTGACTACACTATTTGCCGGCGTACTGATCATCAGTGCGCCCGTGTTTGCAGCGCCTGCCCAGGAATTGAAAAGTGAGGAGGGCACCCTTGAGGTCACGCCGATCGTTAAAGGTCTGGAGCATCCCTGGGCGCTGGCGTTCCTCCCCGGTCGCCAAGGGATGCTGGTGACCGAACGGCCGGGCAACCTGCGGGTGGTCAGTGTCGATGGCAAACTTTCGAGTCCGCTCAGCGGTGTGCCTCAGGTCTGGGCCAACGGGCAGGGCGGGTTGCTCGATGTGGTGTTGTCGCCCGACTTCAAGCAAGACCGCATGGTCTATCTGTCTTATGCCGAAGGTGGCGGTGAGGGCGGCAAGGCGGGTACGGCGGTCGGTCGCGGAAGGTTGTCGGAAGACCTGACGGCCCTCAAGGATTTCAATGTGATCTTCCGCCAGGAGCCCAAGCTTTCGGTTGGCAATCACTTCGGCTCCCGTCTGGTGTTCGACCGCGACGGTTATCTGTTCATCACCCTGGGCGAGAACAACGATCGACCCACGGCGCAGGACCTCGACAAGCTGCAAGGCAAGGTCGTGCGGATCTATCCGGACGGCAAGGTGCCGAAGGACAACCCCTTCGTCGGGCAAAAAGGCGTACGCCCGGAAATCTGGTCCTACGGCCATCGCAACCCGCAAGGCGCGGCGCTCAACCCCTGGAGCGGCACGCTCTGGGAAAATGAGCACGGCCCCCGGGGCGGTGACGAAGTCAACATCATCGAGCGTGGCAAGAACTATGGCTGGCCGATAGCAACCCACGGCATCAACTATTCCGGCCTGCCGATCCCGGAAGCCAAGGGCAAAATCGTCGAAGGCACCGTAGGTCCACAGCATGTCTGGGAAAAATCCCCCGGCCTCAGCGGCATGGCGTTCTACGATGGCGATCGCTTCAAGGCCTGGCAGCACAACGTGTTTATCGGCGCGCTGGTGGGCCAGGAGCTGATCCGCCTGCAGTTCGACGGCGACAAGGTTGTTCACGAAGAGCGGCTGTTGGGTGAGCTGAACAAACGGATTCGCGATGTGCGGCAGGGGCCGGATGGTTATCTGTATGTACTGACCGATGAAGACGATGGTGCGTTGTACAAGGTTGGGTTGAAGTAAACAGACTCGCACAACCTTTGTAGCTGCTGGCGTAGCCTGTGTTCGGCAGCTGCTACAGAACGTGTTTCTCCAGTCGCATCGCGTCGGCATGGTCCTGGTAATAGTCATGAATCAGCCCGAATCGCCGATAACCGTTGCGCTCGTACAGAGCGATTGCCATCGGGTTGTCGATGCGAACTTCAAGTCGCAGGCAGGCGCAATCGTGCTCAAGGGCGCAGGCTTCGGCGCGTTCGAGCAATTGCTTGCCCAGCCCACTGCCGCGAGCATCAACGGCGATCGCAATCGAGTACAGACGTGCCCGTGAAGTACCCCGGTGAAACAACACCAGCGCATACCCTACCAATCGCTCGCCACGTTGGGCCACCAGCAGTTGCCCGTGAGCCCGGCTGATCATCCATCGAAAACTGCGCCGGCTGAGCCGGTCGGTGGTGAAGCATTGCTGTTCGAGTGCCAGCAGCGCTGGAACGTCTTCAATGACCGCCAGGCGAAAAACAGGATTCATATGACCGCCGTAAAAGTTGTGTAACGAAACGGGACTTTCGAAAAAGTTCGTGCTTAATAGGAAAGGTCTTGTTCTCCAACGGATCAATCACTATGTCAGCGGTACAAGGTCATTGGCGCGAAGTATCCGAACAAACGTTGCCGACGGCAATAACTTCTGCAAACTATTTAAATGCCTCGATCAGAACTTCCAGTCCGTTGATGATAATCGTCGAACGCAAGGAAGACTGGGCCTCATACTTTCCCAGTGAAGACATCGTCACCGCCCAGGAATACCTCGAACAGACCCGTAACAACGAGCAGGGCAAACGGGTTCAGGTGATCAACCTGTGCCGCAGTTACAAGTACCTCGGGCACGGTTATTACTGCTCGCTGTTGGCCGAAGCGCGGGGGCACAAGGTGATTCCGTCGGTGCGGACCATCAGCGAGCTGACCCGAAAGTCCCTGTATGGCCTGGCCCTGGACGATCTGGATAAAACCCTGGAAAAAGCCTTAAGTCATCATGTCTACAGTGACACCGAAGGTTTCACCTTGACCCTGTACTTCGGCCAGACCTCCATCGAGCCATTACAGGAATTGGCTCGACAGTTATTCGAGGTTTTCCCTTGTCCGATATTGTTAGTTGAATTTCGCCGAACTAACGGTTGGCACATCGAAGGTGTAAAGTTTGGCACCTTGCATAAGTTGCGTGAAGATCAGGAAGACCAGTTTGCTAACGCGCTGGATAGTTTCAGTCGCAAGATCTGGCGTCTGCCGCGCTCCAGGCGATTGACCCGTTATGACTTGGCCATTCTGCACGATCCGCAAGAAACATTGCCGCCCTCCAACCCCAAGGCTCTGGACAACTTTGTCAGGGTCGGCAAGATGCTGGGCATCGACGTTGAGCTGATCGAACGCAAAGACTACGCCCGAATCGCCGAATACGACGGGCTGCTGATACGCGAGACGACAAGCGTCGACAACCACACCTATCGTTTCGCGAAAAAAGCCGAGAGTGAAGGCCTGGTGGTGATGGACGATCCGGCGTCGATCCTGCGCTGTACCAACAAGGTTTACCTGACTGACTTGCTCAAGAGCCATCAACTGGGCATGCCGGCCACTGAAATCCTCTACAAGGAGCGACCGGAAGACTTTGAGCGGGTAGGCGAGCGTCTGGGGTTTCCTTTGGTGTTGAAAATCCCCGACGGCTGTTTCTCAAGGGGCGTCATCAAGGTCGAAAGCCAGCAAGCCTTGCTCAAGGCCACCGCCGAACTGTTCGAGCACTCGGTGTTGCTGTTGGCTCAGGAATTCTTCTACACCGAGTACGACTGGCGCATTGGTGTGCTCAACCGCAAACCAATTTTTGCCTGCCAGTACTTTATGTCCAAGGGCCACTGGCAGATCTACAACCATAAGGCCAAAGGCCAGGACATCAACGGCGAATGCCGCACCCTGGCGGTTCACGAAGCGCCGCGCGCGGTGGTTGAACTGGCGGTGAAAACCGCGAATCTCATTGGCGACGGACTCTATGGCGTCGACCTCAAACAGTCCGGCGACAAAGTGGTGGTGATCGAAGTCAACGACAACCCGAACATCGACGCCGGCATCGAAGACGCGTACCTGCAGGACGATCTGTACACGTTGGTGCTGGAAGAGTTCGTCCGGCGGCTGGAGCTTAAACGCCGTGGTCAGGCTTGGTGAGTGGCCTCAACCTACAGAGCTTGTTGAAATTTGGCCATTGACTTGCCATCAGCGGCCGGCTAATTTCCAGCCATGACTTCCACCGTATTGCGCTGCCAGCCAAGCATTATTACCGCCATTCCTTATTTGGCGGGCTAGCTCACGACTGCAGCACCCAACCCGCCCTAGAGGCGGGTTTTTAGTTTCTGTCTCTTGGGCTCCGATCAAAGTCAGGAGACGACCATGAACAGCACCCCCGCCCAGCAGAGTTTGCTTGAGCATTACGTGAAAAAGATCCTCGCCGCGCCGGTCTACGAACTCGCCGTGCGCACGCCGCTGCAAGCGGCACCGGCCTTGTCCGAGGCGTTGGGCAATCAGATCCTGCTCAAGCGCGAAGACTTGCAACCGACTTTTTCCTTCAAGATCCGTGGTGCTTACAACAAGCTGGTGAACCTGAGCGATGAACAGAAGGCTCGGGGCGTGATCACCGCATCGGCAGGCAATCATGCCCAAGGCGTAGCGTTGGCGGCTCGCGAGTTGGGGATTGCCGCCACTATCGTCATGCCCTGCACAACGCCGGAATTAAAGGTGCTGGGTGTGCGCAGCCGGGGCGCCGATGCGGTGCTGCACGGCGAAAGTTTTCCGTTTGCCCTGGCCTATGCGCTGGACCTGGCACAGCAAACCGGCCGCACCTTTGTCTCGCCCTTCGACGACCCGGACGTGATCGCCGGGCAGGGCACCGTCGGCATGGAGATCCTTCGTCAGCACCAAGGGCCGCTGGATGTGATCTTTGTGCCGGTGGGCGGCGGTGGCTTGATCGCCGGTATCGCCGCGTACGTCAAATACCTGCGCCCGGAAGTGCGGATCATCGGTGTCGAATCGGAACATTCCGCCTGTTTGCAGGCGGCCTTACAGGCCGGCGAACGGGTTGTGCTGCCGACCGTTGGCACCTTCGCCGATGGTGTGGCCGTCGCTCAGATCGGCGCGCATGGTTTCGAGGTCTGCCGGTTCTGCGTCGATGAAGTGCTGACCGTCAGCAACGACGAACTCTGCGCCGCGATCAAGAATATTTACGACGATACCCGCTCGATCACCGAACCTTCCGGCGCCCTGGCCGTGGCGGGCATCAAGCAGTACGTGGCGAAAACCGGCACCCGAGGGCAGACCCTGGTGGCCATCGACTCCGGTGCGAATATCAACTTCGACAGCTTGCGTCATGTGGCCGAGCGCGCCGCATTGAGCGGCGCCCCGGCGTGAGGGATGGACCAGTTATTCCTGAACGGCGTTCTCGACGCGGCTCGACGCCGACCAGATCCGGTAGCGCACTTCGACATCACTGGGCACGTAGAGCACGATCGGCAGTTTGCTGTTGTAGCGCAGCTTGAAACCGTCACCGACCACCGGCACGAAGTCCTGTTTGTGCTTGCCGTCAGGACAGGCCATCAGGGTGCTCATCGGGCCGGTGACTTTTTCCAGCCGGTAAAACGGGTAGCCCCAGCCTTCGAGGTTCTTTTCCTCAAGCATGCCGCCTAGACGCTGACGGTTGCAGTCGACGGTCAGGGTCTTGCCGGCCAGAATTTCGACCTGGTAGGCGTCTTCCTGTTTTTGCGGGGCGAGATGAATGACCTGGCGGGTAAAGCCGCTCTCTGGTTTGGGATACGGCGCGACGTCTTCGAGTGTCGCGGCCTGGGCAACGGACGACAGAACGGTAACTATCAGCCCGACGGTCGTATTAAAGGGCAAAGCACCCATAATGCCTCCTTGCGTGTGCGTTGGGTCAGCGGATACTGAACAGATGGCCGCATTCTCACTGCCGTCCTCGGTCAATGCAAACCCGCCATCAGAGATGGGTTGCAAAATGCAGGTGTCGAAAACAGTCCTTTCTTGCATTTTGCATGACGTGATGTATTGCCTTCTTTGTTAAACCCTTGATTGGCCGACGAGCCGCAGGGCGAAATTCCGGGCATGTTTTATGCTGAAGCTGTCTTGAGCTGACCACGGTCCCGTTGAGTCAGCGCTGAAACAAAAAAACGGTCGGACGTTGGAACGATGAAGCCCGCAAGGAAGAAAAGAACGGGTGATCTGAGCTCCGACCGACAATTGATTTTCGATTGGCAATCTCACAATACCGAGAGGGTGGCCATGTTTCTTTCTGCCTTGGAACTACGCAATATCGTTGAAAGCAGTTTTCTTCCGAAACGCTGCCAATGCACGCTATCTCCGGATCTGTCGATGACCGTCAAGGTGTATTCGGACAACGAGACTGACCATCTCGACCTGTGCGTCACCGGCATAGACGCCCATCGCCTCAACGGATGTCGGGAGATTAATCATCTGATCGCCGAGTTACGCACCGACCTTGAGCACAAGACCCATAGCCATTTGCCCAGCACTAAGTCGAAAGCTCATTAGCCGACTGTTTCACCCAATTCGAGCGACACGCGCCGGGTCTGGATAAACCCCAGACCCAGTGCCAATTCCACCAGGATCGCCAGTAAGATACCCGGCCCGGCATGACCATTGAGCCATTCGCCGAAGCCCAGCGCTGCCAAGCCGAAACAGCCAACCATAAAGCCGCTGCATATCGCACTTCTCGCCGCCGAGGGCGGTGCCTGCCGCACGAGATAAAACATCACCCCAAGCGCACCGAACAGCACCGCACTGCGCCTGGCCACAAACCCCGCTGCGGGCGAATACTCGATACTCCAGATCGCCAGCAACCATTGCGGCATCAAACCCCACACCAGCGCCAGCAGAAAGCAAAGCGCGGCGGTGAACGTTGAAAGCGTGCGAAACGAGAACGGCATGGCGAATCCTTTCGGCGGTAGAGGGGGACGCCGAAGCATAGCCTCAGAATCCCCGCAGGCCTACCGCCAAGTGCCGAATCAGAATCGTCTGTCAGCTCTGATAACTGCACGCGTCAGAAAGTTTTCGATAGGTAATTTCCGCAGGCTTGCCCGAGGTGCTATCGATGTACTTCATGTCCGCCGTGACCACTTCGCAGTCCAGCGTCGACGGTTCGGTCATGGAAATGACCTTGCCCACATTCAGCGGCATGCCGTAGTGATAAGGCACGGCCTGAGAGGACGACGTGTCGTTGGCCTGAGCGAAACCGGCGAAAGCGGTGCAGGCGAGGGCGGTGGTCATCAGCAGTGTTCGCATGTTCATGATGGGTCTCCAGTGCAGAGGGGAAGCCAGTTCGATGCAAGAGCGTCGAACCTGCCGCACTGGGCGTCAGAGGGTGCTGAGGGAGTGCGGTCCAGTAAAGTTTTGGACCGCAGGATTAATCGAAGGTTAAGTAGCGGGCTAATGGTTGTTGCGAGCCGGTTGTATGGTTATCTATTCGAGGCGCACAACCTTGAATCCACGTCGATCTGGAGGCGTCTCTATACCAGCGGGTCCTTCCAACTGCCCCCTTCCAGCAACATAGTCATAGACCAGAAACTTCGCCGACACTTCATACCCGATATTAGGAATGACCAGTCGGATCTGCTCTCGTCCGAGGTACAGCCAACGTGGTAGCGCCTTCTCGGCAAAATCGATTCGCTCGACGGTGTGAGTGACAGGGTTCTTGCGTAAAACGACGCCTTTTAGATACGGCGAGCCGTATGCGAAGGCGAATATCAGGCTGGAAGAAACACACTTTGCCAGGAAGACTTCGCCGAAAAAGTCGAAATCCGGGATGTCGGTAAAGGCCGGTTGGATTTTGCTGTCGAGTTTCACAAACAGGCGGTGGCCTTGCGCATTCGTTTCCGCCAGCAAGGACACCTGAGTTCTATCGGCCAAAGGGCAGGTGAGGATTGTCTGGAGTGGTTGCGCGTAGGCCGGGGCGGCTAGCAGTGCCGCGATGATGTACTTCCATGGTGTTTGCATTCGGGGAAATCCCTTCGGTTGTCGGGTCCTACGTTACTGCCCGTGAGTCGTGATAAATCCTAAGAAAGCTTCGTCCCGTTCCTACAGGCTGGGGCGTGTTGTCGTCTTTCGCCGGCCGGCTGCCAGCGTTTACTGTTTGGCGTCGCTGCAAAATCAGCGAACAGGTTTGGTCACCTGTTAACGTCGCACATATTTGTGCCCTCATTCGCACTGCGGACTTCTACGTCTCGTATTGCGTTGTAATGGCGGCTGTGTGCGGGACGCCTTCGGGCGAGCCGATTTGGCGTTATCGGTTGACCAAGCCTGTGCACAGCCGCCACCCATCGTTTGGTCACGGTGCTGGCGATTACTAAATTAATGCCGAGTAATTACTATGCCAACGATAAACCCATTCCCCGAGCGCTACCGTTCAATTAAAAGTGGCCTTACCGACTCAAATCCCTTGGTGATCGACACTGAAGCCAATCCCCAAGACATCCTCGAATCTGCCCTACAGCGCATCCGAGCCTCCAGCCAGCTACTTGAAACACTCCACTGCCTATGCTTCAAGCACGGTGATGTTCAGGACATCCCGCACATTACCCATGCGCTTTATTTACTGACTCAGGATGGTTACGACCTGCTGCAGGTTGCGCAGCAGCGGATGATGGGGTGGAAAGCGCCGGTCTGACGCCACAGCATGACAAACAAGCCAGCCCCTTATGGTCGCTGGCTTGTTTGCGGGATACACCGAGTCATTGCCCCTCTGAAAACTAAGCCGTCCTCAGTTCACTGCTGCTTGCCTGAGGAATCATCGCGAGCTGGACCTCAACAGTGTTTTCTTTTTTCGCCATCCAGCGATCGACGTTGTTTTTATGTTCCGGCGCCTGAGTGGCAGAGCCGTAAATGTCTTCGGGCGTCAGTTTAAGGAAGCTCAAGGCGTGCAGCCGTTGCCGGGCGGTATTCAACCGACCTATTTCCGCTCTCAGTAGACTCGCTTCTCGCTGGTTTGCCTGACGATCGTATTGGAAGGAGTTGTTCAGTTCAGCTTCCTTCGTCTTCAAACGGTCCTGCATTTCTTGCAGTTGGTAGTAGACCTGATCGTACTCAGTCTTGGTCACCACCGTGGTTCCGCTTTCCTGGGTTTGCTGCCAGCGGCGCAATGTTGCCCAGGCGTACGGGATGTAGGAGGGCACCATGAAGTGATCGCTCATGTGGAACAGTTGCTTCACAAAAGCGGCACGGTCGGGCAAGTCGTCGAACTTTTTCAATGCTCTGGTGCAGGCGGCCTCTTCGATGGAGTCGCAACCTGGATCCCAGAGAACGGCGGATTGCTCACGTCCTTTAAAGTGGACGGGCATGAAGTGGTGCAAATTACCGTGGTGCTCATATGGCGAACCGCCGGTTCGCGACAGGCCTATGGCGAAAATAAGTGCGCCTAAAGGGGCGGTGACAAAACTGATGATTACACCGGGCACCCAGATACTTTTGCGAGTGTTCATCCATGGCGCGGGGACACTTGGGATCGGGTCGTTGTTGTTGACCATGCGGTGATGGGCCAACTCTGCCGCGCCGTTGACGAAGTCTGCGTCGCCGGCTCGTGGGGAGCCGTAGGTGTAGAGCAAGATGTCGTATGCGCTTGGACTACGTCGTAACGCTTCTGCGAGCAATGTTGCGATTGCCCCGCCCAGGCTATGCCCGCAAATGATTACCTTTTGTCCTGTATAAAATTGCTCGAGATAGACTTGAATGAATTTGCTCATCGCCTGATAGGCTTCGTAGAAACCTTTGTGCGCTTTCCCTACGCCATCCTCAAATGGAACTTGCTCTGCATCGGTATCCCGCAAGAAGTCCGCGCCCTCTAATGTCCCTCGGACCGAAATTAGGATGATTTCGTCATGGTGAGTTATGAACGCCTGAGTATTTGTACCACCCTTTATTTGGCCATCATCAAAGAAATGCCACTTTGCTGGGTGCTCTTGTTCTACGCCCAAGCCAGGTTTGTTTTGATCATAGAGTGTCGGGTCGAAAGGCAGAATCTCAAAACGCTTTGAGTACGGTACATCTTCATAAAGCGGGTAGTAAGGGGTGGTTTGGTCAGCATTAATTCTCCAATCTTCTCTGAAACTAGCCAGTCCATCTCCAAATAGGTTGCCGACGCTAGGGGTGAGAGGGAACTTGATAGTGTCAGT
This sequence comes from Pseudomonas sp. URMO17WK12:I6, assembly GCF_003253625.1. Taxonomy (NCBI): domain Bacteria; kingdom Pseudomonadati; phylum Pseudomonadota; class Gammaproteobacteria; order Pseudomonadales; family Pseudomonadaceae; genus Pseudomonas; species Pseudomonas sp. URMO17WK12:I6. The sequence goes on from NZ_QKYZ01000003.1 coordinate 427,065, forward strand.
TGGCAGTTCAGCCGGTTCTTGACCAAAATTGGCGTAGCTTAAGCTTGCAAACAGAGAAAGTTGATATAAATTCAAGGCGCTGAATTTTTTGTCTTTTGAAAGCATGGGGCGGAATGCACGCAGTGGACGGACCTCAAGGACAGTGTGTTTATTAGGCGATAACACGACGCCAAATAGTTCCGATTCCTCGGGGCCGAAACTGAGGTCTCCCATGATTTTTAGTAAATTGTAGTTCGGTGGATATTTTTTTTTGGATTCAGGAGGAAGGTGAGCAGATTTTTTTACAAAATCTCGAACTTCAACCTGAAAGAACTGATCAGCTTTGGCTTTTGCAGGGTTGTTCTCAACGCGCAAACCATCTTTTCGAACAAAACGGGTTTGTTCTGCATTGACTTGGAGTTGGGTGATGGGTAATGGATATTTTTTTCGAACTGAGAGAGCTTTGTAGTATTCGTCCGATCCTGTATAGGGCGCATCCAGAGTCAGAACTACCGGTCCTTGATAATGATTGAAAACCTTGGCTGATCCATCACCGTCTAGTACTCCGGGGTACTTTTGATGCGCACTATCCTGCAATACATAAGCAAGACCAGCATACGGCTTGCCATTACCCGTCTCATCTACTATCTGGAAGCTGATCCAATCGCCTCTAAGTGGGCAAGCTTGTGACTTTCCACCCAATAATGGTTTGCATGATGCCTTCGGCTCCATAATAAATATCCTTATTCAGTACAGTTAGGATAAACAGTGCAATCACGTCCATCCGGCATCTTAAATGGTTTGAAATCAGTCGTATTGCCGCTACAGAACCCATACGGATCCTCGATATTTTTCCCTAAGCATCGTTTCCAGCCTTCGGGGAACTTTATCCACGTGTCACCCATATAGGGAAGCTCCTCTTGTGCCAGGGAAAATATTACGGTTAACGTTTTTCCAGAAAGCTGATCACGTTTCAGAACTGCGGATGTAATCGGGTCGGCGACTGCCTTGCAACTAAGTATCTTGCTAATATAGTTTTTTGGTCCAGTTGTTCGAAATAGCCACTGGCACTCTTTTTTAAGTGTTTTTGGAGATGTTGGTTGGATGTTGTTGCTTCCGTCTTCAAAAGAAATTCCAGTGTAGTCTCTTCCAATATTTAATCGGGCTGCGCCATATTTTCCGTCTACTTCATATCCGAAGCTTTTAAGTACTAAAGGGCACCCTCCTTCATTGCTGGTCAGCGGGACTTTGAAGTGTGCTGTTTGCGCATCGTTATTAAGCTCTTGCTCGAAAAATTTTTTGCCGGGGTAGTTTTTCCCATTGCGAGGCGGGACCGTGCAAGTCTCTCCCGTTCTAGGCGCATAAGACGCTTCGCCTTTAATACTGAAACCAGGTGGCAATTCGGTTACCAGCGTGAAGCTATCCTGTTGTGCAACGGAGCATCCTGTAGCCCCGAGCGTCCCCAAACCGATGGCCGCAGCTCGAACAAGTCTAGTGAAAAAGTCTCGAGAAAACATTTTATAGTCCTTGTTCAGTGCAGTTGGGATAGACGGTGCAATCACGCCCATCCGGCATTTTGAAGGGTTTGAAGTCTGTTTTATTGCCGTCACAAAATGCATAGGGGTCCTCGAGGCTATCGCCCATGCATCGTTTCCATCCTTCGGGGAATTTAATCCATGTGTCACCCATGTAGGGACGCTCTTCCTTCATAAGTGAAAACACTACTTTTACTGTCTTTCCTGCGAGCTGATCACGTTGCAGAGTGCCACCGATAACTGGACTGGTTGTCTGGCCTTCATTAGTCGCCGTTTTGCATTTAAGTATCTTCGTGATGTAGTTCTTTTTTCCGATAGTACGAAATAACCATTGGCACTGGTTCTGAAATACTATTGGTGATGTGAGCGATTGGCTGTTTGCGATTCCGTCCTGGAATGAAAGGCCTGCATAGTCTCTCCCGATATCTAGTCGCTTTGCGCCATATTTGCCTTGAACCTCGAAACTAAAGCTATCCAATACTAAAGGGCATCCTCCAGCCTTGCTGGTTAGGGGGACCTCAAACTTGGCAGTTTGCGCATCCTTGTTAAGCTCTTGCTCAAAGAATTTTAAGTCTGGATAGTTTCTTCCCTCGCGGGGTGGAACAGTGCATGTTTCTCCAGTGCGAGGGACATACGACGCTTCACCCCTCAAGCGGAATTCAGGCGGCAATTCCGTCACCAGCGTAAAGCTGTCCGCAGACCTAACCGAACAACCAGAAACCGCCATGACACCCGCAACAGCAAAAAACCAAAGCAAACGTCCCGAAAAGGTTGCGTCAGACACCTCCACCTCACCCACGCTCTGACTGACCCAGCTGCGCATCAAACACCCGCTGACACCGCGCAAAATGTTGCTCCGGCGTCTCACCCGGCAGCGGCTGCCAAGCAACATCGTCCGCGCATTGAGGATCAAGCCTCAGGCTGAGCATGAACTCGCGCTGTTCCGGCGTGTTCCATTGCCAGGCCTCAAGCAGGTCCATCTGTTCTTCCAGCCATTCGCGGACGTTGCGGGTTTCGGAGAGTTTGGCGGCGGCCTCGATGTGGTACACCAGCAACCAGCGCTTAAGGTTTTCGCGCAAGATACTGCGCGTACGTTCCGGCGAGTTTGGAATTCGCATCCACGGCGCCGGGTTTGGCACCGGGTACATGCCAGGCCTGGCGTTATCCGCGCTTTTCCACTGCTCCTCGTCCCAATACAGCACGCTGCTGATCGGGCCCAGCAGCAAGGGGCGTTCGGCCTCGCTCAGGTTGGCGAGGCAGCGAGCTATCACGCGGTTGTCCTGAAAACGGAACAACGAACGTTCGCCGTCTTCCTCAATCACCATTCGCGCTTGCCAGTGTTGGGTCAGGCCGTCGAGGTCGGCCTTGTCCATGCTGCCGATCCAGCCCCAGTTGCGCTGTGGGTCGTCCAGCAGTTGGCGAAAGGCATCGGTGCCGGGGTTGTGCAGTTCGGTCAGCCACGGGCTGATGGCGGCGAACTCGGCGTATTGGGTGCGTCGATAGAGTTGCACCGAGCGCTGCATCAGGCCTGCGCTGTAGAGCGAGGTGACGGGGTTCGGTTCGGCGAGGCTGTCGAGGGCCAGGATCAGGACGCGATTGAGTTTTGCTTGTTCGCCAAGCCAGTTGTTCAGTGCGTCGCTCATGCTGTTGCCCCCAAATCACATTTGCCTTCACGGCAGGCTTCGCAAATCGGGCAGCGGATGTCGCCGGCAGCTCGGGCGGCTTTGGCCATGGCCATTTGCACGGCGGCCGGGACGAGCAGGGCACCGGCCTTGTCTTTGGCGGCGGCCCAGGGGATGACGGGGTCGAGAATCTGAATACCCGAACCAGCGCCGGGAGCCCCCCCGGAATTCACTTTCACCTCAGCCCCACTAATCGTCACACCCCCCGCATCAATCTTCACAAAGCTGCCGCCAGCCTTGGCGGTCAGCTCCATGCCACCCTCGACCACCACCTTTTCCCCAGCGTGGTAGTGAATCTCCTGACCGGCCTCGACAAACTGCGCCGTGCCGACCTTCACATGCTGGGTCACGCCCACAGTGAGGTGATCATCCGCCCGCGCTTCAGTCTTGCGATCCAGATGGGTGAGGCGATGCTCTTCCACCTTGAACTCGCTGAACACATTGGCCTCGACCGTGTCGTGGCGTTCATTGCCGACGCGGATTTTCTGGTCGTGTTCGATGTTTTCATCCCAGTCGCGCTGGGCGTGCAGGTAGATCTGTTCCGCGCCTTTTTTGTCTTCGATGCGAAACTCGTTGTAGCCCTTGCCGCCCGGCGAGCTGAGGGTTTTGAAGGTGCTTCGGGTCTTGTTCGCCGGCAGGTCGTAGGGGACGACGTTTTTCTTGTGGTACAGGCAGCCGGTGATCAGCGGCTGGTCGGGGTCGCCTTCGAGGAAGGTGACGAGCACTTCCATGCCGACCCGCGGGATGGCGATGCCGCCGTAGGCGTTGCCGGCCCAGCCGCTGGCGACGCGTAGCCAGCAGCTGGTCTTGTCGTCGGACTGGCCGTCGCGGTCCCAGTGGAATTGCACCTTGACCCTGCCGTATTCATCGCAGTGGATTTCTTCCCCCGGCGGGCCGGTGACGATGGCGGTCTGGCTGCCCAGCACTTGCGGTTTCGGGTGTTCCAGGGCTGGGCGGTAATGGGCGTCCCACGGGGTGGCGAGGAAGCGGTTGCGGTAGCCCTGATGGAAATCGTCCTTGCTGTCGGTGACGTCGCTGGTGATGTTCTCGCCAAGCACTTGCGGCTGTTTGCCCTCGTGGACGATTTCCAGCAGCAGCCACAGGTCGTTCCATTCGGCGCGCGGGTGTTCGCTGAGGGCCAGGAAGTGGCCGCTGACCAGGGTCGGTTCGTCGCCTTTGCCTTCGGCCAGTTGGTAGTCGCTGCGATGGCGCTCGAGGGCACGGGTTGCCAGTTGCTTGCCGCGCGCGCGGTCGGTGAAACGGCCGGGGTAGTCGTAGTCTTCGAGGTCCGGGGCGAACGCGCTTTTGGCCGCGCTTTCCGGCAGCAGCCGGGGTTTTTCGAAGTCGTAGTCGCGGCGGCTGACGCGGGTAGTGCGGGTTTCCAGGCGCAGGTTGAAGCGCTTGATCACCGGTTTTTCGGCGGCCATGCCGGAGTCCTGCTGGTAGCTCACTGGCGCCAGCTTGCGGAACACCGTCTGGTCATCGCCGAACACCAGTTTGTGGCCGCTGGTCGAGTGCTGGAAGTGGAAATGGATGCCTTCCTCTTCGCACAGGCGCTGGATGAAATGCAGGTCGGATTCGTCGTACTGCACGCAGTACACGCGCTCCGGGTAGATCGCGCCGAGCTGGAAGCTGTAGGCGTCGGCCAGAATGCCGCGGGCTTCGAGGACCTGGGCGATGATCTTCGGTACGCTGAGTTGCTGGAAAATCTGTTGGTCGTGGTTGTGGCGCAGGTAGGCCAGTTGCGGCACCAGACTGATGCTGTAGCGGGTCAGGCTCTTGCCGGAATCGCCTTGCTCGATGCGGTACACCAGTCCGTGGATTTTGCCTTGGCCGGTGGCGCCGAAGGTCAGACAACCGGGCTTGTGCAGCAGCTCTTCGAGTTTCAGGTCGGGGCGGGTGCTGACCAGTTCGATGTCGAAACAGAACGGCTGGTTGAGGGCCTCGCGGCCGATGAAGCTGAGCACCTGAAGGTCGACGGAAACGCCTTCGAGGGTGAGGGAGATATGGATTGCGTTTGCGTCCAGCATGCCTTGAATTCCGTCCTTTGAAAAAGCAGGGGGCGGATGGTGCAGTATTAAATGGCCATGTTCAAGGCGAAAATGCCGTAGGTCAGGGGCCTGACGCTTGTAGGGCTTTCCCCTATAGCTGAGGTTTTGCACGATGAATACAGGCACTTTTCGAGGCAATTGACCGCTACGCCATATAAAAAAGAAGGCCCCACAGATGGGGCCTTCGTTTATGACTCAGCCAATAAATTCAAAGCGATTGCAGGGAAATGGTCGCGCTCTGAGAGTTTTGCTGGCTGTCAGCATCCATCCAGACCCACTGCGTACCGTCGCCTTGCAGATTATTGGAAATACTCTGAATCTGCGAGTAACTGATCTTGACGGCCCCAACTTCACTTGCAGTAGGCCCGATCGTGGTGACCTGGCCGGAGAGCAGGCCGTTCGACGTCTCGTTGACGACGAACACGGTCGCTTGCGCCTCACGGAACTGGCAAGAGAGGAACTGTGTAATGGTGCTGGTGATCGTCAGGTTCATCCATTTCGATGGAGGGACCGCATAGTAGCGGGTGTACTTGTTGAACGGATGCTGCTCACCATCGGCCGGCAGCGGATAGTTGCTGAGCCCCGATGTGTTGGTCGGCATGCTGACACTTCCCAGCCAGATTTCGACCTGTGATTTACCGGCGTTGCTGGACAGTGAGACCGAAACGGTTTGAGTATCGGTGCCCGAGACAAAACCCAACGATGCCAGGCCTGCATTGGCCGTGGTGCCAGGTACCGTGATCGGTACGGGCGGTTGGCTGTTGCTCCAGTTCACGGAGACAGTCGAGTTGTTGTCATTTTGCGCGGAGTTGTAGATAAAGATCCCATACAGCTGGCCTGGGCTAAGCGCGGTACAGGTGGCTGTATCACCTGCGGTGAGCGTAATGCGTTGTCCGCCGTTCCAGTTAATTTGGGCAGCTGAGATAGCGACACTTTCCATGTTGGAGTTCCTTTTCCTGTTGTGGTGGTATAAGGATTCGCACAGCAATTGTCCTTACCTGCGCCGTGCGTGGAAAAGATACTAGTTGAAGGTATGTAGCGGTCAAGTAACTAACTGGTTGTAGTTGGCTGCATGTGATTATTTTTTTGGAATAGTTGCAAGTATAAATCGCTATAAATTTTCTCAGGTGTAAAAAATATAAAGCTGTCAATGACCGCTTATCTTTTGTACGGGTTTTATTTTTTAAATTGCAATAAGACTATATCTAAAAAATATAATGGGAGAAAAGATGTAGCGCCCAATGAAGCAAGATATGCAAGCTGTCTTTTATTCAAGTCCTGCGGCAGGCCCTGAAATCAGGACCCGCCATAGTAGAGGAGGTATGGGGGGGGTATTTCAGCTCAACTGCCGCCGATACGGCAAATCCGGCCCGGTCTTGCTGCAGGTCAACGCGGCGGCACTCACCGCAAACCTGAGCATCCCGTCAATCTGCTCACGGCTGAGCCGCTGCACACCCGCAACCGAATCCAGCTGCTGCTCGGTCAGCCAGGTAATCAGCGCCGCCTGGAAGGTATCGCCAGCCCCAACGGTGTCGGCAATCTTCACCGAACAGGCCGGCACCGACCATGTGCCATGAGCCCGGCTGAACACTGTCGCCCCCTGACCGCCACGGGTCAGGAACACCAACTGACAACGATGGTCCAGCCAGCCTTCGATCACGCGCTGCGGATCCTGCTCGGGATACAACAGGCTCAAATCTTCGTCGCTGACCTTGATCAGGTCGGCAAGCTCCACCAGGGTGGCGATCCGTGAACGCCACAACTCGATGTTCGGCTCGGGATTCAGGCGCACGTTCGGGTCGAGGCTGATCAGGCGTTTGCCACTTTCGCGCTGCACCAGCGCCAGCAAGGTATCGGCAACCGGTTGCACCACCAGCGAGAACGAGCCGATGTGCAAGCCGCGCACTTCAGGCCCCAGTTGCGGCAGATGAGCAAGGCTCAACTGCCGATCCGCGCAGCCTTCGCCGCGAAAGCTGTAGTGAGGCGAGCCGTTGGCACCGACCGCGACCATCGCCAGCGTGGTCGGCGCGGCGAAGTCCACGAGGTAATCCGGGCGCACGCCTTCATCCTGCAGCACTTGCTGCAAGCGGCGGCCGAGGTAGTCGGTCGACAGTCCGGCAAACAGCGCGGCATCCACGCCCAAGCGGCGCAACCCCACTGCAACGTTGAACGGCGAGCCGCCGGCAATTGCCTTGAAATTCACTTTGGATGCCAGGCCGCTGGCATCGTCTTCGCTGAAGAAATCGAATAGCGCTTCACCACACACCAGATACATAGTTGCTCGCTCTTTAAAGGGTTGCGACATGCTGTTGATAGCGTTCGTAGGCCTGCTGACAGGCCTGTACATTTTCTGCAATCGGCAGGGTTTCACTGGCCAGGTCGAGCTTCACGCAGCGCTCGCACAAGTCCGCCAGGCTGTCTTCGTGGCCGTTTGCCCAAGACTTGCACCACGCCGCCTGAATCGCTGCGCCAAGCGCCGCGGCCTCGCTCTGTTCGGTACAAATCACTGGCGTATTCATGATGTCGGCGACGATTTGCCGCCACACCGGGCTCTTCGAGCCGCCGCCGGTCAGGCAGATGCCGCGGCTTTGTAAGCCATTGTGGCGCAGCAGGTCCAGCCCGTAACGCAAACCGAAGGTGGTGCCTTCCACCACGGCGCGGCACAGGTTGGCCCGGGTCAGGTTGGTCATGGTCAACCCCAGCAGGCTGCCGCTGGCATGGGGCAGGGCGGGAACGCGTTCGCCATTGAGGAACGGCAGCATGCACACGCCTTCAGCACCAATCGGCGCGTGCTCGACCAAGGCATTGAACTGCTCGATATCCAGTTCGAACAACTCGCGAATCGCGCCGGTGGCATTGGTCAGGTTCATGGTGCAAATCAGCGGCAGCCAGCCGCCGCTGGAGGAACAGAACGTCGCCACCGAGGCGTCCGGACTGACGTGCGCTTGCTCGGCATAGGCGTAGACCGTCCCCGAAGAGCCGAGGCTCATGGTGATCGCGCCGGGCTTGATGTTGCCGGTGCCGATCGCGCCCATCATGTTGTCGCCACCGCCGCTGGAGACCAGGGCCTTGGGGTTGATGCCCAGATGCTCGGCGATGCCCGGCAGGATCGTACCGACCGGCTGGTGGGCATCGATCAGCTCCGGGAGCGCGGCTTGCAGGCGCCCGCTGGGGTCGATGTCGCGCAGCAGTTGCAAGTCCCACTGGCGCGTACGTACGTTGAAATAGCCGGTGCCCGACGCATCGCCGTACTCGCTGCAACTGCGACCGGTGAGCCAATAGTTGAGGTAGTCATGGGGCAGCAGGATACGGGCGATGCGGGCGAAAATTTCCGGGTGTTGTTCTTTGGTCCAGAGCAGCTTGGACACGGTGTAGCCCGGCGCGATAACGATGCCGAGGCGCTCCAGGGAGCCTTTTTCACCGCCCAGATGAGCCAGTAGACGATCATTCTCCGGGGTGGATTCGGTATCGCACCAGAGCTTGGCCGGGCGCAGTACCTTGCCGTGATCGTCGAGCAGCACCAGGCCATGTTGCTGGCCGGAAACGCCGATGCCGAGAATGGCCTGACCATCGACATCCGCGGCGAGCAACGCGCGACGGGTGGCCTGGGTAAAGGCTTCCAGCCACTGGGCGGTGTCTTGCTCGCGACGGCCATTGGGGCCGCTGATGAGGCTGTGGACAGCAGCGCCCTGACCGAGGACCTGACCGCTGTGTGCGTCGAGGATCACGGCTTTGGTGCCTTGGGTGCCGCAGTCGATGCCCAGGAATAGTTGTTGGTTTGCCATGGAAACACCCTACCGAAGATTGTTCCCACGTTCTGCGTGGGAATGCATCAATGGACGCTCTGCGTCCGCTTCTGAATGGGACTCGGAGCATCCCGGGCTGCATCAGCGTGGGAATAATCAGACGGACAGCACTCGTTCGAGCGTCTGCGTCACGCCAACTTCCCGCAAGCTGTTACAGCACCACTCGAACGCCGCGACGAACTCTGGCGAACGCGGAATCGCCGTGCCGAAAATCTCCTCAACCTCCAGCAGCCGCTGGGTGATCAATGCATCATCGGCCACCAGCGCCTGACAGAACGCCGCCCGCGGATCCGGAATTGCATAGGTCTGACCGTTCTCATCCACGCCTTTGAGGTACAGCGCCCAGGCCGCCACCACCAGCGCCGCACGTTTGGTCTCGCGGCCGTCGGCGATCAAGCGGTTGAGGGTCGGCACGGTGAATTTTGGAAACTTCGATGAGCCGTCCGAACACACCCGCTCCAGTTGATCGGCAATCGCCTGATTGGAGAAGCGCGCCACCAGGGTGTTTTTGTACTCGGTCAAATCGATGCCCGGCACCGGCGCCAGTTGCGGCGTCACGTCCAGGTCCATGTAGGCGCGCATGTAGCGCACGAACAGCGGGTCGTTCATGGTTTCGTGAACGAAGCGGTAACCCTTCAAAAAACCCAGATAAGTCAGGGCCAGGTGACTACCGTTGAGCAGTTTGATCTTCATCTCTTCGTAAGGCGTGACGTCGTCGGTGAACTGCACGCCGACTTTTTCCCAGGCCGGGCGACCGTTGACGAATTTATCTTCCAGCACCCACTGCACAAACGGTTCGCAGACCACTGGCCAGGCGTCGTCAATGCTGTGTTTGTCGTGCAATTGCAGGCGATGCTGGATGCTGGTCATCGGCGTGATGCGGTCGACCATGGCGTTGGGGAAGCTGACGTTGCGCTCGATCCAGTCGCGCAGGTCGGCATCGCGCAGGGCGGCGAATGCGAGCAAGGCTTTGCGGGTCACCGCGCCGTTGTGCGGCAGGTTATCGCAGGACATCAGCGTGAACGCGGGCGTGCCGGCGGCACGCCGTTTGGCCAGCGCGGCGCAGAGGAAGCCGAACACGGTTTTCGGCGTGTTCGGATTGCTCAGGTCGTGCTGGATCTGTGGCAGATGCGCCATGAACTCGCCATTGCTGTCGTCGATGCAGTAGCCGCCCTCGGTGATGGTCAGCGAGACGATGCGGATCTCGGGGCTGGCCAGTTTATCGACTAGCGCCTCGGCGCCGTCTTCGGCCAGCAGCATGTCGCGGATCGCGCCGATGACTCGCACTTCGGTGTCGTCGGTATCGCCGAGTTCAAACAAGGTGAACAGGTAATCCTGTTCTTTGAGATCGTCCCGGGCACGACGGTCTTCGGCGCGCAGGCCAACCCCGCAGATGGCCCAGTCCAGTGCTTCGCCGGTGTTCATCAAGGCGTCGGTGTAGTACGCCTGATGTGCGCGGTGGAAACCGCCGACGCCAATGTGCGCGATGCCCTGGCGGGTGTCGCTCAGGGTGTAGGCGGGCAGGGCCACCTCGGGGGCGAGGCGGTTGAGGTTGGACTTGTTCAGTTTCATCGCATGTTCTCTGATATCAGGCTGCGGCGCGCAGTGGACGAGTCAGCGCCACGCCGTTGGCATCGAATAAATGGCAGTGTTCGGCGTCCAGGTGCAGGCTCAGGGTTTCGCCATAACGGCTGGCCAGATCGCCGCGAACGCGCATGGTCAACGCTTCGCCGGACGACGTCAGCACATGGCAGAAGGTGTCGCTGCCCAAACGTTCGCTGACATCGGCGGTGACTTGCAACGTGCAGTCGCCAGGTTGCGCCAACTCCAGGTGTTCCGGGCGAATGCCCAGGGTCACCGCGCCGCCGACGCTCAGGTTGGCCGCGCTCAGCGGCAGAGTGATGCGGGTGCCGGCGTCCAGCAGCACTTCGCAGCCCCGGCTTTCAATACGGGTGACTTTGCCTTTGAGGAAGCCCATTTTCGGTGTGCCGAGAAAACCTGCGACAAACAGGTTGGCCGGCTGGTGATACAGGTCCAGTGGCGAACCGACCTGCTCGATCTTGCCGCCATTGAGCACGACGACTTTGTCGGCCATGGTCATGGCTTCGACCTGATCGTGGGTCACGTAGATCATGGTGGCTTGCAGTTCTTTGTGCAGGCGCAACAGTTCCAGGCGCATTTGCACCCGCAGGGCGGCGTCGAGGTTGGACAGTGGTTCGTCGAACAGGAAAATTTTCGGGTTTCGCACGATGGCCCGGCCGATCGCTACGCGCTGACGCTGACCGCCGGACAGCTGTTTCGGTTTGCGTTCGAGCATCGGCCCGAGTTCCAGGATGCGAGCTGCTTCGCCGACCTTCTTCTCGACTTCGGCTTTCGCTACACCGGCCAGGTCGAGGGCGAACGACATGTTTTTACGCACGCTCATGTGCGGGTACAGGGCGTAGGTCTGGAACACCATCGCCAGGTCGCGCTTGGCCGGGCTGACTTCGGTGATGTCGCGGCCATCGAGCTCGATGATGCCGCCGCTGACTTCTTCAAGGCCGGCGATCAGCCGCAGCAGGGTCGACTTGCCGCAACCCGACGGGCCGACGAACACCACGAATTCCTTGTCGTTCACTTCCAGGTCGATGCCTTTGATGATGGAAAAACCTTCGAAGCCTTTTTGCAGATTTTTGATTTTCAGGTTGGCCATGATGGCGCTCCTTTATGTTTATTCTTTGAGGGCTATTTCACGGCGCCAAACGACAGTCCGCGGACCAGCTGTTTCTGGCTGATCCAGCCGAAGATCAGGATCGGCGCGCAAGCCAGGGTCGACACCGCCGACAACTTGGCCCAGAACAAACCTTCGGGGCTTGAGTAAGAGGCGATCAGTGCGGTCAGTGGCGCGGCTTTGGACGAGGTCAGGTTCAGCGACCAGAACGCCTCGTTCCAGCACAGGATCAGCGACAGCAACACTGTGGAGGCCAGGCCGCCCTTGGCGATCGGCAGCAGCACCCGGACCATTTCCTGCCACAGGGTGGCGCCGTCCAGGCGTGCGGCTTCGAGGATGTCCTTGGGGATGTCTTTGAAGTAGGTGTAAACCATCCAGACCACGATCGGCAGGTTGATCAGCGTGTAGATCACGATCAGCGCGATTCGCGTATCCAGCAGGCCAAAGCTCTTGGCCAACAGGTAGATCGGCATCAGCACGCCCACTGGCGGCAGCATCTTGGTGGAGAGCATCCACAGCAACGTGCCTTTGGTGCGCTGGGTTTCGTAGAACGCCATGGAATAGGCGGCCGGCACCGCGATCAGCAGGCACAAAGCGGTGGCGCTGAAGGAAATCACCACCGAGTTCCAGGCGAAGCTGAAGTAATCGCTACGCTCGTTGATGTGCAGGTAGTTCGAAAGCGTCGGCGTGAAGATGAATTGCGGTGGCGTGGCGAAGGCGTCGATTTCGGTCTTGAAACTGGTCACCACCATCCAGAAGATCGGGAAGAAAATCAGGATCGCGATGGCCCAGGCCAGGGTGCCGAGCAGCAGGCTTTGCAGACGACGGGATTGTTGAAGAGTCATGGCGCGGGCCTCAGGCTTTGTCTGTCAGGTTTTTGCCGATCATGCGCACCAGCACGATGGCCGCGATGTTGGCAATCACCACCGCGATCAAGCCACCGGCGGAGGCCATGCCGACGTCGAACTGCACCAGCGCCTGGTTGTAGATCAGGTAGGCGAGGTTGGTCGAGGCGTAACCGGGGCCACCGTTGGTGGTGGTGAAGATTTCGGCGAACACCGACAGCAGGAAGATGGTTTCGATCATCACCACCACCGCAATCGGCCGGGCCAGGTGTGGCAAGGTCAGGTGCCAGAAAATCGCGATCGGGCCGGCACCGTCCAGGCGCGCGGCTTCCTTTTGTTCCTGGTCGAGGGACTGCATGGCAGTCATCAGGATCAGGATCGCGAAGGGCAGCCATTGCCAGGACACAATGATGATGATCGACAGCAGCGGGTAGTGCGCCAGCCAGTCCACCGGCTGCGCGCCGAACAGCTTCCAGATGTAGGCGAGAATTCCCGAGACCGGGTGAAAGATCAGGTTCTTCCAGATCAGCGCACCGACGGTGGGCATGATGAAGAACGGCGAGATCAACATCACCCGCACGATGCCGCGACCGAGAAACTCACTGGCCTCCAGCAACGCGCTGATCAACACGCCGAACACCACGCTGATCAGCAACACACTGCCCACCAGCAACAGGGTATTGGTGGCGCCGGGCAGGAAACCCGAATCGCTCAGGAAGTAGCTGAAGTTCTCCAGCCCCACGAATTCGTTTTCGCCGGGGTAGAGCAGGTTGTAGCGGATCATCGAAAAGTAAATGGTCATGCCCAACGGCACGATCATCCACAGCAGCAGCAACGCCACCGAGGGGCTGACCAGAAACCAGCCGGGGTTGGTCAACCGGCTTTTACGCACCGGTTGCGGGATGTCCATGTGAGCTTTGACAGTGGTTGAAGTATTCATGGCGATCAGAACCGATTGGGAACAGACAAATGAAGATCAACTGTAGGGGCGAGGCTTGTGTGGTGAGGGAGCTTGCTCCCGCTGGGTCGCGAAGCGGCCCCAAAAGCTTTGCGACTGCTGCGCAGTCGAACGGGAGCAAGCTCCCTCGCCACACAAGCCGACCCCTACATGGGGGGCGCTGGTTATTTGGGATAACCGGCGCGCTTCATTTCACGTTCGGTGGTTGACTGGGCGGCGGTCAGAGCCTGGTCGACCGTGGTCTGGCCGATCAACGCGGCCGAGAACAGCTTGCCGACCTGGGTGCCCACGGCCTGGAATTCAGGAATGGTCACCAGCTGGATGCCAATGTAGGGCACGGGCTTTTGCGACGGTTGGCTCGGGTCCGCGGCTTTCAGCGATTCCAGCGTCACCTTGGCGAACGGCGCGGCATTCATGTAAGCCTCGGTGTAGGTCGAAGCGCGAGTGCCTGGTGGCACGTTGGCGATGCCGTCTTTTTCCGCGACCAGGGCTCCGTACTCCTTGGACGTGGCCCAGGCGCTGAAGGTTTTCGCCGCTTCCTTGGCCTTGGAACTGGTTGGGATGGCCAGTGCCCAGGAATACAGCCAGGCCGAACCTTTGTCGGTGACCTGATGCGGTGCGTAAGTAAAGCCGACGTGGTCGCTGACTTTGCTCTGGGTTTTGTCGGTCACGAACGAGCCGGCCACGCTGGCATCGACCCAGATCGCGCACTTGCCGCTGTTGAACAGCGCCAGGTTCTCGTTGAAGCCGTTGCTCGATGCGCCGGGTGGGCCGGACTTTTTCATGGTGTCGACGTAGAAATTCAGCGCATTTTTCCACTCAGCACCGGTGAATTCCGGCTGCCATTTCTCATCGAACCAGCGCGCGCCATAGGCGTTGGCGACAGTGGTGATCAGCGCCATGTTTTCGCCCCAGCCAGCCTTCCCGCGCAGGCAGATGCCGTACTGTTCTTTATCTTTATGGGTGAGTTTGCTGGCGAATTCGCCGATCTGTTCCCAGGTCGGGCGTTCCGGCATGGTCAGCCCGGCGTCCTTGAACAGGTCGGTGCGGTAATAGGTGATGGAGCTTTCAGCGTAGAACGGCAGGGCATAGAGCGAGCCCTTGACCGAAAGACCTTCACGCACCGAAGGGAAAACGTCGTCGAGGGCGTAGTTGGCCGGCAAGTCCTTCATCGGTTCCAGCCAACCCTTGGCACCCCAGAGTGCGGCTTCGTACATGCCGATGGTCAACACATCAAACTGCCCGCCCTGGGTGGCGATGTCGGTGGTCAGGCGTTGGCGCAGGACGTTTTCTTCAAGCACCACCCAATTGAGTTTGATGTCCGGATGCTCGGCTTCGAAGGTTTTCGAGAGCTTTTGCATGCGGATCATGTCGCTGTTGTTGACGGTGGCGATGGTCAGGGTCTGAGCGCCGAGGCTGACGCTGCTGAGGGTCATGCAGGTGAGGGCAAGCAGAGCTTTTACCGAAGGTTGCATCGTGCACTCCTTTTCTGCACCCGGGGGTTACAGAAGGACAGTTATTGTTTTTGTGTCTTCCTGCGGAGGGAAGAATGTGCAGCGATTACAGCCTTCAATTGACAGGCTGACAAATCATCCATCGCACTGTGATCGATACTTTTTTGCACTGGGCTTTGGCGGGGGAGATGCAAGGACAGGCTTTGCAGAGGCGAGCGGTCATTGAATTTGTACAGGTTTCATCGGCCTCTTCGCGGGTAAACCTCGCTCCTGCAAAAGCGAGGCTTGCCCGCGAAGGAGATCTAAAAATCAGCCGAGGTTTTGCTCAGTCAACCGTTGCACCGCCAGCCGCCGGTAGTGCGACGGCGTCATGCCCTTGAGTTGCTGAAAACGCCGGTTGAAGTTGGAAATGTTGTTGAAGCCCGACTCGAAACACACATCGGTCACCGTTTTGTCGCCATCGGCCAGCAGCTCGCAGGATTTGCTGATGCGCAGGCGATTGACGAACTCGATGAAGCAGCGTCCGGTGGCCTGTTTGAACACTCGGCTGAAGTAGGTCGGCTTCAGGCCCAGATGCTCGGCCACCTCTTCCAGCGTTAAATCCCTGGCGTAATGGGCAAAGATGTAATCCACCGCCCGGTTGGTACGGTCGATATTGTGTTCATCGGCCAATTGCGGCGTTGTGGCACCGGACAGCAACTGGTAGTCATCGGACGCCGCCAGCAACTCCAGCAGAATGAAAAAATACCCGAGCCGGGTCATGCCTTGGGTGTCGGCGATGCGCTGCATCAAGGTCATGGCCTGGCGTATGGTGCGCTTGCAGCGAAACTCGATGCCGTACTGCGCGCGCTCCAGCAAGGGCGCAATTGTCTTGAGTTCGGCGAATACCTGATGGCCACTTTCGAACAGCTCGTCAGTGAAATTGACCAGCATGTCGCGCTCGGGCACCACTTCGTCTTCGGCCACCTGGCTGATCCAGTTGTGGGGCAGGTTGGGGCCGGTCAGGAACAGTGTTTCCGGGTAGAAGTTACCGATGTAGTCACCGATGAACACCTTGCCGGAGCTGGCGATGATCAAGTGCAGTTCGTATTCCTTGTGGAAATGCCAGCGCACCAGGGGGCAGGGGAATCCGTGTTGGCGATAGATGATGGACAACCCGTTGTGGTCGTCCATCAATTCGTAGGAAGGATCGGTGACTCTGGCTGTTCGGGTCATGTCAGGGCGCTTTTATTGTTATCGCCTCTTGATCATGCCTCTTTCGGGGCGCCTAAGGCCAGCTTGCAACGCGACTGTGCTCAGGCGGGGGCATGCAAGGCATCACCGTATACCGCTTTCATGCTGGTGGCACTCCAGCAGTAACGAACGATTTCGGATTCGTCGAAAAAGTCGGTATTGATGATGCTGCAGCGCGTGACCCAGTCCCGGGTGGGATTGAACCAGTCATTGATGTGGTTTTTGATGTCTTGAGGCCCTCCCAGAAACGCGTAGCTGGTGGCCGATAACGACCATAAAAATGTTTCGTATGGCGCGTCTTTGAGTGTGTTGGAAATATGGGTTTTCAAATCCTCGGTGTCGGTAAACCGCTTGTTGATCCACTTGTGTGCAATACGCGGCCAGAAATAATTCTCATCCAGTTCCCGCCGTACGGGCGCCGCTAATATCACCCGGCGCAGAGCACTGATCCGCTTGAGCTCGCCGATCGTTTTTGTGGCGTTGTCGGGCGGTATCACTCGCTGTCCGAGTTGGCTGACCAGAAGCTCATTGAGTTTCTGATAGTCAAAGCGATTGTTACCGTCCCCTAGCTGATGAAAGTCCAAAACCACGAATTCATCCGGGTTTCGGTCCAGGAAAGATGAAACTGCGCTGATGAGTTCATCGAGAACCCGATGTGATTGATATCCATGGTGATGGAAATAGAAAATCGACTGCTCAGCCCCCTCGGTGTAGCCCAGGCGGATATCGAATGCCCGTGCGCCATTGGACAATTGCCATGCAAATGAACCGTTTTGACATGTCGTCCAGTTGCCGACGACCACCTCATAATTAGGCGCCTGTTTATCCATGCCGGCGTTATGGGCGCCGGGCCAGATAACATCAGTCAGTTTTATACGATCGATGTCGAGGGCATTACTCATCCATTTTTGTTTATCCAGCGTGATTACTGCGTTATGGGTCATGACAGTTCCTTGTCGTAGACTCGTCCCCTCCATGGAGGGGACGAGGTCCATGTTTCGGGTGTGGCTGCGTGCCATACCTCTATTGCTCGCCTGCGTAGAAAGGCTTTCATGACCCAGCATAGAAGTGCGCGACTGCATTGCCAGTCACGGAAATACTTGCATAAGAATTAACCCTTTAATGGCTCGGCGCTAGTTGGCGCGCTTGGCCGCTTTACTCAGGTTTGCGGTCAGGCAATACGAAACGATGTTGCTTTCTTCAATAAAGTCGACATTGATAATGTTGCACCGTGTTGCCCAGTCGCTTTTATTCGGGTCAAACCACGAATTAAGCTCATCGTGAATATCTACCGGACCACCGAGAGCGCTATAACTGGTCGCGGACAGGGACCATGGTGCCCATGTGCCTGGCGGGAATTTCAGCACTTTTATAATGTGCTGTTCCAACTCGGAGGCACTGGTGAGGCCGTTGCCAGACCATTTGTGCTCGATTTGCTGAATGAACACGTTCTTGTCAATTGCCCAGTGCCAAGGCGCAGCAACCACAACGCGTTGGCTGTCGCTGAGACGTTTGAGTTGGCCGATGCTCAACGAGCGATTTTGGTTGGGAATCAAGCGGTATCCAAGGAAATGGATCATCATCTTATTGAAGTAAGCGTAATCAAAGGTATCCCCATTCAACTCATGAAAATCCAGGATGATGAATTCATTGGGGTTTTCTTGCAGAAATATTTCTACGTCTTTGACAAGGTGCCCAAACGTGCGGCCGTTACGGTAGCCGTTGTGATGAATGCAGAACTTGCCGAGCCCCGGCGCACTGGCGTCATACGTCAAACGGATGTCAAGCACTCGGGAACCATGGCGCAGTTGCGAGTAAAACGATTCGTGCTGACACGCCAGCCAATGGGCGCCTGGGATCAGCGGCCAGGATGCCTTCCAGTCGCTGCCGGCGTTATGGGTGCCTGGCAGTGTCAATTCGGCGAGCGACAAAGTATCAATCGCCGGCGTGGCGCCCATCCAGTTTCTAAATGCGTAGTTGTTCTGAACAATGTTGTCCATTTAATGCTTCCTTGCATAGTTTGATAGGTGTTGTTGGTTGGCCGAAGTGAGTGACTGCCACCCACTTCGGTCAAGAATTTATAAAGGGAAAGAGAGGGGTGATCAATTGTCGTGATAATGCAAGATATGTATATTTGGTTGTGCGTAACTTAGGCAGGGTTTCGGTTTTTCGCCTCAATCCATTGCGCCATGTATTGCGTACTTTTATGGTGGTGATGACGCAACATGCTACCGGTAAAATTATCGCGTCTAAGTTGAGTCAAGTGCTGTTGGCAGTGCAACAACTTCTTGATCAATGCCGGGCCATGTTCCGACATTTTATATCGATCGGCCAGTAACCTCTGTCCGTGGGATTGGGCCTGCGCCCAAAGCGCTTCATCCTTATACAGCCGCACCGCACAGTCAGCCAGTTCCCGTGCCGTGCGGGCCACGGTCCCAGGCCAGGGATGATTGCCATGCATGGCTTCGGCGCCGATGGGCGTCGTCACCGTGGGGGTGCCACATAACATGGCGTCGACGATCTTGCCTTTGATACCGGCACCGAAGCGTAGAGGCGCCAGACAAATGCGTGCCGCCGACATCACTTGCAAAGCATCTTCTGCCCAGTTCATGACATGAAAACCCTGGGCCGGGTTGTGCAGCGCGGTAGCTTTGGGGGGCGTGTAAGCACCGTAGATATGCAACTGAGCCGTGGGCAGTTGCTCGCGGATCAACGGCCAGATGGCTGTTTTCATCCAGAGCACCGCATCCCAGTTCGGCGCATGTCGAAAATTGCCGATGCTGAGAAAGTGCGCCCGATCTTCAAAGGCTGTCGGCGGCACGAGCTCAGGTTCGACCATCAGCGGACACCAGTGCAACAAGTTGCGCGGCAGCTTGAACTGCTCGACCAGCAATTCGATCTCCACTTCAGAGATCATCAGGTTCAAGTCGCAACGGTACAGCGCAGCAATCTCCCGTTTGGCGAGATCGGTATCAGCCATCAGTTCGAACTCTTCGCGCAACGCCGGCGCGAACAAGTCGCTGAAATCATTATTGTCGTCACTGACCTTCAAGCGATCCTTGAGGCGCTGATGCCGGGCGTGCCGCAAGCTTTGCAGATCCGATGTCTCGAGGACACGCAGGGCATCGGGACAGTATTTTTCGACCCGCCAGCCAAACTGCTCCTCCATCATGAACTGGTCGAACAGCACTATGTCCGGAGCAAGTTCACTGACGAAGTCGTCGAAACTGCTGTTGTTCAATTCAATCGGAATTTCACGAATGCCCAACGCCGTCAGATCAGCCCGATGTTCGCCGGTTCCGGCCGGGCTACTGAAGGTGACGTCCCAGCCTTGCTGCAAGAATGTCTCAAGGATTTGCATGACGTGCCCACCGGCCGCTGAAGAACGGGGCTCGGGCCAGACGTAACCAATGACCAGGACTTTGGTTGCGTTGAGCTGACTCATGACAGTGTTCCTTGGTGTAGGCGAGGAGGGACGAAGAAAAGGCCGCAATTAAACCACAGGAGGCGATTCCTGTGAGTTTGCGGCCGTTTACTTGAGTCGACGGGAGGTCAGCACCCCTGTTGACAGAGATTTTCTGTCCCAGGCATCTAGGCGAGTGTAGACAGATTAATGATCACAGCCTCCGTGATGTGCTTACCGGTTGCGGTGTCGAACTTGCTCCTCATCCGGCCCAGGTTTTCGAGAAAGCGCGGGTAATTGGCCGATCGTTGATTCAGCAAGCCAATAGCCAGGGCGTAAGAGTCGGCGTTCAGGAGTGCAGGAGCCTCGGCAACGATCTTGGGCAAGTCTTTTTTAAGCTGGTTAAACTCACGGAACCCCTTGTGATCGGCATCCCGCAATGTGAAAGGATCTAATCCTTCCGGATGCTTCGCCAGATTCATCAACTGAGTCACATCGACATCGCCTGCCTTACCAAATGCGGGATCCGGGTTGCCATACATCAGGTCAATCGTACGTTGTGAGCCATGAGACATCTCATGCACCACGCCATCAGCGATCCGTCCTTTGTCGAACCTTTCCTTTTGGAAAAAGTCAGTCATATTGTCCGAGTAGATCTTAATGAATCGACTTTCAACCGAGTCAGCGGAGTAATTCGCTGCTTTCCATCGCGCGAAGGTCTCGGGAAGCATTGCCGCCAGCGCGCCGTCCGAAGGTTTTTTTACAATATCTATGTTCTTCAGGGAGATGTGATTGAGGTCTTTTTTCATTTTGCGTAATGCTTCGGTCAGGTGCTCAACAGTTTGAGCGGAACTGTTGCCGAAGAAATACTTTATTACTGCTTTTACTTCGAAATCAGCACTGTTCGCCACCAGTTGATGCAGTGCGGTGTCAATTTTTGTCTGGGCGATCGGTAAGCTTCTTTTGACATAGGCGGAGACGAAGCTATCCGGGAGGAGTTTCTTGCGAACGTAGGACTTGAAACTCAAGTCGAAGTTTTTGAGTTTCTTTCCCCACGGCTGCCCCAGCCGGTTGAGAGCGTACCAGTCATCCTGCATGCGGACCGCAGACACGACGAAAGAATCTCCAGAGCTACCCAGCGGACGCCAGGTTCCTTGTCCGATATCAGTTCGTTGCGCCGCTTTGATCAAGTCATAAGCGTCAGCACTGCCGGTCAGTCTTCGAAGTTGATGGGTTGCACTTTCCAAAGAGTTCAAGCCAGCCCGACTGATACCCAATACACCTTTCTTTAAATACTTTCCGACGCCCAGGATCAGCTCTGGCGTACCGTCCAGCGGGTTGAACACAGAATGGAGAAACCCTAGGCCCAACTTGGCTAGCGCTCTGGCCTTCGAGGCCGTGGAAACGGCCTTTGCCGCGACGCTAACGGCTTTTGCGGCGACGCCAACGACCAGCAAAACGGTCATCGCAAGTTCAAGCGTGCAGGACAACGTACTGCCCCTGTTACGGTCCGGATCGTCGGAGAAGAAGTCTTCGATGCAGGATTTAAAAGGCACAATAATATTAATGAATGTCTCGAATTGTTGTTCTTCCTTTGAGTGTCTTTGCTCCAGTTCTGTTCGGCCCCGTGCGTCTTCTATCAGTTCGTCGTACGTCCAGAGGGGGCGATGCTTCAAAATGAAATTTGTCAGGGGGCTGAATTCTTCGCTTTGATAGCTCTCATAATAACCAGGCTTAATAGTGCGTGTTGTTTTTACCGATGCGTTCAATGATCCCAGTTTTTCAATTACCCCATGACTGGACCGGGTGTTGCCGGGTGGAACTCCATGGGTATAGCTCTCTATATCAGTTGGCAAATTGTGGATTTTTTCGGCTTTGCTCAAACTGTTGATGTGATCGGTAAAGTCCAGTCTCGCAGGTTGTGCCAGCAGACCTTCTTTTTGCACAAGTGCTGCCAGTTGAGGGTTCTCCCTGCATTCACCGTGTAAGGTGAACAGTTCATAACAATACAACCGGCCTTCATATTTCGAGCACATCACGACGCCATAGCGACCCGTGGCTTCATCTTTGGCTTTCTGTTTTTCCTGAGGAAACAAATCGGGAGGCTGGATGATGGCAACCGAGGGCCGGATAGTGAAGAAAGTGACTTCACCGCACAGCAAACGAACCCGGTCAGCCGGCGGTAACGCCGACAAAGCCAGATTGACAATACTGGCCATCGCTTTTTCCAATGGCGCATAAGCCTGGTCAAAGCGACGTTTGAAAATCCCCTCCGTAGAGACCAGATTAGGCACAAGGTGCGGAAATCTCTGGTAGAGACTAGGGCTTTTTTTCAAATCCCAGTTCAGTGTCCCCAGATGGTTGGACATGTTGAGCTCTACCATGGACATGGCTAACGGCTCGAAATTGTTGAACTCGTGCCAACCCCGTTGTTTCTCGAACAGTATTTTTTCGTCGATGAAATCGCAGTCCGGCACGATCTGCTCAAGTATCTCCCGGGAAATCGCTTTTCGGCTGGGCAGTGGGGTCGATAACGTGGCGACTGCTTGCGAATAGACATCCGCAAAGGTCTGATAAGCCCCAATGGCACGATCACCAGAACCTTTATAGTCAATGATCACCTGCTCAAGCGTAATCACGTTGTTCAACAGCGCCCAGTCAATAATCGGATCGACTGACAGCACGCTGTGCAGAATCTCCTGCTCCTTGTTGACTGGCTCAATCGCTTCAAGTTGCATGACGTTTGCAAAGGTCATGGAAAGCACGGAACCGCAAGCGTTGGCTTCTGCTATGGCAACGCCCCGACAGAATGTAATCCATTCGGGGGTGCCCAGTCGCAATGATTCGGGCAGATCTCTTACCAGAAATTCGGGTGCCCTGCCTGCCAGCAGCAAGTAGGCGGCGAGCGTACTGGTGTTAGAAGGAATGTCATGCTCACTCTCAAGATGCCGTTCCAGTTCAGTGAAAACCTCTGGAACCGATTTCTCTATGTTTTCAGGCGCATAAAGGTTGTAACCCGCGATGTGATTTCGACGCTCGTCGCCTCCCGCGTCCGGGTAAATGTCGAGAATAATTGCAGTCATGAGCACCTGCTCGAGGTTCAACTCAGAGACGGGCTCACCTGATTTGGATACGTACCAGTCAAGCGCTTTTAAATAACTTTCGGACCAACTTTTGAAATAGGGGTGTACACCCAATTCGTGCAGCAGTTCGCGGCAATTCAATCGGTTTGCTGTTTTCGAACGGTTTCCCAATACAATACTGCACAGGTCCACCAGCAGCTTTCCGCGCCCCCCGATATGCTGAGCGGTCAAGGTACGAATTGTTTGCCTGTCATCCGCCGATAGCACCAAAGCCTTGTCCTCACTGCCTGTGATGGCTTCCCAGTAGTTACCCAATGCCGGGGAAGGGTGGTAGTCAAACTCCAGATGCTTGATCAGGTTTTTAATGCGTTTTACATCTTCGGGCAGTTCGTATTCGTGGAATGTGATCCATTGAGCAACACCCAGCCGATTGTCGAAGAACACCACTCTGTCGATGGTTGCTGCAATGTCAGCGATTGCAACCAGATCATCATTGAGATCCGGATCAAGTTTCGTTTTTGCGGTCAATCGTATTTCGCGGCCATTATGGGACGCGATGATGTGTCCGGCATCGACAACATAGAACGAAGCATCAGGATGAACGGCATAGTAGGCGAGCACTTCTTTAAAGGCGGGCTTGTCGATCATGCTCTGCAACATGACAGCCCCGGGGCGCAGTGCCTGTTCGAACGAAGAACCTTCGGTCACTGTAATGAATAGCTCTTCCCAGTCTATCTGCTCATTGTTTTCTTTTCCGGAAATAGCCTTTTTAAGCTGTGCGATGATTTCGCCTCGCTCGATTTTATCGCCCTCAATACCTTGCTTAAGTCGAGGGGTAATATCTTGAGGGCTTGATGGTTGCAAATTATAATTCGCAGCTGTGCGCGGTTGGTTCATTAGTGGTTCCTTCTACTGGTTGTTGCTTAAAGGTGCGGAGATCCTCTTTTAGTTTAAGTTATTGGGCAACTGACATTGTATTAGTGCCTGTTTCAGGTGGGGTCATAAAGTATTTATGGGTGCGGACTGTTCCGTTGCGGAACAACTAATAAGCACCGCTCTTTTCAGGAACAGGTGCTTGGCGCGGCTTAAGCGCTTAGTTACGTTTCAAGTATGCCCTTGACCTTATCCCGCAGTTGATCAATCGAGAACGGCTTGCCGATCACATGCATGTCATCAGGCACCTCGATGCTTTCGGCATAACCGCTGGCGAACAGAATCGGCAACTCGGGGCGCAGCATGCGTGCCTGCTTGGCCAGCTCCCGACCGTCCATGATTGGCAGCCCCACATCGGTCATCAGCAAGTCGATGTGCCGATCCTCATCGTTGATGAAATCCAACGCCTCTTCGCAGCCATCGGCTTCAAGTACCCGGTATTCCAGTTCCTCCAGCACATCGACGATCAGCATGCGCACGATGGCATCGTCTTCGACGACCAGGATGGTGGATGCGTTGGTGGACATAGTGGGGCTCTCAAAGGTTGGATTTGCGATAGCGTCGATCGAAATCGCCGGGCTCTTGCATGAGTAAGTGACGGATCACGACAAGTTCCCGAGGCGTTACAAAGAACAATAGCCGCACAATAGCCGCACAAGAGCCGCACAGAGTAACCGCTCCTTTGCGCTGGGGCAGTGAAATGCAGGATTTTGCCGAAAAACGTGTCAGAAAAATGGATACCCTCGGCTGATTTGGGGCAGACTCGATGGCTTTCAACAGTTCGACAAGGCTTCCCATGACCTCTGCGCCTGCGGTTGATGAGCAACGATTCCGTAAACTCCTGAGCCGCAACGTCAGCCTGCCGTTGGGTGTCGGTGTCATCAGCGCGGCGTTCTTTGTCTTGCTGATCACCTATCTGTTGTCGGTGATCCAGTGGGTCCAGCACTCGGACCGGGTGATCAATAATGCCAATGAAGCGGTAAAACTGACCGTCGATCTGGAAACCGGTATGCGCGGTTTCCTGCTCAGTGGCGACGAGCATTTTCTCGAGCCCTATGAGACGGCCAAGCCAAGAATAGTGGCCGCCCTCAATACCTTGCTCGAACTGACCGCGGACAATTCGGTGCAAACCGACCGCTTGCACCGGCTCCAGGCCTTGCAGACGGAATGGGCCAATTACGCGCAATCGATAATCGATTTGCAGCGCGCAGGCGGTGATTACCGCAGCGTCGTCAAGGTCGGGCGCGGCAAACGGTTGACCGATGAGATCCGCAAGCAATTCGAAGACGTGATCGACATGGAGCAGCAGTTGCGTGCCACGCGCAATGAAGAAGTGCGAAGCGCCACAATCTGGAGCATCGCCCTTTATCTGTTGTTCGTAGCCGGTATCAGCGGATTGCTGGCCTATGTCGGCCGCCGGGATCTACTCAACCTGTCCCGCAGCTACAGCGTCAACCTCGCCGCGCAACAGGCCAGCGCCCGGCGTCTGGAACAGCAGGCCTGGTTGCGCAATGGCCAGACCGAACTGGCCGAGCAAGTCCTGGGGCAGTTATCGCTCAATCTGTTGGGCCGCAATATCCTGCAGTTCTGCGCGCAATACCTGGGCAGCGCCGTCGCGGCGATCTATGTCCGTGAGGAGCATGGTGGCCTGAAGCGCATCGCGTCTTACGGCTTCTCCCGGGAACAGGAAGCACTCGAGCAGCAGATTTACAATGGCGAAGGGATTGTCGGCCAGGTGGCGCAACAGGCGCGCCTGATTCGTCTTGATGAGGTGCCAGGGGACTACTTCAAAGTCAGCTCCGGCCTGGGCGAAGGTTTACCACGCAGTGTACTGGCGGTGCCGACCAGCGATGACGATCGCGTCAACGGGGTGATCGAACTCGGTTTCCTGCGACCGCTGACAGATCGTGACATCGAGTTGCTCGAACTGGTTGCCGGCAACATCGGCACCTCGATCGAAGCGGCGCGCTATCGCCAGCGCTTACAGGAAGTGCTGGCCGAAACCCAGCAACTCAACGAAGAGTTGCAGGTTCAGCAAGAAGAACTCAAGAGCGCCAACGAAGAGCTGGAAGAGCAGTCGCGGGTTCTCAAGGAGTCCCAGGCTCACCTGGAAACCCAGCAGATCGAGCTGGAGCAAACCAACGAGCAACTCGCCGAACAGGCGCAGATCCTGGCCGAGCAACGCGACGCCATGGACCTGAAGAACGGCCTGCTGAATCAGGCCCAGCTCGAGCTCGAGGCCCGCGCCGAAGAATTGCAGCGTGCCAGCAAGTACAAATCCGAATTCCTTGCCAACATGTCCCACGAATTGCGCACGCCGCTGAACAGTTCGTTGATTCTGGCGAAATTGCTGGCGGAAAACCCGCAGGAAAACCTCAGCGCCGAGCAGGTCAAGTTCGCCGAGTCGATCTATTCCGCCGGCAACGACTTGCTCAACCTGATCAACGACATTCTCGACATTTCCAAGGTTGAGGCCGGCAAGCTTGAGGTGCGTCCGGAGAACACCAGCGTTGCGCGCCTGGTGGAAGGCCTGCGAGGAATGTTCGAGCCGTTGGCCGCGGACAAGAAACTGGATTTTGAAGTCGAATTGCGCGCTGACGCACCGCTGATGCTGTTCACCGATCGCCAGCGCCTGGAGCAAGTGATCAAGAACCTGTTGTCCAACGCGGTGAAGTTCACCGAAAAGGGCACAGTCAGCCTGATTGTCGCGGCTCAGCCAGGCGAGGGCATCGCCTTTATCGTCCGTGATACCGGGATCGGCATTGCGCCGGATCATCAGGACAGCATTTTTGAAGCCTTCCGTCAGGCCGACGGCACTACTAACCGTCGTTACGGCGGAACCGGCCTGGGCCTGTCGATTTCTCGTGATCTGGCCACCTTGCTGGGCGGCTCCGTCAGCCTGACCAGCACGCCGGGGCAGGGCAGTGTGTTCACCCTGGTGTTGCCGCAGCACTACATCGAACCGGGCGATACGCCTGTCGAAACGATGAAAGCTACGCCGGTGACCATGCCGCAAGCCATCGTGGTTACCGCGCCTGTGCCGCTGGTTGCCGAGGTCGAAATCGCGCGTTTCGATGATGATCGCTACGGGGCGCCGTTCGCCACTCGTTGCATCCTGGTGGTGGAAGATGAGCCGGACTTTGCGCGTATCCTCTACGATCTGGCCCATGAACTGGGTTATCAGTGCCTGGTGGCCTACGGCGCCGATGAAGGCTACGACCTGGCCAGGCAATTCATCCCCGACGCGATCCTGCTGGACATGCGCCTGCCGGATCATTCCGGGCTGACGGTGTTGCAGCGCCTGAAAGAGCAAGCCGAAACCCGGCACATTCCCGTGCATGTGATCTCGGTCGAAGACCGTGTCGAGGCCGCCATGCACATGGGCGCCATCGGTTACGCGGTCAAACCGACTACGCGCGAGGAGCTCAAGGAGGTGTTTGCCCGCCTCGAAGCCAAACTGACCCAGAAGGTCAAACGCATATTGCTGGTCGAAGACGACGATCTGCAGCGTGACAGCATTGCCCGATTGATCGGCGACGAGGACATCGAAATCACCGCCGTCGGCCTGGCGCAGGATGCACTCGATTTGCTGCGCACCACGATTTTCGACTGCATGATCATCGACCTGAAACTGCCGGACATGCTTGGCAACGACTTGCTCAAGCGCATGTCCTGCGAGGATATCTGCTCGTTTCCACCGGTGATCGTCTATACCGGACGCAACCTGACCCGGGACGAAGAGGCCGAGCTGCGCAAGTATTCGCGCTCGATCATCATCAAGGGCGCGCGTTCGCCCGAGCGGTTGCTGGATGAAGTGACACTCTTCCTGCACAAGGTCGAATCCCGGTTATCCCATGAACGCCAGACCATGCTCAAGACCGCCCGCAGCCGCGATAAGGTGTTCGAGGGGCGCAAAGTGCTGCTGGTGGACGACGATGTACGCAATATCTTCGCC
This sequence comes from Pseudomonas sp. URMO17WK12:I6, assembly GCF_003253625.1. Classification (NCBI taxonomy): domain Bacteria; kingdom Pseudomonadati; phylum Pseudomonadota; class Gammaproteobacteria; order Pseudomonadales; family Pseudomonadaceae; genus Pseudomonas; species Pseudomonas sp. URMO17WK12:I6. Next base: position 454,692 of record NZ_QKYZ01000003.1, read on the forward strand.
CTGACCAGTGCGCTGGAGCACAAGGGCGCGGTGGTGGTGATTGGCCGTAACGGTCGTGAAGCAATTGAGCGATTAAATGAAGTCGAGGACATCGACCTGGTGCTGATGGACGTGATGATGCCGGAAATGGATGGTTTCGAAGCCACCCAGGAAATCCGCAAGGATCTGCGCTGGCGCAAGCTGCCGATCATTGCGGTGACGGCCAAGGCGATGAAGGACGATCAGGAGCGCTGCTTGCAGGCCGGCTCCAACGACTACCTGGCCAAGCCCATCGACCTGGATCGCCTGTTCTCGCTGATTCGTGTGTGGTTACCGAAGATGGAACGCCTCTAATGGAGCGCAGCGAAATCGAACTGAGGTTGTTGATCGAAGCGATCTACCTCAAATACAGCTACGATTTTCGCGATTACTCCGGCGCGTCGATCAAGCGTCGGGTCAACCATGCATTGAGCCAATTCGAGTGCAATACCATCTCGGCGCTGCAAGAGAAGGTCCTGCACGACCCAACCGCGTTCATGCAGCTGCTGCAATTGCTGACGATTCCGGTCAGCGAAATGTTTCGCGACCCTTCGCACTTCCTGGCGCTGCGTCAGGAAGTGGTGCCGCTGCTCAAGACCTATCCGTCGATCAAGGTCTGGATTGCCGGTTGCAGCACCGGCGAAGAGGTCTATTCGATGGCGATCCTGCTGCGCGAAGAAGGCTTGCTGGAGCGCACCATCATCTACGCCACCGACATCAACCCGCGCTCGCTGGATAAAGCCAGGCAGGGGATTTTCTCCCTGCAGAATGTTCGGGCCTACACTCACAATTATCAGCAGGCCGGTGGTCAGCGTTCGTTCGCCGATTACTACACGGCGGCTTATGACTACGCGATTTTCGACAAGAGCCTGTGCGACAACGTAACGTTCGCCGATCACAGCCTGGCCACTGATAGCGTATTCTCCGAAACTCAATTGATTTCGTGTCGTAATGTGCTGATTTACTTCAACAAAAAGCTTCAGGATCGAACGTTCGGCTTGTTTCACGAATCTTTGTGTCATCGGGGCTTTCTGGCACTGGGCAGCAAGGAAACCCTGGATTTTTCGGCCTATGGCAATCAGTTTGAGCCGTTGGTCAAACAAGAAAGGATCTACCGCAAATCATGAACCGTGCAGGTATTCCTTGTGTAGAAGCTATCGTGATCGGTGCTTCGGCCGTCTTCGTGTCGAGCGGGAACAAATCCCATGCTAAGTAACATCCAGGCCAAATTGCTGATCGTCGACGACCTGCCGGAGAACCTGCTGGCGCTTGAGGCGTTGATCAAGCGGCAGGACCTCATCGTCTACAAGGCCTTGTCCGCCGACGAAGCCTTGTCGTTGTTGTTGCAGCACGAATTCGCGCTGGCCATTCTCGATGTGCAGATGCCCGGCATGAACGGCTTTGAGTTGGCCGAGTTGATGCGCGGCACGGAAAAAACCAAAAGCATCCCGATTGTGTTCGTCAGTGCCGCTGGCCGTGATCTCAACTACGCATTCAAGGGCTACGAAAGCGGAGCCGTGGATTTTCTGCACAAGCCGCTGGATGTTCACGCGGTCAAGAGCAAGGTCAATGTCTTCGTCGATCTGTATCGCCAGAGCAAGGCGATGAAGCAACAGGTCGAAGCCCTGGAGCAAAGTCGCCGCGAACAGGGGGCGTTGCTCGAACAGTTGCAGAACACCCAGAAAGAACTGAAGCAGGCGGTGCGCATGCGCGATGACTTCATGTCCATCGTTGCGCATGAAGTCCGTACACCGCTCAATGGCCTGATCCTCGAAACCCAGTTGCGCAAAATGCACCTGGCCCGGGATAACGCCGCGGCGTTCACCCTGGACAAAATGCACGCCATGGTCGAGCGCGACGAACGGCAGATCAAAAGCTTGATCCGCCTGATCGAAGACATGCTTGATGTGTCGCGGATCCGCACCGGCAAGCTGTCTATCCGCCCCAGTCGGTTTGACCTGGTGCAACTGGTGCACAATCTTTTGCAGAACTTCGCACCGCAGGTTGAGGCCGCAGAGTCGTCAGTCAGCTTGATCGCCGACCAGCCCGTGATGGGCGACTGGGACGAGTTTCGTATCGAACAAGTGATTTGCAATCTGCTGACTAATGCGTTGCGCTATGGTGCCAAGAGCGCGATCGACGTTCGCGTGTACAATCACCACGGGCAAGCGCGGGTTGAGGTTCAGGATCGCGGTATCGGGATCGGTGTAGAGAATCAACAGCGCATTTTTCAGCAGTTCGAGCGGGTTTCCACCAGGGCCGTGGTGGCGGGGCTGGGCCTGGGGTTGTTTATTTCGCAGCAGATTGTCGCCGCCCATGGTGGCTCCATTACCGTCGAGAGCCGGATTGGCGAAGGCGCCTTGTTTCGCGTTTGTCTGCCGCTGCAGGAAAACAGCCCGATGAACGCAACCTCTGATTGACCACATGGTCGTATCAGCAGCTATTGACCGAACAAAGGTTTTCCATGAGTGAAGATGCACAAGACGTGGTACTGATCGTTGAAGATGACCCTTCGATTTTGATGGTGCTGTCCGCTTATTTGTCGGGTGAAGGTTACCGGGTGCTGCAAGCCGAAAATGGTGAGCAGGCCTTTGAGATCCTGGCGAGCAAACCAAACCTGGACATGATGATCACCGATTTCCGCCTGCCTGGCGGGATTTCTGGCGTGCAAATCGCCGAACCAGCCGTGAAGCTGCGACCGGAACTCAAGGTGATCTTCATCAGCGGTTACCCGCAGGAAATCCGCGAGACCGACAGCCCGATCACCCGCAAGGCACCGATCCTGGCCAAGCCATTCGATCTGGATGTGTTGCAACAGATCATGCAGGACATGCTCTCCTGAAGCTGCGGCAGCTCCTATGCAAGAGTGCTTCAGATTCTGATCATTTCCCGTACCTTCGCCGTCAGCAGGTCGAAAGTGAACGGCTTGGTGATCATCTGCATGCCGGGGTCAAGAAAACCACCGCGCACGGCAGCGTGTTCGGCATACCCGGTGATGAACAACACTTTGAGGTCGGGCCGGTATTGGCGGCCGATTTCCGCCAATTGTCGGCCGTTCATCCCGGGCAACCCCACATCGCTGATCAACAGGTCGATACGCTGCCCGGAGTCGAGTATCGGCAGCGCGCTATCGGCATCGCCCGCCTCAACGAAGGCATAGCCCAATTCACTCAATACGGCGCTGACCAGGACTCGTACCGCGGGATCGTCCTCGACGATCAGCACGGTTTCGCCTTCCCGGGCGTAAGGCGCGTGTTGCAGATCGGCTTGTGTATCTTGAACGAGCTCACCACGAAAACGCGGTAGAAACAGACTGACCGTGGTGCCTTTTCCGACTTCACTGTGGATGGTGACGTGGCCGCGGGACTGTTTGCTGAAACCGTAAATCATCGACAACCCCAGGCCCGTGCCCTGGCCGATGGGTTTGGTGGTGAAGAACGGGTCAAAGGCCCGGTTGATGGTGCTTTCCGGCATACCGTAACCGGTATCGGTGACGCTCAGGGCGATGTAATCACCGGGTTGGAGATTGTCATGGGCTTGGGTGTATTGCGCATCCAGATGCTGGTTGGAGGTTTTGACCAGCATTTTTCCGCCGTCGGGCATGGCATCCCGGGCATTGAGTACCAGGTTGAGCAGGGCGCTTTCGAGTTGGTTGGGGTCTGCCTCGGCCACCCACAGCTGGTCGTCCAGTTGCATTTCCAGGTGAATGCTTTCGTTGATGCTGCGTTGTAACAGTTCATCCATGGATGCCACCAGGACGTTCATCTCCACGGGTTTTGAATCCAGCGACTGGCGTCGGGAGAACGCCAGCAGTCGGTGAGTCAGGCCCGCCGCGCGGTTGGCGGACGTCACCCCCAGGTCGATCAGGCTGTCCAGGTCCTCGGTGCGCCCTCGGGCCAGGCGTCGACGCAGCAGCTCCAGGCTACCGATGATGCCGGTCAGCATGTTGTTGAAATCATGGGCAATGCCGCCGGTGAGTTGACCGACCGCTTCCATTTTCTGCGATTGTCTGAGGGCTTCTTCGTTGTGACGCAATTGTGCCGTGCGTTCTTCGACCTGTTGTTCGAGGGTTTCCAGAGTATTTTGCAGGCGCAGTTCGCTTTGGCTCAGATCAATCAGTCGGTCCCGGGCTTCATACTGCCGTCGTCGCCCGCGCAACGCGGTGGTGACCAGGCTGATCAGGGTCACCGGATGAAATGGCCGCTCGAGAAACGTTACATTGCCCAACTGAGGGCCGAGCCGAGATGCCGGGTTCTGTTCCGGGCCTCCGTGGTGGGTCAGCAGTACGATCGGCAGGTCGGACCATGCCGGTTGCTGCTCGATCAGACCGAGCAGCGGTTCCAGGTCTGCGCCCAACAAGGCCTCGGACGCAATCACCAGCAATCCGGCGCCTTGCTCAAGTTCACTGCACAACGCAACAAGATCCGGGGTGATGATCCCGTCGAACCCGGCTTCGTTGAGTATCATCAGCGCGATCTGGCTGTCGCGTCCCACCGGCGCAAGAATGATTGCGCGTTCGGACATCGCCTCGATGACGGTCACTTGACGTCTTCCTGAAGCAACGGATTACTCGCGCCCATGTAAATCGGCACGCCGCGCAACACACCCTGGAATGCATCCAGCGGCTCACCGATGGTGATGCCCTGGCTGCTGATGCGGTATTCGCGAATGGTCGATTCGTGGCTGCCGGTGCGTTTCTTGATGATCGAGATTGCCCGGCGAACCTTGCCCAGCGCCTCGAAGTAGCGCAACAGAATGACGGTGTCGGCCAGATAGGTAATGTCGACGGGCGCCTGCATGTCCCCCACCAGCCCATGCTGAGCGACGGTCATGAACGTCGCGGCGCCCTGACGATTGAGGTACAGCAGCAACTCGTGCATGTGCAGCACCAGCGCATTTTCCTCGGGCATCGCGGCCTGATAACCGTTGATGCTGTCGATCACCACGGTTTTGATCTGGCCCTCATCGACATAACGGCGAACCCGGTGGGAGAACTCGCCGGGGGACAATTCGGCGGCGTCCACTTGCTCGATCATCAGGTTGCCGGTGTCTTGCAATGCCTGAAGGTCGATGCCGATGTTTTTCATCCGCTCGAACAGCAGTCCCAGCTCTTCATCGAAGATGAACAGCGCGGCCTTCTCACCACGGGCCACTGCCGCAGCGGCGAAGATCATCGAGATCAGCGATTTGCCGGTCCCGGCCGGACCGAGAATCAACGTGCTGGAGCCCGTCTCGATACCGCCACCGAGCAGGGCGTCCATTTCCGTGATGCCACTGGTCAACTGCTGGCGGGTATAACGCCCGCGGTGTTCGGCTGCGACCAGTCGCGGGAACACATGCACGCCGTCGCCCATGATAGTGAAGTCATGGAAACCGCCACGGTATTTCTGGCCGCGGTACTTCACCACGCGGATGCGTCGGCGTTCGGCACCGTAGGTGGGCGTCAGCTCTTCGAGACGAATCACTCCGTGGGCCACGCTGTGTACGGTTTTGTCGAGGGATTCGGTGGTCAGGTCATCGAGCAGCAGCACCGTGGCGTCGTAGCGCACGAAGTAATGCTTGATGGCCAGAATCTGCCGGCGATATCGCAAAGAACTCTGGGCCAACAGACGGATTTCGGACAGGCTGTCGAGCACCACGCGAGTCGGCTTGACCCGTTCGACCACTTCGAAAATCTGTTTGGTGGTTTCACCCAGCTCCAGGTCCGAGGAGTACAGCAGGCTCTGCTGATGCTCGGCATTGAGCAGGCTTTCCGGCGGCGTCAACTCGAAGATGTGGATGTTCTCATCGAGCTCCCAGCCGTGAGACAACGCGCCCTGGCGCAGCTCGCGCTCGGTTTCCGACAGCGTGATGTACAACGAGCGTTCGCCGGCAGAGGCGCCAGCCAACAGAAAATGCAACGCGACGGTGGTTTTGCCGGTTCCGGGTTCACCCTCCAGCAAGAACAGATGGCTGCGGGACAATCCACCGGCCAGGATGTCATCCAGACCTTCGATACCGGTACCGGCTTTTGCGCTGATCAACTCGTTAGATGTAGTCAAAAAATGCCCTCTCATGACTAGGGGAAGCGAGGCAGCAGGCTTCAAGTGCCTGAAATGGGCTGCCTGATCACTTGACCTTTCGTCGAGTCGGCGGTTCAACCTTTTCTTGCTCTGATTTGTAGCGGCTACCGAGAGATCGTTTATAGCCCTTGCTGCAACGCCGGATCATCCGGATTGAGCTGCTCGAGCTGCGCCAACAGGATCTGTACGTTCTGCAGCTGCCCGCTTTCCTTCCAATAGTTGATCAACAGCACGCGCGCCTTACGATCGGCCGGGTGACGCTGGACGATTTCCTGCAGCTGTTTCTGCGCGGCCTCCAGCTCTTGTTCACCATGCAACGTGGTGGCCAGGTCGTAGCGGTAATCCTTATTGTCGGGTTCAAGCTCCACGGCTTTGGACAGCCCGAGCAAGGCGAACTCACTTTGCCCGTGATGCAGCAACCAGAGCCCCAACGCATGTTGCAAGTAGGCCGAATCGGGCTGGGCCTTTAACTGCTTCGCCAACAATTGCTGGGCGGCATCGCTTTGGCCCAGTCGATCCAGCACGTCAATCTGCATCACCAGTGCCGGCAAGTTGCCGGGCGCCAGTTGCAACGTGCGCTCCAATGCCTGCTGCGCGTCCTTCAGTTCGGCATTGTGCAAATGCAGGCGTGCCAGCTGGTACTGGGTGTCGGCGCTTTCCGGCTGCTGCTTGAGGACCTGCTCCCAAGCGTCAATGGCTTGCTCCAGGGGGCCGAAATACAACCCCAGCTCATCCGGAGACAGCCCCAGCAAGGCGTTGACCGCCGCAAACCGGACGCTTGGGTCGCTGTCATCGAGCAAGGGCCCGAGCAACAGACTTCGCTGTCCATTGGGCACTAAACCGCTGATGCTTTTGATCGCCGCGATGCGTACCTCCGCCGATGGATGTTGCAGGTCCGCATCCGCCAGTTTCAAGGCTTGCGGGCTGGGGTAGTTGGGCAGTTCGGCATGCAGCCAGACGCGGCGTTTGTCGGACAGGTCAGGGCGGCCCAATTGCTGGTAAAGAACCCGCGCCGCCCCCGGTTGACCCATGCGTGCCTGGGTCAGCGCTTCGCTGTAGCCGCGTCGAATTGCCTCCGGCACCACGGGCGTCGTGCTGCGCAAAAAAAACCAGGCAAGGGCGAGGGCAAACAGTGCACAGAGGCTGATGAGCAGATAGCGGCGGGACTGAGGCATGCAGGAATCCGGGAGCTGACAGGCTTTTACAAGGTCACCAGCTTCGGTCAGGCCGGGCTGTGAGTCAAACCCTGGCTCAGTTCAGCACGTAGTCATCGGGCTCAAGGGCCGGTGGCAAGTCGGTTTGCCCCAGCGCTGCCAGCACTTCGCGCTCCAGCGTGCGCAAAATCGCATTGCACGGCAGATCGTTCTCATCGAAGCCGAACGGGTCTTCCAGATCGTCGCCAATTTCGTCGAGGCCGAAAAAGGTGTAGCTGACAATGGCGGTAATCACCGGTGTCAGCCAGCCAAGAGATTCGGCCATGGCGAACGGCAACAAGATGCAGAACAGGTAGATGGTGCGGTGCAGCAACAGGGTGTAGGGGAAGGGCAGCGGCGTACTTTTGATGCGTTCGCAACTGGCCTGGACCTGACTGAGGCTGACCAGTCGCGTTTCCAGTTGGGTATAACGCCATTCGCTGATCTGGCCGCGTTCGGCAAGGGCCGAGCACCGGACGCCAATCCGCTGCAAGAGCGCGTCAGTGATGTTCGGATGCTCTGCGTCCACGGCATCCTGCGTCCACGGCTTGATGGCGCTCATCTCGTTTTCAACGCGCAGGCGGGCGATCAGGCCATGGGCGAACCCGCAGAGTTCACGCAGCATAAGTTCACGTTCGGCCGCCTCCATCAGCCCCTGGGTTTGACGAATCAACGATCGCACTTCGATGATCAACTGCCCCAGATGCTTGCGGCCCTCCCACCAGCGGTCGTAGCAGGCATTGTTGCGAAAACTCATGAAGATCGACAACGACAGACCCAGCAGGGTGAACGGCGTGGCGTTGACCTTGGAGAAATACGCCGGGTGCCAGATCTCCACCAGCACGATTACCGACGCCAACAGGGTCACCAACAGACTGCGCAAGGCAATGCGCTTGGCAATCGAGCCTTTAAGGGAAAACAACATGCCGAGCAGGTTCGGCTTGGGACGCACAATCATGGACAGGGGCTTTATAGAGAGAGTGATGCTTGCGCAGCGATTTCAGCCTAGGGGCATGGGGGGATCCTGTCCAATCGCTTTGGCTGACGAAGTGATCGACAGGCTCTATCAGCGCAGGCGTGTCCATCGGCGAAATGGCCTACAGGCCTTGTCGACATTGAAACTCGTCGAAGCAAGGAAGCAATGACTACGCTTCCAGGAGATGACTCGATGAGCGCTCCCATGCAACCGCTGCTTCAATACTTCAAGGCGATTCTCAACCCCGGACGCGAGGTGCTGCTGTTTGCCCTGAGAACCATCGTGGCCGGGTTGCTGACGCTGTATCTGGCCTTTGTGTTCGACCTCGACCAGCCCAAGTGGTCGATCATGGCGGTGATCATTGTCAGTCAGCCATTGGGCGGCATGGCCCTGGCCCGAAGTTTCGGCCAGATCATCGGCACCACGTTGGGCGCGGCAGTCGCGGTGTTGATCATGGCCATTTTCCCCCAGGCGCCGCTGCCCTTCATCATCACCCTGGCCTTGTGGTTGGCGCTGTGTACCGCCGGCGGCACCTTGTTGCGCTACACCAGTTCCCAAGCGTTTGTCCTGAGCGGTTACACGGCGGTGGTGGTGGCACTGCTGGCGCAACCCGATCAGGAGGGTACGTTCCTGCTGGCAGTCACTCGCGTGACAGAAACATTGCTGGCGGTGGCCTGCGTGTGCGTTGTCAGCCTTCTGACGGCGCGACCGGAGGCGGTGGCCAAGGGTTACTTCGCCAAGATCGATCAAGTGATCAAACTGCTCGCGACTCACGCGGCAGCGGTGATTCGAACCGAGGAAAGCGAGGCCGATTTCCACAAGCGGCAAATGCAACTGTTGGGCGAGATCAGCGCCCTTGAAGGGCTGCGTCGACATTTGTACTTCGATGCACCACGGTTGCGCAATTCCAATAGCCTGGTGCAATTGCTTGGCAATCAACTGGTGCTGCTGACTTCGCGGCTGACGGCTTTGCGTCACCAGCGGCAATTACTCACCGAACGTTGGGAGGGCGCGTTGCCGGAAGAAATACAGCGGTTGCGCAGCGAGGAACTGGCATTCCTTGATGAGTTGGCCGTGCAAGGTCGCTCATTGTCGACCGAGGCGCGGCATCATTTTTTGGCGCTGCAACAGCGTTTCGATGACCAGGCCTACAAGGCCGAACAACTCACCGAGACGATGCCTGCCACGCTGCGTTCATTGGCCTGGGCACTGCGCTGGGAGCAGGCACGGATGTTGGAGCAACTGGGGCAGATTCTGGAACTGAGCGACGCGATCCAGGAAGGACGGGAAGCCAGTTGCGTGTTCCGCGGCCAGGACAACCCGTTGCATCTGGACTTCACGTTGGCAGCAATGAACGCAATCCGGGCATTTACCGCGTTGCTGGTGGCGGGGCTGATCTGGATCGAGACTGCTTGGGATGGGGCCCGTGGCGGGATGATTGTAGTGGGGATTCTCTGTTCGCTGATGGCGACTTTTCCGCGGCCGTTGCTGGCCAGTCAAAGCTTTGCCAGGGGGCTGGGTCTGGCCTTGGTGGTGTCGGCGTTCTATCTGTTCATGCTGATGCCGATGATCAGTGACTTCGAGTCGCTCGCCTTGTTGTTTGCGCCATTGCTGTACGCGGTCGCGGTGGGGCTGGCCAGTCCGCCAACCACTGGCACAGGCATTGGTCTTGGACTGACGACCATGTTGTTGCTGGGGCCGCAAAACGCAGGAATCGGCCAAAACAATGCCATTCAGTGGTTCGAGTTTGCCGGTGCGTATATCTGCGCGGCCGCGATGGCGCTCAGCGTGTATGCCTTGATCTTCCCGTTCAGGCCCGATTTACGAATGCGCCGGCTGTTCAATGAAAGCTGCGAGCAGGTCTACGCTTTGTTGAAGACGCCGGCCACCGATGAACAGCAATTTGCGTTTGAAAGCCGTATGGTCGATCGCCTGACCATGATGTTGGGACTATTGCCGGCGACCAGCGACAAGCATACCCGCGAGCTGTTCGAAGTCAGCCTGGGGTGCATGGCGCTGGGGGTGGCGTTGAACCAGCTCAGGCAGCAGGGGCAGAGCAATACGTTGTTGAGTACGCAACAACAGAACCGTTTGCTGGCGGCTGTCCGAGAGACAGGGCGATTGATCGCCGGGCGACCCGGGGTTGACCTTGTGCAGTTGCTCGGAAGCTTGCATGTCTTGGGCGATGAAATGGACGACTTGCATCTAGACGTACATGAACACCTGTGGTCGGTATTCAGGATGCGCGTGGCGTTGTTGATCGTGGTGTCGTTTCTGGAGCGCCATCGCAAATACTTTCAACCCGCAGACAAGGAAGGAGTGCCAGCCCTTGCCCATTGATCTGGAAGTGGGGGGCGTCTATCTGCCGCCAATCGCCCAGGCGCTGTTGCTGGCCTTGCCGATTTTTCTGCTGTTGGACTGGACCTTGCGCCGCCTGGGGGTATTGCGATTTGTCTGGCATGAAGCCCTGTTCGAAGGCGCGTTGTATGCCTGCGTATGCGCAACGTTGATTCTGGTGATGGGCGCCTGAGCTGTAATTTCAACTGGGGCCATTAACGTTGAACCGCGCATCAGCTTCTGAGCGGACTCTGTGCGTTGGCGTACAGACTCGTGCCTGTGAATACACTCAATCTGGGCTCTGTCAGATTGCTGGACGCGCTTTGAGCGATAGTCAACCAGCCAGTTTCTTCATGCGTCCGAGGAGATAGCCATGAGCTTGGGCACAATTCTGTTAATTATTCTCATCCTGCTGTTGATCGGTGCGTTCCCGAGTTGGCCGCATAGCAGGAGCTGGGGATACGGGCCAAGCGGTGGGTTGGGCATTGTGGTGATCATCGTCATCGTGCTGCTGCTAATGGGGCGACTTTGATTGACTGGCGCCGGGCTTGACTGAACAGCGGCATGTTGCTGTTTCGAGCCCCTTGCCGCCTTGTCTGAGGTTCGCTACCTAGCTTGCTGATGAGACCGATGCGCGTCTCGGAACGTTATTTATGCATTCAATCTTCCGCCGGGCACTTGGGCAGCGCGTTCTATCACCCCCCTGGAGTGACCATGCGCCGGTACGGGAGACGCTTTTCGGTATCGAGCGACTTGAGCAGCATGCCGAGAGTCTGGCCATCGCCCAGCAGGTGACACCCAGGCCGCCCACTGTGCTTTCCTTGCATGTACGCCTCGACGACAACGCTTCGGTCCTGCTCGCCGCCTACCGGGCGAGCGCCGCGGAGCTTGAGAGCGGCCACAGCGTGGTGCCCGCCGCCGAATGGCTGCTGGATAACTACCATATCGTCGAGGAACAGATCCGGGAAATTCGCGATGATCTGCCACCTGGCTACTACCGCCAGTTGCCGAAGCTCGCCGAGGGACCGTTCGCTGGCTACCCGCGGGTCTTTGGCCTGGCCTGGGCCTTCGTTGCGCATACCGACAGTCATCTCGACCTCGACATGCTGCGGTGTTTCATCGATGCGTACCAGCGGGTCCAGCCGCTGACCATCGGTGAGTTGTGGGCTGTGGCGATCACCCTGCGTATCGTCCTGATCGAGAACCTGCGCCGACTCGCCGAGCAGATCGACGACGGTCGTATGGCCCGCGCGGACGCCGACGAACTGGCCGATCGTTTGCTCGTACCTGCCAGCGCCCGTTCGGCGCTGGCAGACATCGCCGCGCGTCCGCTCGGGCGGTTGCCCGAGCTGTTCGCCGCTCAACTCGCTAAACGCCTGCGCGACCAGGATCCGCGTACGACCCCGGCGCTGGGCTGGCTGGACGAACGTCTGCAAGCACAGGGTGTTTGCGTCGAGGAGGTGGTGCAGCACGCCCAGCAACGCCAGGGTGCCTCCAATGTCACGGTGCGCAACATCATCACCAGCATGCGGCTGATTTCCGATATTGACTGGGCCAAGCTGTTTGAAAGTGTCAGCCTGGTCGATGCGCGCTTGCGCGCGGGCAGTGCGTTTGCCCTTATGGACTTCCCGACGCGCAACCTGTACCGCAGCGCCATCGAGCAACTGGCGCGTGGCTCGGCTCTCTCGGAACTGGAGGTCGCCGACCGGGCCTTGGAGGCTGCCCGCCTGGCTGAGAGCGCCGAGCAGGGCGAGGAGTGGGGTGGGCGAGCGAGCGATCCTGGCTACCACCTGATCGCCGAGGGACGCCCGGCGCTGGAGCGGGCCATGGGCTTTCGCGCACCTCTGCGCTTGCGCATCAGCCGCTTCAACATTCGCCTGGGCATCGGCGGCTATGTTGGCAGCATTTTCTTGCTGACCACGCTGCTACTGGCGCTAATGGCCTGGGCCTTGGCGGTGCCGTCCGTGGCTGTTGGCTGGATCCTGTTGTTCCTGCTGTCGATGTGCATGCCGGTCACCGAGGTGGCCACGGCGCTGGTCAACCGCATAGTCACCCGGAGTTTCGGCGCCATTACTCTGCCGGGGTTGGAGTTGTCCGCCGGCGTGCCGCAGGCGCTACGTACGCTGATCGCTGTGCCGACGCTGTTGACCAGCGAAGCCGATCTGTTGGAGCAGATCGAGCGACTGGAGGTCCACCATTTGGCGGGCATCGGCGGCGATCTGGCCTTTGCCTTGCTGGCCGATGGCGTCGATGCGCAGCAAGAGGAGCTCGACAGCGATGCGCATTTGCTGACGGTAGCAACCGAGGCGATCGAACAGCTGAATCGCCGCTATGGGCCTGGGCCCGGCGGCCAGCGCTTCTTCTTGCTCTGTCGGCGGCGCTTGTTCAATGCCCGCGAGCAGTGCTGGATGGGCTGGGAACGCAAGCGCGGCAAACTGCACGAGCTAAACCGCCTGTTGCGTGGGGATGGCGAGACGAGTTTCATGTCCATCTTCGGCGAGGCACCGAAAGTGCCGGCCGGGGTGCGCTACGTGATCACCCTTGACGCCGATACCCGCCTGCCGCGGGAGGCGGCGCTGCGGCTGATTGGCAAGATGGCTCACCCATTGAACCACCCACGTTTCGACGCCGCGCTGAAGCGCATTGTCAGCGGCTACGCGATCCTCCAGCCACGGGTCACGCCCTCTCTGCCGCTGGGCGGCGAGGGCTCCTTTTACCAGCAGGTGTTCTCCGGTCCCGGCGGCATAGATCCCTACGCGTCGGCGGTTTCGGATGTTTACCAGGACCTCTTCGGCGAAGGTTCCTACACCGGTAAGGGTATCTATGATGTGGATGCCTTCGAAGCCGCGCTCGGTGGCCGGGTCGGCGACAACCGGCTGCTCAGTCATGATCTATTCGAGGGCATCTTCGCCCGCGCCGGCCTGGCCTCGGATGTCGAAGTGATCGAAGAATCCCCGGCGCGCTTCGATGTCACCGCCAAACGTCTGCACCGCTGGACGCGCGGCGACTGGCAATTGCTTCCTTGGGTATTCGGGCACTGGAGGGGGGCTCAGGCGGTACCGCCGATCGGCCGCTGCAAGATGCTCGACAACCTGCGTCGCTCGTTGTTCGCGCCCTTCGCCCTGGCCAGTCTGGTGTTCTGCTGGTGGCTGCCGTTGCCGCTGGCGCTGCTCGCTACACTGTTCGTGCTGGCGACCCTGATGATTCCGGCCCTGCTGCCAACCGTCTGCTCCCTGCTGCCGCAGCGGCGCGGCATCCGTCTGCGCAATCACTTCGGCATGTTAGGTGCCGACCTGCGTCGCGCGGCTCTGCAGATTGTGCTCTCGCTGGCCTTTTTGGCGGACCTTGCATGGCGCATGGGAGACGCTATCGGGCGCACCTTGGTGCGGATGTTCTCCAGCCACGATCACCTGCTCGAATGGACCACCGCCGCGCAGGCCTCCGGCTGCCCTTTACCAGACCTGCGCGGCAGTTACCGGCAGATGGCTGGTGGCACCGCGCTTGCGCTGCTGATGAGCGCCGCCGGGCTGGCCTTCGCGCCCAGCTCCTGGCCGTTAGTCGGGCCACTAGCGTTGCTCTGGTTGGCGGCGCCGGCGCTGGCTCTGCTGAGCAGCCGGCCATCGAAGGTCGCCCGCCAGCGCACGGCTTCGCCGCTGGACGCGCATGCCCTGCGCTTGACCGCGCGACACACTTGGCGTTTCTTCGAAACCTTCGTTACAGCGGAGGATAACCTGCTGCCGCCGGACAATTTCCAGGAACAGCCCAAACCGGTACTCGCACATCGCACCTCGCCGACTAACATTGGGCTCTACCTGCTCTCGGCAGTCGCTGCCCGCGACTTTGGCTGGGCCGGCAGCATTGAGACGCTCGAGCGCCTGGAAGCGACCATGGCAACCCTGGAGAAGCTGCCGCGTTACCGCGGGCATTTTTTCAACTGGTATGCGACCCACGACCTGCGAGCCTTGCATCCGGCCTACGTGTCGTCGGTCGATAGTGGTAACTTCGCCGGGCACCTGATCGTGCTCGCCAACGCCTGCGATGAGTGGCGGGAAAGCCCGTTGGCGCAGGAGGCCTGTCGTGGCCTGATGGACGACCTGTGGCTGGTCCAGGAGGCCATTGGCGGGCTGTCGGGCGCCGGTGGCGAGCCGCTGCGGCAACTGCGCGACGATCTGGAGGAAGTCCGCGTCCACTTGGCGGGGCTGCAAGCATTCGACGGACTGCTGCCGAGTCTGAAGCGGCTGACCGAGAAGGCCGCCAAGGTGGCCGTCAGGGTCGTTCCGGTCGGCGAGGGTGATGACCTGCTGTTCTGGGTCGAAGCGCTGCGCAAGGCAGTGGCTGAACACCTGCGCGACCGCACGCTGCCGGACGAGGCGCGGTCTACATTGGCGCCGCGCTTGCAAGCGCTCGCCGATATGGCCCGGGCGATGGCCGGGGCGATGGACTTCAGTTTTCTGCTCGACCCCGAACGAAAGCTGCTATCGATCGGCTACTCCCAAACCGATAATCGCCTCGATCCGAGCTGCTATGACTTGCTCGCCTCGGAAGCACGACTGGCCAGCCTGTTCGCCATTGCCAAGGGGGATGTCCCGACTCGTCACTGGTTCCGCCTCGGACGCATCGCAACGCCGGTCCCCGGCGGCTCGGCGCTGATCTCCTGGTCCGGCTCGATGTTTGAATATCTGATGCCGTCACTGGTGATGCGAGCGCCGGCTGGCAGCCTGCTGGAACAGAGCACTCGTCTGGTGGTGGCGTTACAGGAAGCCTACGGCCGTTCGTTGGGCATCCCCTGGGGGATCTCGGAGTCCGCCTACAACGCCCGCGATCTGGAGTTCACCTACCAGTACTCCAATTTCGGTGTGCCCGGGCTTGGCCTCAAGCGCGGGCTGTCCGAGAACGTGGTGGTCGCGCCTTATGCGACCGGTCTGGCGGCGATGATCGATCCGCAGGCGGCGCGCCGCAATTACGAGCGGCTGGCCGGGATGGGCGCGCAGGGCCGCTATGGTTTCTACGAGGCGCTGGACTTCACCCGCTCACGGCTGCCGGATGACGAGAATGTGGCGATCGTTCGCTGCTTTATGGCCCACCATCAGGGCATGACCATCGTTGCCATCGCCAATGCCTTGCACGATGGCAGGATGCGCTGCCGTTTCCACCGCGAGCCGATGATTCAGGCCTGCGATTTGCTACTGCAGGAGCGCGTGCCACGGGACGTACTGTTGGCGCATCCACGAGCCGAAGAGGTGACTGTTTCCGCGACCGAGGGCCGCAGCGAAACCCTGCGGCGCATCGATGCGGGAGGCGGCGGCGCGCCGATCACCCATCTGCTCTCCAATGGCCGCTACGCGCTGATGCTCACCTCGGCAGGCGGCGGTTACAGTCGCTGGGGGGATATCGACGTGACGCGCTGGCGTGAGGATGCCACCCGCGATGACTGGGGCAGCTTCATCTTCCTGCGTGACACCCAAAGTGGGGAAGCCTGGTCGGCGACGCTGCAGCCCAGTGGCCGCGACGTTGAAAACGGCGAGGTGCTGTTCCACGAGGATCAGGCCGAGTTCATTCATCGCCAAGGCTCGCTGGTCACCAGCCTGGAAGTACTGGTGTCCGGCGAGGACAACGGCGAAGTGCGGCGAGTTTCGCTGGTCAACAACGGGCGCAGGCCACGCGACATCGAACTGACCTCCTATGCCGAGGTGGTCCTGGCGACTCGGGCCGCTGACAGCGCGCATCCAGTGTTCTCGCGAATGTTCGTGCAGACTGAATACCTTGCCGAGTTCACGGCACTGGTCGCCACTCGCCGCCCGCGTGGACCGGAGGAAACGCCGGTATGGGCGGCGCACTTCGTGGTGGTGGAAGGTGAGCTGATCGCTGATCCGCAATACGAGTCCGACCGCGCGCGTTTCCTTGGCCGCAACCGTAGCGTGCGCGAGGCGCTGGCGATCACCGGGCATCGGGCGCTGTCGAACAGCCAGGGGACGGTCCTCGATCCGATCTTTTCCTTGCGTCAACGTCTGCGGGTTGGGCCCGGCAAAGTTGCGCGGGTAGCCTTCTGGACGGTGGTCGCAAGCTCGCGAGAGGAATTACTGGATCTGATCGACAAGCACCATGAACGCAATGCCTTCGAGCGCGCCAAGACCCTGGCCTGGACCCAGGCCCAGGTGCAATTGCGCGACCTTGGCATCGACTCCGAGGAGGCGGCGGACTTCCAGCGCCTGGCCGCGCCGATTCTCTATGTTGACCCACGTTTTCGCGCTTCGGCGCCGGCCATCATACGAGGGGCGGGGTGCCAGTCGGGGCTATGGCCGCTGGGGATTTCTGGTGATCTGCCGTTGGTTCTCTTGCGCATCGACGAGGTCGAGGACCTCGCCCAGGTCCGTCAGTTGCTGCGTGCCCGTGAATACTGGCGGATAAAGGGCCTGCACGTCGACCTGGTCATCCTCAACGAACGGGCGTCGTCCTATGTGCAGGACCTGCAGGAGGCGATAGAAACCGCAGTACGCAGCACTCAGTCTCGCCTGCACTTTGGCGAGGAGCGCAGGCGCGGTGCGGTCTACACATTGCGCACCGACCTCATGACCGTAGAAACACGGGCATTGCTGCAGGCCGTGGCGCGAGTCGAGTTGATCGCCCATCGTGGTTCCATTGCAGACCAGCTCGAGCGCCTGCCAAAGCCTGCGCCGCGCAACTGGCTTGCCGTCCGCCAGCCTCCGTCAATGCCAGTGTGGCCGTTGCCGGAGGCACCGGTCGGGGATGACGGCCTGGAGTTTTTCAATGGCCTGGGTGGCTTTGATCGCAACGGGCGGGAATACCTGATCACGCTTGAGCGCGACCAGACGACGCCCGCGCCGTGGATCAATGTGATCGCTAACCCGGCGTTCGGCTTCCAGGTCTCGGAGCACGGCAGCGGCTACACTTGGGCCGAGAACAGCCGTGAAAACCAACTCACCCCCTGGTCCAATGACCCGGTCGCTGACCCGGGGGGCGAGGCGCTGTATATCCGCGACGAGGAGAGTCACCAGCTTTGGAGCCCTACCGCGCAGCCGATCCGCGACGACGGCGTCTACCGCGCTGCGCACGGCTTCGGCTACAGCCGCTTCAACCATTCGGCACACGGCATTCACACGCAATTGCTGCAGTATGTGCCGCTGGACGACCCATTGAAAATCTCCCGACTGACCCTGCGCAATCTGTCCGGGCGGCCGCGTCAACTGTCGGTGACGGCCTATATGGAATGGGTGCTCGGCACCTCGCGCGGGACCAACGGGCCGTTCATCCAAACGGAGATCGACGCCGCCAGCGGCATGCTGCTGGCGCACAACCCATGGAGTATCGCCTTCCCGGGCCGTGTGGCATTTGCTGATCTCGGCGGCCGGCAAAGCGCCTGGACCGCCGACCGCCGCGAATTCCTCGGTCGCCATGGCGGGCCGGCGGCGCCTCGGGCGCTGCTTGGTAGAGCTCCGTTGTCCGCGGCCTGCGGTGCCGGTCTGGACCCATGCGCGGCGCTGCAGTGCGTCGTCGAGCTGGCCCCCGGCGAGTCTGTCGAGGTGCTGGTTTTGCTGGGGCAGGCCGTATCGACCGATGCTGCCCGGGAGATGGTTCTGCGTTACCGCGAGCGTGACCTGGACGAGGTACTTGCAGCGGTCAAACGGCACTGGGACGAAGTGCTCGGTGCAGTGCAGGTACGCACGCCCGACCGCGCCCTGGATATCCTGCTTAACGGTTGGCTGCTCTACCAGACTCTGGCTTGCCGCATCTGGGCTCGTTCGGCGTTCTACCAGGCCAGCGGTGCCTATGGTTTCCGTGACCAGTTGCAAGACTGCATGGCACTGGCATTCGCACACCCAGCGCAAACCCGGTCTCATCTGCTGCGTGCTGCCGCCCGGCAGTTCGTCGAGGGCGATGTGCAGCACTGGTGGTTACCGCATTCGGGGCAGGGGGTCCGTACGCGGATTTCCGATGATCGTGTCTGGCTGGCCTTTGCCTGCGCCACCTATGTCACGTCTTCCGGGGATGCCGGGGTGCTGGACGAGAGCGTGCCGTTCATCGAAGGGCGGCAGTTGCTCCCCAGCGAAAGCGACGCGTTCTTCCAGCCGATGCCCGCGGACGAGTCGGCTTCGCTGTTCGAACATTGCGCCCGCGGTCTCGACCAGTGTCTGACGCTGACCGGTGCCCACGGCTTGCCGCTGATCGGCAGCGGCGACTGGAACGACGGTATGAACCGGGTTGGCGCGGGCGGGCAGGGCGAGAGTGTCTGGCTCGGCTGGTTGCTGTTGAGCACCTTGAACAGTTTTGCGCCTTTGGCCGACGGCCGCGACGATCAGCGTGCCAAGCGGTGGCGGGCGCATGCGGGGTTGCTGCGCAAAGCGTTGGAGCGTGAGGCCTGGGATGGCGACTGGTATCGCCGGGCGACGTTCGACGATGGTACGTGGCTCGGCTCGGCGGCGTGCGAGGAATGTCGGATCGACTCCATTGCGCAGTCCTGGGCGGTACTCTCAGGTGGCGCCGATCCCGCCCGCGCGAGGCTGGCGATGGCCTCGCTGGAGCGTCTGCTGATCCGCCGCGACGACAACCTGGCGTTACTGTTCGCACCCCCGTTCGCGCACACTTCGCTCGACCCCGGCTATATCAAAGGCTACCCGCCAGGCCTGCGCGAGAATGGCGGGCAGTACAGCCATGCGGCGATGTGGACGATCCTGGCGTTGACCCGACTCGGGGAGGGCGACAAGGCCGTCGAACTGTTCGCGCTGCTCAATCCGATCAACCATGCGCGCACGCCACAGCAGGTCGAGCGCTACAAGGTCGAACCTTATGTGATCGCCGCGGATGTCTATTCCGTTGCGCCGCATATAGGCCGGGGTGGCTGGACCTGGTACACCGGCTCGGCCGGCTGGATGTACCGCGCCGGCGTAGAGGGGATTCTGGGGTTGCGCCGAGAGGGGGCGTTTCTCGTTGTCGATCCCTGCATCCCGCGTCACTGGCCAGGTTTTGAAGCCCGTCTGAGGCTGGACGGCAGCGACTACACGATCAGCCTGAAGTCGGCGGGACGACGTTGCCGGGACCTCGAGCAGGCGCTGCTCGATGGTGTACCGCAGACCTGCGAGCAAGGGGCCGTTCGCGTGCCGCTGGACGGATGTGCGCATCGTCTTGAGCTTGTTCTCTAATGGGTACGCTGGCGCACAGAACTACGTTGCCGATGCGTTCAATCTGGAGGTGTTCAGAAAGTCCTGGATCACAATCGGAGAATCGTCATGCTACAAACAATCGTGGTCGTCCTGATCGTCCTGTGGTTACTTGGGCTGGTAACGTCGTACAGCCTGGGCGGCTTCATTCATGTCCTGTTGATCGTGGCGCTGATTTTGCTGGCGGTCAGTTTCTTTCAGAGCAGGCGCTCATAAGCCTCTTCGGTCCTGCCGATGAACAGGGTTGAGCGCCGCTCGCGGACAGTACAGTCCACACTCGCCGATGAAGCGCTTTTCGATCGCCTGCAGCGTGCCGCCTTGGGTTATTTCCTGCAGACATTGAATCCGTTTAACGGACTGGTGGCCGATACCTCGCGTCCCGGTTCGCCCGTCAGTATCGCGGTGGTCGGATTCGCCCTGTCAGTGTATCCGCTGGCCGTAGATCGGGGCTGGTTGACACGGGCCGACGCGCTGCGGTTCAGCCTCGCCGCACTGCGTTTCTTCCAGGCCAGCGATCAAAGCGGTAGCCCCGGGGCGACAGGATATAAAGGGTTTTATTATCACTTCCTTGATATCCATACGGGTGTGCGGGTTTGGCGCTCGGAACTGTCGATGATCGACACCGCTTTGCTGATCGCCGGCGTGTTGACGGCAAGCCTGTATTTTTGCGCGGATACCGCTGACGAGAACGAGTTGCGGGGCCTGGCCGACTTTCTTTATCGGCGCATCGACTGGCGCTGGGCACAGGACAGTGGTGAGACGATAAGGCAGGGTTGGAAACCCGAATGCGGGTTCCTGCATTACGGCTGGGAGGGCTACAGCGAGGCCATCCTGCTGTATGTGTTGGCGCTCGGCTCGCCAAGCTGTGCAATCGTGGGCGACTGCTACCGGGCATGGACCTCCACCTATCAGTGGGAAAACCTCTACGACCATGACTATCTCTATGCCGGGCCGCTGTTTGTCCACCATTTCTCCCATGCATGGATAGATTTTCGCGGCATCCACGATGGTTTCATGCGTGAGAAGTGCTCGGACTACTTCCAGAACAGCCGACGCGCCGCTTACATCCAGCGTGAGTACGCGCGGCGTAACCCGCAAGAGTTCGCCGGCTACGCTGAAAATTGCTGGGGCTTGTCCGCTTGCGATGGGCCGAGCGATGAGCAGCCACAGCTGTCCAATGAGCCGCGGCGATTGTTCGGTTATGCCGCTCGTGGCGTACCGTACGGGCCGGATGACGGCACACTGTGCGCCCCCTCGGTGGTGGCGTCGTTGCCGTTTGCGCCGGAAATTGTCCTCGACGCGGTGCGGCATATGATGGAGCGCTACCCGGAAATGTGCGTCGAAGGGCGCTTTTCCAGCAGCTTCAATCCGAGCCTCGCCGATGCCAACGGGCGCGCCTGGGTGTCCCCAGGGCACTACGGGCTCGATCAGGGCATTGTACTGATGATGATCGAGAACCATCGTAGCCAACGGATTTGGGAGCTGATGCGCGCCTGCCCCTACATCCGCGACGGTTTGCAGCGCGCCGGGTTCCACGGCGGCTGGTTGCAGCAACCGCCATTTGCGGGAGCAGGCTGATGACGCAAGACTACGATGGGTCGATCACCACGCCGCAGGATGCTTATGAGCGTCAACGCCTGGCCAGTGTGCATCCGCCGCGCTGGGTCAATCCGCACGCTGCCGAGCGCTACCACTTGGTGATAGTCGGTGCGGGGCCTGCGGGTCTGGGCGCCGCGAAAACCGCTGTAGCGCTCGGCGCCAGGGTGGCGTTGATTGAATGCAGGTTGATCGGCGGCGATTGTCTGAACAATGGTTGTGTACCGTCGAAGGTGATTATCCGGACGGCGCAGTTGTATGCCGAAATGCGCGATGCCCGGCACTATGGCGCGCAAGTGCCGAGCGACATTCAGGTCGACTTCGCTGCCGCGATGGAGCGCGTACGGCGTATCCGCAGTCACCTCAGCGGCGGCGATTCGGCGGCACGATTGAGCGCAATTGGCGTGGATATGTTCTTCGGCGAAGTGCGCTTCACGGGGGCTGATTCGCTGACCGTCGATGGGCAGACCCTGCGCTTTCGCAAAGCCTTGATTGCGACTGGCGCGGCCCCGAATATCCCGCTGATTCCCGGTCTCGCGCAAGCCGGTTACCTAACCAATGAAAACGTTTTCGATCTGACCGAGTTGCCGCGCCGCCTGCTGGTGATTGGTGGCGGCCCCCTTGGCTGTGAACTGGCCCAGGCCTTCTCCCGGCTTGGCGCACAAACCACCATCGTGCAAGACATGCCGCTGTTCCTCGGCAACGAGGAACGGGACGCCGCGCAACTGCTCTCGGATGCCTTCGCTCGCGACGGCATCGAGGTCCGTCTGAACACCCAGGTCGTTGCCGTGCGCGTAGAGGGTGGGCAGAAACTGGTCGACCTGGTCAGCGACGATTACCGCAGTACGGTTGCCGTCGATGCGATCCTCGCCGGCATCGGCCTCTCGCCGAATGTCCAGGGCCTGAACCTGGAAGCCGCCGGTGTCGACTACGACGCCAGTGAGGGAATCCGTGTCGATGACTTCCTGCGCACCAGCAATCCGCTTATCTACGCTGCCGGGGATGTCTGCCTTGAGCACAAGTACACCCATACCGCCCTGGCTTCAGCCCGCATTGTCGTGCAGAACGCCCTGCTGCGCGGTCGCGAGCGGATGAGCCGGCTGGTAATCCCCTGGTGTACCTACACCGATCCGGAGATTGCTCACGTCGGTTTGTATGTGCGTGAGGCCAACCGTCGGGATATTCCGGTGAAAACCTTCACCATTCCCATGCATCAGGTCGATCGTGCGGTCACTGACAGTGAGGAGGAGGGTTTCGTGAAAATCCACGTCAGGGAGCGCACGGACCAGATTCTCGGTGCCACCATCGTCGCTCGCCATGCCGGCGACATGATCAACGAAATCACCCTGGCCATGGTGGCGGGCGTCGGCTTGCGCACATTGGCCCTGGTGATCCATGCCTATCCCACGCAGGCGGAGGCGATCCGCAAGGCCGCCGATGCCTACAATCGTACCCGCTTGCCTCCTCGCGTCAGGTCACGTTTGGCGCGTTGGATGGAGCGCTGAGTCAGTAGCCTGAAGCCGTCCCAGCAGCGCCTTGGCGCGTGCACAGACATTGTCGATGCTGAAGCCGTATTCGCGCAGCAGTACGTCGGCCGGTGCCGAGGCGCCGAAGTGTTCTACCCCGAGCATGTCCCCCCGCGCGCCAATGTAGCGCTCCCAGCCTTGCCGCACACCCAACTCGACCGCCAGCCGCGCGCCGACTGACGGCGGCAGTACCGCGTCGCGCTCGGCCTGCGGCAGGGCCTCGAACAGCTCCCAACTGGGCATCGAGACACAGCGCACGGCAATGCCTTCGCGTTCCAGGCGCTCGCCCGCCGCCAGGATCAAGGCGACTTCCGAGCCACTGGCGAGCAGGATCAGTTCGGGCTCGCTGTTCGCCGCATCGCTCAGCACATAGGCGCCGCGACGCAATCCATCTGCCGGGGCATAGCGGTTGCGATCCTGGGTTGGCAACGATTGCCGGGTCAAGACCAGCAGTACAGGGCGGTCACGGGTGGTCACCGCAACCTGCCAGGCGACTGCGGCTTCATTGGCGTCGGCGGGGCGGATCAGCACCAGATTCGGGATGGCGCGCAGGCTCGCCAGTTGTTCGACAGGCTGATGGGTAGGGCCGTCCTCGCCGAGCGCCAGGCTGTCGTGGGTGAACACATGCACCACGTGCAGGCCCATCAGTGCCGCGAGGCGTAGCGGTGGGCGCATGTAGTCAGAGAAGATCAAGAAGGTCGCACCAAAGGCAATGAAGCCGCCGTGTGCGGCAAGGCCGTTGACGATGGCGCCCATTGCATGTTCGCGCACGCCGAAGTGCAAGTTGCGACCCGCTTTGCTCCAGCCGCCCACGTCAGAGCCTTGTTGATCCGTGCCCGTGGTAGGCGGCGGGTTGAAGTCGCCAAGGCCCTTGAGCGCGGTTTTCGTTGAGGGATCGAGGTCGGCGGAGCCTCCGCTCAATGCTGGCAGACGGGGCGCGATGGCATTGATCACCATGGCGCTGGCGTCGCGTGTGGCCAACCCCTTGGCATCGGTGGGAAACACCGGAATGTCTGCATCCCAGCCCGGCGGCAGTTCCCCGTTCAGGCGCTGCTCCAGTTCATGGGACAGTTCTGCAAAGGCCTTGGTGTAGACGTCCATGCGCATGTGCCAGGCAGCCTCGCTCCGCACCCCGTGTTCCACGGCCTTGCGGAAATGCGCCAAGGCAGCGTCGGGTATCAGGAAGTCCGGCTCGGTGGGCCAGCCCAGCTTCTCCTTGGTCTTGCGCACCTCTTCCACGCTGAGCGGCGAGCCGTGGGCCTTGAAGGTGTCCTGCTCGGGTGAGCCGTAGCCGATATGTGTACGAACGAGAATTAACGATGGCCGCGTGCTTTGCGCCCGTGCCGCCTGCAGCGCGGCATCTATCGCCAATAGGTTATTGCCATCTGCCACCGACACTGTGTGCCAGCCGTAGGCCTCAAATCGCCGCGCACGATCCTCGGAGAAGGTCATGGCGGTGCCGGCGGCCAGAGTAACGGCATTGTCGTCGTACAGGCAGGTGAGCTTGCCCAACCCGAGATGGCCGGCGAGCGAGGCGGCCTCGCTTGCCACGCCTTCCATCAGGTCGCCGTCGCTGACGAGGGCGTAGGTATGGTGGTCGACGACCGCATGACCGGGATGGTTGTAGCGCGCGGACAGTTGCGCCTCGGCCATCGCCATGCCGACCGCGTTGGCCAGGCCCTGACCAAGCGGCCCGGTAGTGGTCTCCACGCCGGGCGTGTGTCCGCGCTCGGGATGCCCTGGCGTCTTGCTACCCCATTGGCGGAAACGCTTGATCTCCTCCAGCGCAAGCTCGTAGCCACTGAGGTGCAGCAGACTATAGAGCAGCGCCGAGCCGTGTCCGGCGGAGAGCACGAAACGGTCGCGGTCGGGCCACTGCGGGTTGCGCGGGTTGAACTTTAACCAGCGCGTCCACAACACATAGGCCATCGGCGCGGCACCGAGCGGCAAACCGGGGTGGCCGCTATCGGCTTTTTGCACCATGTCGAGCGAGAGGAAGCGCAGGGTATCGATGCATTGCTGGTCGAGTTTGCTGGTCATGATGGTCTCTTGGTGAGGTAAAGGGGACTCAGCGCGTCGCGGGTGTTTCGGTTGTGGTCCACATCCATCATCGGGTTCACGTCCCTTTACTCGCGGTTCCCGCTTTGATCCAACGCTCATCAGGTATGTCGTGTATTCCACCAGCAGATAAAAAATGCCCGCCAATGCGCCGGGATTTCTCGTTCAGCCTCTACCCAATCCTGAGCGTTGGCCTCTGCCCATGAGTCGTTTCGAGGTCCTCCTGAATTTCAGCTATAAACTTGCCTATCGCTCGATTGCAATTGAGGCTGGCTGTACTAATTCCCGTAACCAACAGCTCTACTCGACCAGAGACAGGCTCGAATATCAGAGCTTGCAGTGATCCGCTTTGATCGACTCGGCACTCGCAGGACAGGGGACGGAGTGCTGACTCGATGATGTGACGCAACTCAAGCGTGGATAGCATGATGACTCCAGTGAAGACGGTGGACTCGGGAAGGGCGAGTGTTGAACCGTCTCATAGCTGGAGTGTGAGGGACGCCGTCGGGGTGGTCTGTTCGCTAGAACACGCAGGTGCGGGTCAGTAAGACGGTT
This sequence comes from Pseudomonas sp. URMO17WK12:I6, assembly GCF_003253625.1. Taxonomy (NCBI): domain Bacteria; kingdom Pseudomonadati; phylum Pseudomonadota; class Gammaproteobacteria; order Pseudomonadales; family Pseudomonadaceae; genus Pseudomonas; species Pseudomonas sp. URMO17WK12:I6. The sequence continues at coordinate 480,189 of NZ_QKYZ01000003.1, forward strand.
TTAACGGAACATAGGGCAGCAGGCGCTCGGTTTCTTTTCTGACGACGGCGTAGCACTCGCAACTCAGTTGCTCAAGTGCGGCCCTGTCCAGCACCTTGATATGGCCACGGCTGTATTCGATGACGCCCAGGCGTTGCAGTTTGCCAGCGGCATCGGTCACGCCTTCACGGCGTACGCCGAGCATGTTGGCGATCAACTCCTGGGTCATGATCAGTTGATTGTCTTGCAGGCGATCGAGAGACAGCAGCAACCAGCGGCACAATTGTTGATCGATCGAGTGGTGGCGGTTGCACGCGGCGGTCTGCGCCATTTGGGTGATCAACGCCTGGGTGTAGCGCAACATCAGCAGGAGCATCTCCCCGTGGCGATTGAACTCATCCTTGAGTCGCTGGCTGGGTAACCGAAAGGCATGCCCGGCGCTCTGTACGATCGCCCGGCTTGGTGTGCTTTCACCACCCATGAAGACGGCGATGCCGATCAAGCCTTCATTGCCTACCACTGAAATTTCCGCCGATGCGCCGTTTTCCATCACATACAGTAAGGACACGATGGCGTCGGTGGGGAAGTAGACGTGCCGCAGGACATCCCCGGATTCGTAGAGCACCTTGCCGAGCGGCAGGGTGATCAGTTCGAAGTAGGGCAACAAGCGCTCCCTCGATTGTGCAGGAAGGGCCGCCAGAAGATGGTTCTGTTGTGGCTTGGGTGTATCAAACATATCAGCCAGCATCCGAGGTTGAGACTTCCAATACCTAAAGATTAATCCATGGCGCACGCCGTACGCTGCCATATGGGGCCGTCCGTCGGTTTTGCCGGCACATTCAATTCGGGCCAGGCCCTTGGACGGCCGTCGAGGATTGGCGGCTCCATAGGCTCCTTGTCATCTTTCAGGCCTTTGAAGAGCGGCGTAACGGAGGAAGACGATGCGAGCGCTTCGATCAGGCGTGAGTGCTATTAAGTGCAAAGAAGCGTCAATGGCTCACCAGCGGCAACATCACCACGAACTCACTTCCCTTACCATTACCCTCGCTCGTGGCGGTGACCTTGCCACCGTGCGCTTCGACCAGCTCCCGAACGACGGTCAACCCGATGCCCAAACCGGAGCCGTTGAAACCTATGGCGTGTTCGTCTTGAACATAAGGGTCAAAAATAAAAGGGAGTGCTTTAGCCGAAACGCCGATTCCATTGTCGGAAATACTTATCTTCAGAACGTCGGCCTCTACCGTGGCAGACAGCTTGATTCTGCCTTCGGCCGGAGTGTACTTGGCCGCATTCGCCAGTAGATTGTGAAGAATCTGAGCGAGGCGTCCTGAATCACCATTCACCATCAAGGTGCCATCTGGAAGATGGACATCGAACTGCTGCTGTTGGGCGATCATCACAGGACCACACGCATCAACAGCCTCAATCAGAATTTGCATCATGTCGACATCGCGGCGATTGATTCGCAGCTTGCCCGTGCTGGCGCGGGAGACGTCGAGCAGATCGTCGACCAGCTGTGAAATATGCTGTACTTGACTCTCAATCAACTCTCGCATTCGCGGCAGTTGGTCGCTAGGCAGTCGAACCATACGCTCTGCAATCATGCTGATAGGTGTTAACGGATTTCGCAGCTCATGGGCCACCATCGCCAGTACGCTTTTCTGCTGGCTCAATGCGCGCTCGGCTGTAGCCTGAAGGTCTTGAGCGCTGAGCGCAGCCATTACCAGTTGCGCATTAGCCTCGCGCAATTGCTGGTACAAACGCTGCTCCTCCAGACGAGGGGGGGTACAGCGTCTGATTGCGCCAAGAGTATCGCCAGTACCAGCTGCTGATTGGCCTCGATCACTTGCTCGACCTGCTGGGTATCTGCCAACCGGCTGCTGGCGTCGCTCAACTGTTTTTGCAGTGCTGCCAGTACGGCGCGCGCTTCAACAGTTTTTTGTCCAAGCAGGAAGAGTTCGTGAGCAGCATTGGCCATCTCACGTTCCTTCTTGCCACCGGCTTTACTCATGAGTCGGGCTCAAACATTTTTATCTCCCGTACGTACCGCTCCTGAACTCTGTTTTGTCGGTCGACCACCGAGCAGCCCCTCCTGGTCCGGCAGCATTTCGCCGATCTGGAGGCCGTTATCGTCGATGTGGTACTGGCGCAACTGATCTGAATGGGCGCTGGCTCGGACCTTGACCACGGCCATGATCCGCAACAAGCGGCTCTCTACTTCAATATAGCGTTGAACGATGATCGCATCGGTGAGAAAGGCGGTGCCGTAAGGACTGAAACGCAGATCGGTGTAGCGGTCTTCCAGCTCGGAGGTCATCAACACACTGACCCCGGCGCCGGTCAGCGCGGTGACCATGCGTGACAGCGACTCGCGGAAGTCATCGCGGAAGGTCGGCGCCAGCGCCAGTTCGAAGCCCGACAGCGAATCGATGACCACGCGGGTGGCTTTCAGCCGGGTGATCTCGCTCAACAGCAACTGCACGATTTCGTCGATGGAGAGGTCCGGGGCCCGGCTGTCCACCAGACCGACCTGGCCACTCTGGATCAGGCCAGCGAGGGTGGCATTCTGGGAGTGATTGGGCCGCTGTTCGAACACCGCGATCACGCCGGTTTCGCCATTGCGCGCGCCTTCAGCGAGAAATGTCGCGGCCAGAATGCTTTTGCCCGAGCCCGAAGGCCCGGCTACCAGCAAGGAATAACCACGGGGCAGACCGCCGCCGAGCATCTCGTCGAGCTGCGGCACGCCCATCTTCAGGCGCTTGATAGGGAACTCCAGCGGCGCTTCAACCGGGTTGGGCGCCGTTGGCGCAAAGACCTTGATCCCCGACGTCGCGATGCGGAAGGTATGCAGCCCCGGCAGTGTCGGTTGGCCGCGCATCTTCATGATTTCCATCTTGCGCACCATGGAATTGCGCTGAACGCTTTGACGCAGCCAGATCAGGCCATCGGCCACGGTGAAAATCGGGTTGGTGTCGGTTTCGGTGAAATATTCGCCGATCAGGAAGGTCGTCGCCTGCCAGGTGGTCATCAACATGCCCAGTTGCTGAATGAACTGCGGCAGGTTGTTGTTGGGGTTGTCCTGGGTTTGGCTGGCCAGCACCACCGAACGGAACGAGTCGACGAACACCAGTGACGGAGAGTGCGCCTCCACCTCGCTGACGATGCGCCGCAGCACTTCGTCCAGATTTCCGGCGAGGGTGTCGTTGGCCAGGTTGATATAGCGAATCGAATGGTTGATCGCTTCACTGTCGAAAAAATCGAATTGCTGTTGATAGCGCAGCATCTTCAGCGGCGGCTCGCCAAGCACCGTAAAGAACAGCGCCGGACGTTCGGGCGTCGCCAGGGCAAACATCATCTGGTGAGCGAGGGTAGTCTTGCCGCAGCCGGGAGGGCCGGCGATCAAGTTGAACGAAAACTCCGGCAAACCTCCGCCCAGCACTTCGTCCAATCCTGGCACGCCGGTGGCCAAGCGGTTGATAGTCACTTTGGTGCTCATGGCGAATTTTCCTGCGATGGGGTGTCGCTCAAAGAAGGTTCCCACACGTCACGAAGCAACCGTGCGGTGAGCGAGGGCCCGATCAGCGTGGTCAGCAGTTCGTAGAAGGTGATCAGCATCACTTCACCGAAAAACAACGCATCGGCTTCGCTTTGTTCAACTAGTACGGATTTGAGGGCAGCCAGATCCAGCGCGGCCTGCACGCGGTCATAGGTACCGGCCAGGCGCGGATGAGCGCAAGTGCAAAGCTGGAGGCTACGGCGGTAAAGCGCGGCAACCCCCTGCGGCCCAATGATGGGCGTGAGGGCTGCGTCCATATCCTGCAAGGTTGAAACGATCGCTTGGGCGACCCTCGCAATGTCCGCGTCGGGACCAACACGGTGCGCCAGAGAAGCTACGATCTGGCGGCTCTCTTCGCTTAGCGTGGACATGACGGACTAATATCTGATGGACAGAGCCTGATAGTACACCTTATCTCGAGTTTATCGAGACTCAGTTCTGAGGCAGTATTGAAAAAGCAGTCTGATTGTCCTTTTGGCTGTGATCTGAGCTTGATCCCATCGGTACGGGCTGGAGAATCGGTTAAAGCAAGGGTGTGATCGTCTCTTTTTCTGACGATGCCGAGAGAAAAGCCTCCTTTTTACCGGCGCCAGTGGCTCGCTGTGGGGCGGTACGGTGCTACGAGACGGACGCGTTGTGCTGGCTGTGCAATCTCATCTGCCCATTACAACCTATCTGAAAATATTCAAATCTCAGTGAAAATGACCGTCTACGCTTGCGTGTGTGCGGTGGTGATTTTGGTGATGGGTATCTCATGAGTCTGAAGAAAACCGTTGCACAACTGGTGACTTTGGCCGTAGTCGGGTTGGCGGTGCTGCTCGGTTGGTTTGCTTGGGATCATTACACTCGATCACCCTGGACTCGTGATGCGCGAGTGCGTGCCGATGTGGTGACGCTATCAGCCGAGGTCTCGGGACGCATCATTAGCTTGCAGGTGCAGGACAACCAGCATGTGCAGAAGGGCCAGTTGCTGCTGGAAATCGACCCGGCGCGTTACGCACTGGCGGTCGAACACGCGAAGCGCTCAGTCGAAGTGGCGAAAGCCACTGAGGGCCAGTCGAAGGCATCAATCATTTCCAGTGAGGCCTTACTCAAACAACGCCAGAGCGAAGAGCAGAGGCGAAGGACGCTCAAGCAGCGTTTCGCGATCTCCGGCGAAGAGTGGGAAAAGTCCAGTACCGAAGTGGCGGTAGCTCAGGCGGACCTGTTGAGAAACCAGGCCAACCTTGGCTTGGCGCAAGCCAATGTGCAGCTGGCTATTGCGGCCTTGACCCAGGCCGAGCTGGATTTACAACGAACCCGAGTGGTGGCGCCGGTCAGTGGCTATGTGACGAATCTGCTGACCCGCGAGGGTGACTTCGCTAGTGGTGGCGGTGCGCTGTTGGCGTTGGTTGACAGTCAATCCTTTTATGTTAGTGGCTACTTCGAAGAAACTAAGTTGCCGCGAATCAAGGAGGGTGATCGGGTCAGGATCGAGTTGATGAGCGGCGAGACCTTCGGCGGCACCGTACAAAGCATCGCTTTTGCTATCGCCGACCGTGAGAACTCCCCCGGCAGTCGCCTGCTGGCCAACATCAACCCCAGCTATACCTGGGTCAAACTGGCGCAACGAGTGCCGGTGCGGATTCAGATCGACGCCGACTATATCGCCAAAAACAGCTTGCGTGCCGGGACCACGGCTACCGTCACTGTCATGGAAAACCGGGATAATCAGGCAACCCACTAACCCCATATGGGGACGGGCTTATGTGGCGAGGGGGCTTGCCCCCGTTCGGCTGCGCAGCAGTCGTAGATTGGGGCCGCTTCGCGACCCAACGGGGGCAAGCCCCCTCGCCACAAAGGCTCGCTTGTATGCTGGTACTTGAAGGGAGGAGGAGGGACAAGGCTCGATTCTGACTGTTGGCGCAGTACAGATCCGTGGGAGATTTCGCCCCTCCTCCTTTCACCCAAGCGCCGATAAAGAATGCATCTGGCTAGACCGACGATAGGAACAAGCCTGCGCCTCTGGGTGAGCCCTTCAAGTGCTCAAAACCATATCTCGGGGGGTGTTCAATGGCAATGTCGGTTTCTGTTTCCAAGCCAATCGTGGGCGTGGATGTCGCCAAAAATGAACTGGTG